>ASMQ01000001.1 GCA_000405245.1 Candidatus Aenigmarchaeum subterraneum SCGC AAA011-O16
CAAATACGTCTATATACCAATCGCCAGGCAGAGAAGCATTGAAACTAAAATTAAAAACTAAAGTCAAGGCGGTAATTAAACCCGGATCTTCTGCAATGGGTTTGGATGTTAAATTCACTGCAATGGTGTTCATTATAGGCAAGCCAGTCAAATTTAGTTCATCAATCTGAAGAAACTCACCTGCCATAGTACCTGTATCAGCATAAAAAGTCCAGTTGAAAGTTCTTGTATCATTAAAATCCATGGATGAATTCCGTATAGGCTCGCAACCCAAAGCGTCTCCACCATCAACTACCAAAAGTTGTGTCCTCGTATTTGTAGCGCTGTACGCAAAGATTCTAATGAATTCACCTGCATCTAACGCGGCTGGTGCAACATAATCATACTCGAAGTCTATAGCTCTGTAGCCTGTTGTGTTGACAGCAGTGCTGCTTGTGTTCAATCTAAATACAGCACCGCTGATAGTTGTTGAACCCCTGTTTCCTACACAAGCAGCACTTAGCCAAGCGGAAGTGGAAAACCACGGACCTACATTAGAAAAATTTGTCCCAGTTATTGTAATTATATTGTCCCACAGCCAAATCGAGTTGTTCTGATGCTCTTGAGTTTGCTCCGAGATTGTTAGCTAAATGTGTTAAGTTTCTTGTGAAATTGAAAGCAAGTATCTGTTGTCCGATGGAATTGTTTGCAGTCGCATTATGTACGCTTCTGTAAGTGACTGCCAGCAAAGCCTACAGACGTAAAGACGGCAGTGCCTTTCAAAATTCAGCAGACTAATAATCAGTATGAAATAATTTTTACCAAGACTATATCAAAAGGCAACGAATTCAATATTACTGTGGACTTTCAAACAACCGGCTTGGTGGATAAAGTGGGCGACAAAAATTTGTTCACGTTCACATTCAGGCAACCCGTCGATGAATTCACACTGAATGTAGCTTTGCCACCACAATCCGCAATCGTTGATGAGGGTGGAAGTCTTTTGATCACTAGACCAGTCAGAATAGCTACAGATGGACAGAGAATTCTTTTAGAATGGTCTAAACAGATAATCTCCGGAGAAGAATATGTAGTCTTTGTGCAATACAGGGCTGCAGATACAGGAGCTTCTGCAACACCCTTCATTATAGTTGCAGTGTTAGTCGCGGCAGCAATCCTTGTCTTAAGATTCAGAAAAATGACAAAACATAAACTGATTAAAGACGTTGTTAATGAGGACGAAAAGAAAATCGTAGACTACGTGGCAAAGAATGATGAAGTGCTACAAGAAGATTTGAAAAAGCATCTCGATTGGTCAAAAACAAAAGTGAGCAAAGTCATAAGGAATTTAGAAATGAAAAATATTATAGAGAAGAAACCCTACAAAAAACAAACAAACTCAGATTAAAATAGTTAATTGTTTTGGTGTTCGCTGTCTACTAGCATTTCTCCGATTTTAGCTGTATAGATTACAAACAGCATCTCATTCAAAAATTTTTCCATTCCAAATCAGTAAATAATAAAGAAGCCATCAGTTATAAAGTTAACTGATGGCAATTAAAGCTAAACACCGGCACTCAAAGTTCTGTTCACAGTAAACATGGCTCGGGCTGCGTTGTTTGTCTCATCAGACTCTCTAATCAGTTCTGTAAAATCTGCGGTTGCAACAATTGTGTGATCTCCTATGCCTGCCACATTCGTATATTGCACCAAGACAGTCGATGAGCCGCCTTCCTCTGTTTCTGTCACAGTTTGTTCTGCAACAGTCACGTTAGCTGTGAAGTCAAATATTTTCACAACATAGTTTTCAGCACTCTCATCTCCAAGGTTTGTCAAATTCACTGTTATGCTCGCTGTTCCGCCTTCTCCTACTATCAAAGGCTCTATTGAAACGCTTGTCACAGTCAAATCAGCTCTTTCTTCAGCCTCTTCTAATGCAACAACATGCTTTGCGGCATTTCTTGCATTAGCACATGCTGCAACTGCTTGTCCAAAAGCTCTTCCTGTTCTGTTTCCTGTTGTCAGAGCCGCTTCTGCATTTTCTAAATGCTTCTCCGCATTTGTCAAGAGGGCTTGACCAGCGTTATCAAGCTGTTTTGTCTTTAATTCCTCTATTAGCTCTGCACACTCTGCTAATCTTGTATCTAGCCTTGTGCTAACAGTGGCTTTCACCTCTTCTCTCTCATGCAATCTTTCTTTGAAATCTTCTGCCTTTTCAAAGAATTTTTCCGCAAACTTTTCAGGCACGTTTAATGTTACTGTCTTTTCCCCGACAGTGACAGTCATCTCAACAAACTCTCTTTCCCCAACACGTGCAGCTATTTCAGCTCTTTTCCGCAAAGATCTTTCCATAGCTCTTTCTATAGCTGCTTTTGCCATCTCACTTCTAAGCTCTTGATAAAGTCTTTGCATGACTAAAGCGTGCTGGTAGTTTTGTTCTCTTATCTCGTCAACAATCTCAGTTACATTTCTTCCACTCGCTATGGCCCTTTCTAAATAACTATCTGTAGCTTCCAGTCCTCCCTCATAATCGCCAATCGTTTGTTCAGCAAGTTCTGTTCTATCTTGCTCCTGCATCATCCTTGCCTCAGCCAATCTAGTCTTTGCAAACTGATAATGCATCTTAGCTTTTGTAGCCTCGTCAAACGTAAAGAACAAACTTAGACCTTCACCCCATCTTTTGAACATATAGAATGGGCTGTCAGGGGTTGTCCCTGCATCTGCTCCTATAAGCTGCTCGTCTGAAACTTCCTGAGCAAAGGCTATAGGCATAGATAGGACTAGAAAGCCAATCACTGCTCCTAAAAGTTTTTTCATTTTTTTCACCTCTTAATTTTCTCCTTTTTTAAACATTGGTGGTTCAACCTTTTCTACTTTATACCAAGGCATCTGACGCACAAACGTTTCATCCACCTCGGACCAACGAACATTAACTCTGCAGTGATTCTTTGTAATTAGCCTTTGTGATATACTAGTGTCATCTAAATATATCGCTGCGTAGCCAGCAAGTACATCCCTACGGCCAGCTATGTCTCTAGCCTCTTCTGGCGTTGGGGCAGCGTAAACTATTCTATCGTTTACATAAATCCCCCATGCCTTTCTTGTTGGATTGTATTCTCTGATTTTTATTTCATCAATCATTTTATTCTACCTCAATTACAAAGAGCAAGCCATCGTCCTTTACTTTCAGGAAGTACGTCTTGCCTTCGAACTCGAACATGTATATTCCTTGAGGGTTTGCTATCGCTTCATCCTCAGGTATAAGCCCGAGGTCGAAATTTTCAAATCTCATAAGAATAATTAGTATAGGGAGGGGTATAACGGAACTTAGGAAACCGTCCCTTTCACCCTTCTAAAACATGCTTTTTGAAGAAAATGGAGGCGTATAATCGTTTCTTTCGGTTTCATTAACTATTAATATTCTACTTGCAAATAATTATCAGTGGTCCTGTGGTAGAAAGGGTTTTGATAGTATTAGTCCTTAGTATAATCTTCATTTTCGGAGTTTTCCTTGCAGGGAGACTTACAGGATTCTTTCTGGTAAACATTACTGAAAATGCGACAGGCAATGCTACTGAAAATTTAACAGAGAATTCAACATTAGGAAATTTGACAGAAAATTTTACGGAGACTGCTCCAGAAGTGTCAAATGCAACTGAGAATACCACACAACCTGAGGTCAATTTAACTCCGAAGAAGCCAGAAATACTTCCGCCATTCGAAACTCCGCCATCACCCCCTCCTTTTGTAGAATCTTTGGTTTTAAATCCTTCATTTAATGATCGCCGAGAAGGTAATCCCAATTTGTTCAAAAACTGGTTCTCACAGAATAGTGTTGATGGGATTGATGACGGAGATCATGAAGAATGGTTGTATGTGCCAGTTGCTAATGTAGGTAGAACAGCTTCGCCATCTTTTAATTTCTCAGCATGGTCCATTTCCCCAGAAGTCACCTCAAGATCTTTTAATGTAGGACCTAAAAAGTATTCACTTGTACTTTATTTCAAAACAAGTTCTACATATTCGCAAGTGGATGATCTAGGGATTATAGGACTATCGTTCTTTCTTTTTGATGTAAATGGGAATTTCCTGAATTCTGACGACATAATCTTTGGCCCCTCCTCTTATTTTCTTCCAGATCCAGACCTCTTTGAATCCGCATCGATTGAAAATGAAGGGGACTGGATTAAACTTTCGATAACAACCACAGCACTCCCTGCCTCAGGAATTGGAAAATTGGCTCTTGGTTCAAGATTCGTAGAAGGATATGTTTTGATTGATGATGTCTCTATCAGCGTGGTGCAATGAACAGAAGCAAAAATTTACAAACAATTTTGGTAATAGGGTTTATAATTCTAATAATCGTCCTAGTAAACAACGCATTTGCTGTCCAGACAGACTACCAAGGTTGTTCTGCCAGAGACATTTATAACGGAACTGGAATGGACTGTGGTACCAATTTAGATACAAGAAATGATTTGCTGAGAATGAACATAACTTCTCAAAGTGTTGATGGTGACAGGGAGAGATTTTTTAACGAAACTTTTGATACAAATACTACAATAACTGGGACAAATTTTTCTAATGTAGGTCCGTGGTTTTCCACTTCCGCTTGGCTAAGTGCTGCTTGTGTAGGAAACAGGGGTTCAACAACTATCAGCGGTGCTGTATTTAGATTGAACACAAGCAGCACTGCTGTCAACACAACAGGCTACAGAGCTATAGACTTCGAGTATGATTATGTTGCACCAGCCGCGTTAGATGCAGGTGAATTCATTAGAATCTTTGCGTACAGCGCTACAAATACGAGGACACAACTTTTGGTAGTTGATGGTGGAGACGCTTTGGGTTGCGAGCCTATACGGAATTCATCCATGGATTTTAATGATACAAGAACTTTCAACTGGACTTTTTATGCTGATACAGGTACTATGGCAGGTGAGTTTCTTCAGATTGATGAACTAAATTTGACTGGCTTGCCTATAATGAACACCATTGCAGTGAATTTAACATCCAAACCCATTGCAGAAGATCCGGGTTTAATTACCGCCTTGACTTTAGTTTTTAATTTTAGTTTCAATGCTTCTCTGCCTGGCGATTGGTATATAGACGTATTTGACAATAATGCTGTGCAGTGGGTTAACAAGATGTCGGGATTAATAAATACCACTTGGATTCAACCAAACATAACACTGGACGTCAGTCCTTCAGATTTTGTCAATTCTTCTGGACATGTCATGACAAGAATAAGAACTGACATGATTAGGAAGTATTATAATGCAACAAATGCCTTCAACCTTTCCGTAGACTGGTTTAACACATCTGTTACTTTTATTTCAAATCGACCGCCGAGATTCAAAGATAACACAACAAACTTTGGATTGTCGACTCCATATTCTCCGGGAAAGAACTTGGGCTTTCAAGCAAATTGGTCAGACCCTGATGCTGGAGGTAATGCAGCAGTTAGTAAAGCAATTTTTGAAATCAATCTTTCAGGAACAATAACAAATTATACAAGATTCACTACGCCAGCCATAAACAACGGAACAGATGGGGTTTACACAATCAATTTTACAATGCCTCAAACTAGAGGAGCAGGTCAATATCAATACAGATGGTTTGCTAATGATACTTCGAACTCATTCAACCAGACAACCATAGTCATCTTTGAGATCACACAGAACGACACAAAAAACATGATAATGAATCTGACTTTAAATGGGACAGAGGCTGACTTATCTAGGACTTACAGATTTGTCCACAATGCTACTGCGAACAGCTCCGCTGTAGTAGATGCTGTGTTAGCTTTCAACTTCACAAGAAACACCACACATTTGGCAAGCAATCTGGTCGACGGAAATACTGCATCAGAACAATTGGACAGGGCAGTCGGTCAATACAATTTCACTTACAATACATCAGGAAATGCTAATTATTCGTCAGCTACAAAATCTTTGCTTTTGACGGTTTTCAATTCGAGCCAAAGTGCAGAATTAAAAGTTGTACCTTATCCTAACACATACGGGAATCCTACAACAGCTACATGCATAGGCAATGGTACAGATTTCGTTGGTGGAATTGTCTCACCACCAGCTTATGGATTATTTAGAAATGCCAGCGACGTCACTGCTACAGAAAACAACACAGCACTAGTTCTGCCGACTCTACAATGGGCATATGTCTGCAATGTCACAAATACGCAGAACTATACTTTTTCAACAAACTACTCGCTCTACAACATAAGCAAAGCTGATTTGAATGTAACTCTGCAACTGAATGGGACGCAAGGCAATAGAAATTACACGGAAAGGCAAGTCGCAAACTTCACTGCATATACAAACTTCTCTTTAGTCGAGAACACACAAAAACTGATTTTGACTTCTAATTATACCGGCTGGATAGACTTGACATCCAATCAGTATATATTCAACACTACTAACCTGACGACTGTTGGGCAGAACTGGAATATTTCTGGGTATTTTGTAGGTAACGGGAACATAAGTTATCGGCAACAGTTCTATCTGTTCAACGTGACTGCCGTACCGCCTAATCAAGTTCCGCAGTACAAAGACAACACAACAAATTTCGGACTTTCAACACCATATTCTCCGGGAAAGAACTATGGATTCCAGATAAATTGGACAGATCTGAAGGCGGAAATGCTGCAGTAAGTAAGGTGATATTTGAAATTAATGTTTCTGGGACAATAACAAATTACACAAGGTATACTTCTCCGGCAGTAGGCAATGATACCTCTGGAGTCTACACAATTAATTTCACACAGCCTCAGTTTTCCGGAGCAGGCGAATACAGATATAGGTGGTTCGCTAACGACACAGGAAACGAATTCAATTTGACTAACGTTGTAATCTTCACTATCACGCAAAATAGGACATTAAGTTTCATGAACCTTACTCTCAATGGAACTGAAGCAAACCTTGCTGTAACATACAGAAGCGTACATAATGCCACTGCAAATTCCAGCACAGTCACAGATGCAAATTTGCCTTTCAACTTTACAAGGAACATTACACACCTTTTCAGCAATATCTTTGACGGTCAGATAAATTCAGTTCAACTGGACTTGCCTGTCGGAGAATATAATTACACTTTCAACACATCCGGAAATGCAAACTATTCGGCTGGAACAAAGTCCTTTATACATACTGTACAAAACGCGACTTCCAATGTGACTTTGACAATGACTCCAGGAGTAACGACATATCCTACTTCAACTACAACAGTCTGCACAGCAGATAACAGAGAAACTTCTGCAAATCTTTATAGAAACGCCTCTCTGGCAAATACGGAAAATAATACAGCTATAATTCTCGGAGCAGGACAGTGGGCATATACATGTAATGTCACTGCGACTCAGAACTTCACTTTCGCCGGAGTTACAAATATCCTTAACATAAGCAAAGGCGACGCGTTGTTGAATCTGACTTTGAATGGCACGCAAGCGAATAGAAACTACACGAGAAATGAGGTTGCTAACTTTACGGCCTACTCCAATGTCAGTTTTGTAAGAGAAGTGCAACAACTCATCCTGACTTCGAACTACACCGGATGGGTGGATTTAACATCCATTCAATACATTTTTAACACAACCAATTTGACTACAGTAGGACAAAACTGGAACATAACAACGTATTTTGTAGGAAACTCCAATCTATCCTACACAACACGAAGTGTATTCTTTAATGTCAGCACTCCGCCACCGAATCAACCCCCACAATATAAGGATAACACGACAAACTTTGGATTAGTAACAACATTCTCTCCTAACAAAAACTATGGATTTCAGATAAACTGGACCGATCCGGAAAATGGAAACGCGGGAGTGAGCCAAGCTTTCTTTGAGACTAATGTTTCCGGAACGATCACTAATTACACCAGATTTTCATCACCGGCAGTGACAAACACATCTGCTAACGGGCTTTACATAATAAACTTCACACAAGAACAATTTTTACAGACAGGAGAATATAGATTCAGATGGTTTGCGAATGAGACTGGAAACGAAGTTAATGAAACCAGCTTGGTTATTTTTACAATCAACAAAAACAGTACTTTCGACTTTATGAACTTGACTTTGAATAATACTGAGGCTTCCTTGTCAGTCACTTACAGAAGCGTACATAATGCGACTGCAAACAATTCCATCGGACAACAGATACTTGCTTTCAATTTCACAAGAAACTTAACACATTTAGCTAACAATCTCGGAGCAAACTCAAGAGCATCAGAACAACTCGATTTGGCTGTGGGACAATATAATTACACGTACAACACATCTGGAAACATCAATTACACAGCGTCCACAAAATCATTCGTCTTGACTGTGAGCAATGCAACTTCTAATGCGACTTTAACTGTAACACCAACAGCTCCGGTCACTTACGCTGTTTCATCGACAGCAATCTGTACTTCAGATCACAAAGAGAGTTCTACAAATCTCTATAGGAATGACACACTTGCAAATACTGAAAATAATACAGGACTGTTCTTGCCGGCTGGTCAGTGGAAGTATATATGCAATGTCACAGCTACACAAAATTACACCTTTGCAACAGCATTGACAATTTACAACATCAGCAGAGGCGACGTGAATGTAACTTTACAATTAAATGGAACACAAGGCAACAGGAATTACACGCAAAGAGAAGTGGCTAACTTTACAGCATATACGAACGTATCTTTGGTTAGAGAAGTACAGAAACTGATTTTGACTTCAAATTATACCGGATGGATTGACCTGACTTCCGATCAATATGTTTTTAACACAACAAACCTAACAACAATCGGACAAAATTTCAACATGTCCGGATATTTCGTTGGCAATTCAAATCTAAGTTATAGGCAACAGTTTTATCTATTCAACGTATCTACCCCGCCACCTAACCGTCCTCCGCAGTTTAAAGAGAACATAACCAACTTCGGGTTGGCATCAACATACTCACCTGGTAAAAATTATGGTTTTCAAATTAATTGGACAGACCCTGAATTTGGAAACGCGGGAATTGATAAAGTTATATTCGAAACAAACGTTTCTGGCGTTATAACGAATTATTCTAGATACGATTCTCCTGCTGTTACAAATACCTCAAATAATGGTCTTTATACAATTAACTTTACTCAGGAGCAATTCCCACAAGCCGGAGAGTATAGGATCAGGTGGTTCGCTAATGATAGCAATGCAGGTGAGAATGCTTTCAACTTGACAAGTCTTGTCATCTTTACTATTAATAAGAACACATCCTTCGACAGAATGAATTTGACATTGAACAAAACAGAAGCACCATTATCAGTTACCTATAGGAGCGTAACCAATGCGACTGGAAATCACTCCATATTTTTGACAGGACAAGTTCTGTCTTTAAACATGACTAGGAATACTACGCACTTCGACGGCTCCGTGATTTCAGGCTTCTACGATGAACAACTTGATTTGGCTGTCAGTCAGTATAATTATACATTCAATACCTCCGGTAATGTCAATTACACCGCCGGAACCAAATCATTTATTTTGACAGTGGGTAACGCTACAAGCAATGTCACTTTAACCGTAACTCCAGCCCCGACCACATATCCTACCCAGTCTACAGCAACATGTACAGGAGATAGTAGGGAGGTTTCTTCGAATCTTTACAGAAATGACACTCTGGCCAATACGGAAAACAACACTGCATTAATCTTGCCGGTTGGTCAGTGGAAATATATCTGCAATATCACAGCTACACAAAACTTTACATCCACAACATTCACAAGAATCCAGAACATAACTAAAGGAGACCTGACCATAAGTTTGTTCCTCAATGACACACAGGCAAACAGGAATTACACAAGAAATGAAGTTGCAAACTTTACAGCTGCTGGAAATGTTTCTGGGATAACAATAACTCTCGCGTCTAATTACACAGGCTGGATTGACCTAACCGGAACACAGTTCATTTATAACACGACCAATTTAACTACACTTGGCCAGAATTGGAACATTTCCTCATACTTCAACGGCAATGCAAACCTCTCCTACTTCATGAGGACTTTAGCATTCAATGTGACTACGCCACCACCTAATAGACCACCACAGTTCAAAGAAAATACGACAAACTTCGGATTGTCAACAGCATATTCAACTGGAAAGAACTATGGCTTTCAAATAAATTTCAGCGACACGGAAACTGGAAATGCTGGCGTGGATAAAGTATTGTTTGAAACAAACGCTTCTGGAACTGTAACAAATTATTCGGTTTTCTCCTCTCCGGCGGTTACAAACACTTCAACGAGTGGATTGTTCACAATTAATTTCACACAGGAGCGATTCCTAAGCTCCGGAGAGTACAGAATAAGATGGTTTGCAAATGACACGGGCAACGAGGCCAATTTAACTAGTGTTGTAATTTTCACAGTAACAAAAAACAGTTCAATAAACTACATGAATTTGACTTTGAATGGAACAGAAGCTACACTCTCTGTCACCTATAGGAGTGTTACGAACGCCACAGGTTACAATGCAATATCTTCTGGACAGATTATACCTTTCAACCTTACAAGAAATACGACGCATATAGGAATCACAAACCCAATTTCAAATGTTTTGGATCTAGCAGTTGCTCAATATAATTACACATACAATACAAGTGGAAATGCAAATTACACCACATCAACTAAATCATTTATACTTAGCGTGACGAATGCGACATCAAACGTTACATTGTCCGTTACACCAGCCACACCGACATTCGGAACATCGACCACTGCAACTTGCACATCTGATAGTAGGGAGACTTCATCTAATCTCTATAGGAATTCCAGCTTAGCAAATACCGAGAATAATACAGCATTGATACTGCCAGGTGGGCAATGGACTTATGTCTGCAATGTAACAGCGACTCAGAACTTTACCTTTGCCACCACAGCACAAATTTACAATGTAAGCAAAGCATCCAATCCAGTAAATCTATTTTTGAATGGAACTTTGAACTCGAATAAAAGTTATATTTATCCGCAGGCAATAAACGCGACAGCAGCAATAACCGGTGGCACAGCAACTTTATTTAGAGATGACGCTTCAGTCTCGAATCCTCATCTCATCCAACCTGCGGCTAAATCCGCTGGATATGCTTACAAAGCAAATGGAACAGGAAACCAAAACTACTCCGACAACTTCACAGGCGTCACCTTCTATGCTATAGTTGACAAAAGTTTCACTCTAACTAGTCTATTCTTAAACGGAACAGAAGGAAATGTAAATTATATTCTTAATGGAATTGCAAACCTGACAACATCTGTCAACACCACAGGACAGATACAACTTTGGACAAACTTCACTGGCTCGATGCAGAACGTATCGAATTCCCCAGGAACATCTCCGTTGATAAACTACACTAATCTTACAACCAGAGGAGCTTACAATATCACAGGATACTTTGCAGGGAATGAAAACTTCTCAACATCGAGCCAGTTTTATATTGCAAAGGCTATAGGCGGTTATGCTGAAGCTGATCTTATTGAGCCTACAGGAATAAAACTTGTAAAAGAAAAAGACACCTTTTTCCTTAATACGCAATTCACATGCAGGGTAGCAACCTGTGGTCTACTCAACATAACACCGCGACAGGAATTGAACGTCATAACAAACAACACGGCTGACGGACTTTACTTGGATAGCGGAGAAACTTCTGTAAAACAATGCACATTGTCAATCGGTCAAGGCTGTTTTGCTAACTGGACAATCGTAGCCAACACCATAGGATCCTATGACGTCGATGCTAACGTCAGCGGAGCAGACATAACTAATGACACGGCAGATGTTCTAGTTTCTGTATACCGGGTCGTGACTGAAGTTGTGACAGTGCCGGGCTTTGGAGGAGGCCTTTTGATTATAAGAGAAAAAGGCAGACCTTTGCTTGACTTAGAAATTGTCAATTTGACTCCTAGAGTATTTACTGGAGAAAATTTAATTTACACTATCAATTTAACTAACGTAGGAAACCTTACAACCTTCGATGTCGTAATCCACAAAAGCGTTATAAAGGACGATAAGGTCCTTCTAACTGACGCCATAACACGATCGATGTATGATAACATTTCGATAACAGACTCTATGCACATACCTGACGACTTTAATGTGGATAGATATTTCTTCCAATTGTTTGTGGAGTACGTGGGGAGAAATGCATCTGCTGTGGCTACTTTTGATGTAATAAAAGACTGTTTGACTTTGAAAGGGGTTTCTTACGATCTCTTCAGCAGAAAGCAGGTGATGCATTCTGAGACCTTGAAAGATGTCAACCTTACCTTTGAAAACATCTGTGGATTCGATTTGAATGATGTCATAATGAATATTGATGGCTTGAAGATCAGGGTAGGTAAAGTTGCTGGAAGCTTTGAGAGGAGCATCAACTTCGATAAATTTGGAGCACATCCAATATCGCTCACGTATAAAGAGGGAGAGTCTAAGGTAGATTTTGCGCTTGAACCGCCAGGACCAGACCTGTTAACAATCCTACTAATTTTAATAACCTTAGGATTGATTATCGGAATAGTTTATTATTCAAAAAGAATATACGCCATACTGCAGGAACTTGGCATAGTCATACCAAAGATAAGTCTGAATATTCCGAAGATAACCTGGAGGCCAAGAATTCCAAAAATACCAGCATTGCCAAAAATTATTATCAAAATCCCTGAAATACCACGGCTCCCTGAAAAACCAAAAGAATTAAAGCCGGAAAGCGAAGTATTTAAGGAGGAATTGAAGGCTAAGGTAATAGAAAAGTTAGAAAAGAAATTCGAGGAGGAAGAAAATGAAAAAGGACGAAGTTGATAATATTGCTGAAGAGATAGCTGATGAAACTTTTGATTTTTTTAAAAGCAAATTCAAAGGCGTTTTAGATGTCGCTGAGAAAAGCTCTAGACTGAACCAAACAGTATCCTCGAACATGAGCAATTTAGACAAGAGATTAAACTATATGGAGAGTAGACTAGAGAACCATATCAAAAACTTTAACATTGTCGCGGTTGAAACGGATAGGCTGATAACCGAGAAAACTGAGGATTTGGCTAGAGAGAACGACGAGACTATAATGAAATTAGTAAGCGATATCCAGGACTTGAGGGACGAAGTTACAAGACTAAAGACCGATTTGAGAAGGAAAAACCAATTTTAAATTTCTTAACATTTAAGAGTGTAGTATGATGCTGACCGAGGCGGAAGCTAAACTGTTGTTCATCTTAACATTGATAATTACTATGTTCTCTCTAAGGGCATTTTTCCCTATCACAGGTTATGTTGCAGCATACAATACCGGAGCAAATACAATAAACGTTTCGGGTTCGAGCAATAATTTTTCTTCAATAGCATCTGACATTGCAGACTCAACAAAATTCAACTGGAATGACTCGACTAGAATTGCAATCCTAGGAAATTCTACAAATCCAGTTAATCTGAATATAACATCGGATGGAATTCTGACAGCGGAAACAAACTCGACATTCATTGCCAATGGCAACATCTTTTTGAACGGAAATATGACTGTTAGTAATGTTACAATTACAGTCAACGGGAATGTGAGTATATCGGCCCCGAATTCGTATATAAATTTTGCCAATTCAAAATTGACAATCAATGGTTCATGGACAGACAATTCAACATCAACGTTTTGGAATTCTGCAAACTCCTCAGTCACCTTCACCTCGCCCTATAATCAGACCATGGCCTTCGGTAATGCCACCAACTATGTCGACGGTGTAGAGTTTAACAACTTAATGTTTGATCCAAACTCTTCTTCTGCTAATCCGACATTTACTGTCGCTGGAAATGCATTGAAAATAAATGGAACGCTGACAATAAAGAATGCAGCAGGTGATGCGACACATGTCACAACTGTAACAGATGCGACAAACGATAAAGGCATTACAGTAAAGAAGGCACTGACAGTAGGCGGAAACGGAACACTGATTTTCAGCGATAACCCAACCACATCGAATTCATTGTTTACCTTTTCAGTTCAAACCAACGGGACGCTGACAACCGACAACAGTACTATCACCATCAGCACAGGAGGCGCTGGTGGAGCTTTTTCTATAGCTGGAGGAACTTGGAATATGGGTTCCGGCTTAATACAAATTGTGTCAGCAACTTCGTCGCTCTGCGTGAGCGGAACAGTCAACGCAGGAACCTCGCTTATAAGTGTAACAGGTTTTGACTTTGTGATCACAAGCTGCACTGGTGCACGTTCGCTAAATAACCTCACATTTAGCAGTAGAATTACGCTCAGTGGAAACGATCGATTTTTAGGCAATGTTACTGGGAATTTAGGATGCGATGCCGTCAACTGGAATGGCGCCATTTTGACGGTTGATGGGACATTTACAACGAATTGCAAAATTTATGGAGGAGGAGCACCTCAGGTTGGCGGAGTGAATGTTACCAATCTTTTTATCAACACAAGCGGATATGCACAATGGAGTAGCACCAGCCATACTATTTCCGGGGCATATACGGACAATTCTACCAATCCGTCAAATAACTGGGACGCTGGAAGTGGTACAGTTAGTTTTACATCCACTAATTCAGTAACGATGACATTCGCAAATCTCGGAGAAAATGAGTTCAACAATCTTGTCTTTAATCCGAATTCTGCCTCTGCCAATCCCACATTCACGATTGCCGGAAGTGCACTTAACATTAATGGCACGTTAACCATAAAGAACCCGGCTGGTGTTTATTTTTATGATCCTGGAATAAATGTGACTTTATATTCGCTGAATATATCAAATGCAAGCATCTTCAGACTTGACTCTGCAGCAGGCGGAAGCCAGACTCTATTGAAGTTCATCGACCTGAACGGAACCGGATTTTCCAGCAACGTAAGCGGAAGTTTCATAGCTAATGGCAATAAAACTTTTGGAGTCCTTATAACAACAAACAACACAACCGCCCCGGCAAATGCATTCAACTTTAAAACCGGAATCGAACCAGCAACATTTTTCTTGAATTATACTAACATATCGTTCGCAAATGCAGTCGATATGAACCAGATATCTAACAGCTCCATGGTAAGCAATGTCGTCATCAAGAATTCCACAATAGGTTTGAGGTTTCTGAATGGTGGCGGAGGTAACTTCACAAATATAAGTTTTTTTGGCGTTTCACAAAACATCGTCAACGCCAGAGGAACTCAAAACTGGACAAACATAAGTTTTGATTCCAGTGCCACCAGTCATCTGGAGGCAATAGCAGGAAGCATAGAAATAAACACAGTACAAAATCTGAATAGTTCTAAAATATCTTGGTTAAACACTTCTCCGGGAACACTAATCATCAAAAATTTCAACAGTATTGGAGACTGGAGAATGTATGCTTACAATTCAAGCATGCAGAACAGCAAATCTTCCATCAAAAACGACTTTACATCAGCAGATAATATCACGATTTTCGGGGGAACATTTATCATAGATAAAGTGACTGAGTCAAAAAGTTTTACAATAAGTAACGGGACTACTGTAAACATTTCATCCGGTAACCTGACAGTTAGCGAAACCTTTAATCAAACAGGAAATTTGAACATTTATAACCATACAGATGTCGTATCTACGCATTCGATAATAAACGAATCGGCTCTATTTGTCAGCTCCAACTCTTCATTTTATGCAAACAATTTTAATCTTAACGAAAGTGAAATAAGAATCTATGGAGACTTCCATTACACAAGTACAACGCCACAAGTTCCAAAAAAAGTGGACGACAATGATGATGGACTGGTGGGACTGTGGCATATGGATGAAAGTTATGGAAGAAACAGTACAGACTCTTCAGGCAATGGAAATAATGGATTTTTGATTAATGGAGCCAATTGGACTAGTGGAAGATTCAAAAGCGCATTAGAGTTTGATGGTGTAGATGATTCACTAGAAGTTTTTGATAACAACAGTTTGGATTTAACTGTCAACGGAACTCTTGTCGCATGGGTGAAACCTAAACTGATTGATAGATATCAAACAATTATTGCTAAAGGCAGAACTACAGTCACAGATAATTTATATTCTCTATTTTGGTGGAATGATAATGAAGTTTTAATGTCAATAAATAACAATACGCCTGGATTGGAGA
The DNA here is from genome assembly GCA_000405245.1 of Candidatus Aenigmarchaeum subterraneum SCGC AAA011-O16. GTDB lineage: Archaea > Aenigmatarchaeota > Aenigmatarchaeia > Aenigmatarchaeales > Aenigmatarchaeaceae > Aenigmatarchaeum > Aenigmatarchaeum subterraneum. The sequence goes on from ASMQ01000001.1 coordinate 16,100, forward strand.
GCAATTGCAAAAGTGTTACACAATTATCGCAACCAGACGTATGGTATTTTATTGTTGGAACCATGAACCCGTCGAGCTTGAAAATCTATGTTAATGGAGAGTTAAAGACAGAGTGCTCAAAACCATACAACATTACGCCGACAACTTACAATCTAACGATAGGAATCTCCAAAAATGGCGATTATCCATTTGCTGGAGTTATTGATGAAGCTGTTGTCTACAACAGAGACTTATCGGCGGATGAAATAAAAAATTTATACGGATTGGGTTTGATTAAGCATAGAACTATAACGGCGGTCGGAGACGCCAACATAACTGTGGACACAGGCATTATAGCTGTAAACACAACCTATGCCAGCCAGTGAACTATGAAGAATGTAACTTTTAACTTGAATCCAACTTCCATCATCAAAATAAACGGCAATTTGACTTTAGTTAACGTGACGATTAACGCTAACAATTCCCTATACGGAGTTGTTATCAATTCTAACAATGCGACGATAAATTATACGAGCTTTTTGAATGCCGGCGGATATATTTATTTAAATAATTCAAAATTAACAGCCTACAATCTGTCTTTCGATGGAATCAATACGTTTGTCGATGGCTATAATTTTTCAATCAATAACGTGACGAATGTTCCATCAACTTCAGGATTTAATAGTCTAGGCGAATTTCTAAATATCAGCAACACATCTACAGGTAGTTCAATTCTAATAAATTTCAGCTACACCGGCAGCGTTTCCGGAGAAGACAATCTTAGAGTTTACAAGTGGACTGGCACGTCTTGGACTGTTGAATCGAATACTGGAGTAGACACAACAGGAAAATATGTTTGGGCAAACATAACTCCTGCCTCTATATACGGAGTGTTGTCACCTGCTCCATCGACAGCAACAACAGCGCCATCAACAACACAACCATCTGGAGGCGGAGTTGGAAAGGCAAAAAATAATTTTACCTTGAGCGTGAATTCCTTTTCAGTTCAGTTGGTATTAAAGGAGTTCAAAACAGAATCGATAGAAATCAAAAACACCGGCGACACAGACTTGACAATCAATGTAGACCCTGGAAATTTGAGAGACAGAGTTTTATTGACATCCTATACAGTGAATCTAAAAGTTGGTGAAACCAAAACTCTTACTGTAACTTTTGTAGCCGGCAACAGCACTGGAGTTTTTATAGGAGGCTTGGCGTTTACTGCAGAAGGTATCAAGAAAACCATACCTACCTCTTTAGTAGTAGAGAGCGAGAATATACTTTTTGATGTAAAATTGAATTTGTCAGAGATCTATAAAAGAGTTGTGGAGGGTTCTTCGGTAATTCCACTGGTAACTCTCATCAACGTCGGCAGACCTGAAAAGACAGTCGATGTCCTGATTAATTATTCAATAAAAGATATTAATGGGAATTTACTGTTAGCTGAATCAGAAACTATGGCTGTAACAAACAGAACTACTTTCCCTAAAGAATTTAGATTGACTGATAAGTTTGTACCTGGCGAATATTTCATAAGTGCGGAAGTCGCTTATATAAATTCCTTTGCAGCCTCAAGTGTCTTGTTCGAAGTCATACCAAAACCACCTATTTTTGTTGTTCTGTATGTACTCTACATCGTTTTTATTTTAGTAATTATTTTATATATATCAAGAAAAAAACGTGAATCTAGTCGCTCCAGAACCTTTTCGTTCTTATGAATTCCCTTTCAGCCTTCAGAATGTCCTTATAGAAATCGTCATCACTTCTATACATCCTGGCTAGAATTCGCGAAGCTGTTTGCGGTCCGACACCCCTTCCAGCCAAAGCTATGCAGGCTTTCTTTCCATAAACAATAACCATGTCAGCAGATCTCTTGATTCTCTCTAAGATCTTCAATTCCTCGTCAGTTAGTTTCTTTCCTGCAAGCCTTTTCTTCACAATATCTTGAGCTTCCATCTGGTATGGTCTCAACACAGCCAAAAGTTTCGAATGACAAGACCTGCATCTCGGTTCATCCTCGATATCCTTGACATAAATATTCAGCGCATACTTTCCACAATTCACACAAAGAATCCTAACCCTTGAATCCATAAGTCTATTTCTAAAGAGCTTGAATATTTCCTTCTCCGGTCTGTCAGGCCTTGCAATATCATGAAGTTCGTATTTGAATCCTAACTCAGCTAGAGGCGACAGTCCGTCGCACTCCTCAATTTTTATTTTCTTGCTTTTAATTTCTTTGAAAACATTTATTGTGTTTTCTAAATCTAATTTTTCAGTGAAAATCTCCCGCAAAACTTCTTTGAAGATTGGTGAACCCCGATAGACATCGATAATCTTTTCTATCTTCAGCCTTTCAAAATTGGCTCCCTTAACAATCGCTCCAAACCTTTTAGCAACATGCACAAACCTCCGTTTGAACAAAGTAGAGTTCTGCAGAGCTTTTTCCAAAAGTGGTTCTATATCCTCAGGTTTGTAGTTCTCAAATATTTTTTTGATGTCTTCTGCTGAACAGCCTCTTAAAATTATTCTATAGGGGTCAGATCTGCTAGCTATTATTTCTCCAAATTCTGCGGAGAGAATCGCGGCAATAAACCTTGCTAATGTTTCATTGACCAGACTCCCGAATGGTGAATGGAGAACAACAAAATCTTGAAATTTCTCTATTAGCAAAGATTCGTTATGCGGAACAGGAAACTTTCTTACTTGAGCTTTTATCAACTGAATCATTTTCTCGGCCGTATTAGAAGAAACGGGATATTTTTCTTTTATCTTCTCAATTATGAGGACTTGCTTTAAGTTTTGTTTTAACATTTTTCCAATAAGCCCTCTTAATTCTCCGACCTCCTGTGCAACCGCAAAAGGAACAGGTATCAATTCTCCCTCCCACGCTGGAATCGAAGATTCAATGTCCTCTATAGCTTCGACATAAACCTTCCCATTTTCAACAGAAATTATCTTCCACGGTCTTCCTTTCACAATAAAGCTTGATCCTGCATCGCCATGCGTAGCTATGAACTCTTCATCAAGATTTCCTACAGGAGTGTTTGTTATTATATCTATTATTTTGTAGGACTGTGAGTCCGGAATAACAGAAAGATTTTCAAAATAATATGGGAGTGCTCTTCTACGTCTCTTTATTCCGTTATCTGTGAATAACAAATGCAACTGTTGATCGAGAAAATTTATCAATTCTAAAAATTCTTTTTCAGAAAGTTCTGCATAAGGAGTAGCGTTTTTGAAAGTTTTGTAAATCTCTTTCCAGTCAGAACCATATTCCTCTATTCCCATCCCGATTATCTGATGTGTCAAAACATCCAAACAGTTTTTGTATGTGGTCAGCTTCTCCAGTTCGCCTTTCAAAGCTTTCCTAGCTATGACTGCAGACTCAAACACATCATCACCTTCTCCGGCAATAATGATACCTTCAGAAACTCTTCCGACTCCGTGTCCTGCTCTTCCTATTCTCTGAACAAGCTTCGAGACTTGTCTCGGAGACATATACTGCAGAACTAATTCTATCGATCCGATGTCTATTCCCAGTTCCAAAGAAGAGGTAGCAATCAAAGCTTTCAGTTTTTCTTCCTTGAATTCCTTTTCAGCTTTCAATCTTACTTCTTTTGACAAAGACCCGTGATGTATGCCATGAAGCAACTCTTTGTCAAAAATCCTTAATCTCGAAGAAAGCATTTCAGCTGCTTCCCTTGTGTTTGTGAAAGTAAGAGTGGATCTAAATTTTTTAATATATTCATAGATAGTCCGCAATCTTGCTGCCACCCCATCTCCGATAAATATTTTCTCAGCAAGAGCTTTGTCTTCCCTTGTAGGATATGGAGACTCAACCTCTATGGACAAGTCTTTCGTCTGTATCGCATTCACAATCTCATATTTTTGATTCGCAAAAATGAATTTTGCAGCGACATCCGGAGAACCTACAGTAGCGGATAAAGCTATAATTTGCGGGACTCCACAAAGTCTTTTTAATCTTTCTAGAGCCAATGTGAGTTGGATTCCTCTCTTGCTCTCGACAAGCTCGTGGATCTCATCGACTATTATGTATTTGATGTTCCGTAGATGTTCCCTGAATCTTTTCCCTGTCAACATCGCCTGAATCTGCTCCGGAGTCGTGATTAGTATATGTGGAGGGTATTCGAGCTGTAGTTTTCTTTCCGATTGGCTTGTATCACCATGTCTAACAGAAGCATCAAGCTCAAGCTTTGAAGACCACCACAGAAGTCTGTCGAGCATGTTTCTGTTCAAAGCTTTAAGAGGGGTTATGTAAAGCAAAGCGATTGGCTTGTGCTCACTCTCTTTAAGTTTTGAAAACAAGGGGAGCATAGCAGACTCAGTTTTGCCTAAACCTGTTCCGGCAATAGCTAAAATATTCTTTCCTCCAAGAACTTTCGGTATGACAAGCTGTTGTACGACAGTAGGTTCAGAAAATCTAGATACGGCTAGCTCTTTTACAGTATTATTTAATAGTTGAAATACGTTTGATTCCAGTGCGGCGCTGACCTTGGTCTCTGGCATGAGTATTATAAGATTAATAAATTCTCAAGGTTTATAAAAGTTATGATGAACGGAAACATAGGTCAGATTGTAGATTTCATAGAAGAAAGATATGGAAAACAAATAGGAGAGCATCCTACAAGACACAACATCACTCCTTTTCAGATATTGGTTTGGGCTTTCCTATCTCACAGAACAAGAGATGAGAAAACCCTGATTGCTTATAAAAGTTTGTTTTCAACAGTAAAAACCCCAGAGCAGGTCCTTAAACTGCCCGACAAAAGGTTGCAGAATTTAATAAAACCTGTAGGCTTCTACAGAAATAAAACAAAAAATTTGAAAAGACTCTGCAAGATCCTCATAGAAAACTATAAGGGAAAGGTTCCCAAAACCAGAGAAGAACTGATGTCGCTTCCCGGAGTTGGTCACAAGACTTCTGCGATAGTCCTTTCAGAAGCATACAAACAAGACTATATTCCTGTTGATTCCCACGTTGAAATCATAAGCAAGAGATTAGGCTTGGCTTCGGAGAAGGCAAAACCGCACGAAGTCGAAAAGATTCTGGAAGAAATCATTCCTAAAAATAAATGGCACTTGATAAACCTTGGAATGATTGCTTTCGGCAGAGAAATCTGTCTTTCTAATTATCCTAAGTGTAATATCTGCCCTCTTCTGAGAATTTGTCCTTATGGGCAAAAAATCGGAATTAAAAGATTTCAGAAATAACTACGGAGCAGCATTTAGAGAGAAATAATAGTTTCCTGTATTAGCTGAAGGAGAAAATTCATGCTTCACATAAAAATACATGTCTTCGACAGGAACTTGAACAGGGTTTTCTAAAGGCGTAGTTTTGTTTTCATCCCAAATAGAATTCGTGACATCATCATCGTTTCCTGCAGACTGTGGAAGAATCAAAACAGACAGATTGACTTTGATCGGTACATCAGCATCGTTCTTAATTTTGATTTTCGGAGACCATTTTGTTTCACCCTGCTCCACATCTGTCAAAGTGTAATTATCGTCATTGCTACTCCCGATAATATCAAGAGAAATCGCTTTATTCACTGTTGCAAATCCTGTTATGGAATCATAAGAAGAGAGCAGTCCGAAGGCTGCACCGACCAAAAATAAAATTGCAAGAACTCCAATTAAGAGAAATTTCTTTTTCATGACTTAACTATCGGATAACTTCAGTAAAAATCTATTTTACCTAAGTTGGTGTAGAACTATTTTCTTTTTAAGACTTTTCCATATTCCCAAAGAGCCCACATAGCATTGACAGCTCTCTCCGGAGTAGGATAGACTGGCACGCCAACAGCTTCCAGTTTTTTTGCCCTCTCCTGAGTCCATGAACCGCCTGTCGAACAAACAGTCAAAGATTTTCCATAGATCTTGCAGTCCCGGAGAACATCTATAACGCCTTCATCCAACATAGGAACCTGTAAAAGGGCTATGCAAACCACGCCTGAGATTCCTTTATCTTTAAAGACTACGTCTAAGGTCTTCTGGTAACGCTCGGTTGTAGCATCCCCGCTAATATCAATAGGGTTGTGATAAGACGTATATTTAGGCAAAAAGCTCTTTAAAGCTTTTATTGATTCATCAGAAAGTTTAGGAAGCTCTAAACCCATTCTAATAGTCTGATCTGCAGCGACAATTCCAAAGCCTCCACCATCAGTAACAATAGCTATTCTATTATCTTTTGGGGTCGGTTGAGATGCTAAAGCCTTTGAAAAATCAAAAAGTTCCTCTGTTGAGTCTGCTTCAACAATTCCAGCCTGTTTAAAGGCTGCTTCATACACTTCTGCAGGTCCGACCAGTGCTCCTGTATGTGACAGAACGGCTTCTCTACCTTTCACTGTTTTTCCTGCCTTTATAGCGACAATGGGCTTCTTTTTAGTTATCTTTCTAGCCAATTCAACGAATTCCTGCCCCTTTTTAATAGATTCGACATATAAAGCTATACATCTTGTCTGCAAATCCTTTTCCAGATACCGCAGGAGATCAGTTTCTTCTATGTCTAGCATGTTTCCTATTGATACAAATTTTGAAATTCCCACGCCTTCTCCGGCAATCAAGTCTAAAATAGTCGAGCCAAAAGCTCCAGACTGAGTTATAAAGGCTATTGAGCCTTCAGGAGGTCTTTTGAGTCTATCTCTTGGCAGAAAGAACATATCCAGATTCTTTGTGTATACTCCCAAGCAGTTTGGTCCTAAAACTCTTGCCTTACCTTTTATATGATTTAGAATCTCTTCCTCTCTTTTTTTATCTCCAGTCTCGCCAAAACCGCTAGAAATTATAATCATAGCCTTAATTTTCTTTTTTACACATTCTCCAACTTCCTTTGGTACCTCTTCTGCTGGTATGACTATGATAGCAAGATCAATAGGCTCCGGAACATCCATCACGGAAGGAAAAGCCTGTAAACCCAATATTTCTGTCGCCTGCGGGTTTATAGGGTAGATTTTCCCTTGAAAAGACAGTTTAAGATTCTCCAGGATAGTGTGTCCTATTTTCCCCGGAGTCCTAGAAGCACCAACCAAAGCAATGCTTTCAGGGGTAAAGAACAAATCTAGAGAATCCATAGCCTTAGGCATGAGAGCATTATATACAACTCCACCTATTTATTGTTTATTCTTGGAGTTAAGCTTAATCAGTCACCTTATAGACTCTAGCGCCTTCCTTTGTCTTAGAATAAATTTTCATTCCTACTGACTGCCCTTTCTTAGCTTCATTTATGTTTTTATGCTCAATCTGCATCTCTGTTACAACCTGCTCAGAGGTTTCTGTACCCCTTTCTATCAATATCTTATCTCCAACTTTCAAACTATCTGATAGATCCACAACAGCAACTAAAAGTTTTGGATAGAAGTGCGAAACCATACCGATTAACTTTTTATCCACCTAATCACCACTTAATTAATGTTTTTCAACTAATAAAAAGTTTTTGTTTTGTATTCTGTGTCATATATTTTCGAACATTGATATAGTTTAAATATCGTTTTAGCAAGTATTTTCAGGTGATTCGATGGCTAAGAAAATGGAAGATATGGGCATGATGCCACACTGGCATTGCCAACATGCGCTTTGGAAAGGTGTCGGAATGCTAATTGCTGCTGCAATCTTTTGGTCAGTAGCAGATTGGAAAATGGCACTTGCATATACCTTGGGCGTGTTAGGAGTTCTATCTGTATTGAAAGGATTGTGGGTGCACTCTAAGGGCTGGTAAGAAATTTTATTTTTATTTTAATTTTTTCGTAGCTCTCTCTATCCTATCCATAGCTTTCTCTATCAAATTCAGTTTCGTTGCAAAAGAAAATCTTAGAAACCCTTCTCCATATTTTCCAAAGTCTGCTCCGGGAACAACCGCTACTTTTGCGTTTTTCAAAAGCCAACTAGCAAACTCTCTTGACTTCATTTTGTAATCATACTTAGCAAAAATGTAGAATGCTCCCTGAGGCTCTTTGCATTCAAAACCTTCTAACTCATTTATCCTTTTGGTAAGAAAAACTCTTCTTTTGTTGTATTCATCGACATGCTTTTTGACTGAAGTCTGTGGCCCTTCAAGCGCAGCAACTGCAGCAAACTGCGAAGGTGTCGGAGCAGACAAGCTCACAAATATGTGCAGATATCGCATTGCCTTTATGATTTTTGACGGCCCTGCTGCATAACCGACTCTGAAACCAGGCATGCCATAAGACTTGGAAAAGCTTTGCAAAGTCAGAACATAATTCGCCATTCCATTCAAACTTCCGATAGAAATATGATTTGTATCATAAACAAACTTTTCATATGCCTCATCAGAAATTATCAATAGATTATTTTCTACAGCAAAAGATGCAATCTCCTCCAAAACTTTTTTTGGGAAGACTGTTCCGGTGGGATTTGAAGGCGTATTGACTATTATTGCTTTTGTTTTTTTAGGTTCGACTAGTTTTTTTAAATCGCTTACATCAGCCTGAAAATCCTTTTCGTATCTCAAAGGCATTGATATGGGATAGCCATTCAGCATCTCAACCATCGGAATGAATGCAAGAAATCCAGGATCTGGAACAAAGCAAGACTCTCCGGGATCAATTATAGAAAGCAAAGAGAGCATTATCGCTTCATTGCTTCCATTAGTCACGACAACCTGCTCCGGCGGAACATCGATCTTGTTTTCGCTTTTGAGCTTTTTCGATATCGCTTGCAGCAGTTCCATTCTTCCTTCAACAGGAGAATAATGAGTGAAACCTTTTTTTATTGCAGAGCATGCGGCATTGATGACATGTTTAGGTGGGGTGAAGTCGGGCTCACCAGGACCAAGAGAAATTATATCTTTCCTTTCAGCTGCAATCTTCAGAAGACTTCCTATTTCTTCTTCAGGCAGCGTGTCCGCTCTCTCAGAAACTATTCCCCTCAATGTCATAGTATAAATTAATAATCCCACCTTATATTTTCGCAGTTCCTACTGCCAGAAAATAAATTTCTCATTAAAAATAAGCATAAATACTTAAATCGCAAATAAATAATGCATGGGGATAAGTTCTTTTGACGAGGAATTGAAAAGGAATGCTCGACAACTTCTTTGCCCAAACTGCGAAAATAAAGTTTCTGTCCCAATAACTGAGGAAGAGGCTTTTTGTGATGAGTGCGGAGAAGAATTTTCTATAGAGGAGGATAAAGACGATTTTATCTGGCATCCTTCTGAAAATTATTAAGATGTTTTAATCTTTCTTAACACTTCTTCAGCCTTCAAAGGAGAGATCTGATTTCTAACTGCTTCTGCGAATCCAAAGAACAAAGGATTAGGCCTGACGTAATTTGAAGTGAATTCAGGATGGAATTGCGAAGCGACATAAAATGGATGATTTTTGACTGAGGTTATTTCGACTAAAACAGTCCCGTTCAAACCTCGATGAACTCCAGGGAAAAACATCCCGTTCTTCAAAAGAATTTCATGAAAATCAGGATTAACTTCTCTTGTATGTCTGTGTCTTTCGAAAACAACAAAATCATCTCTATTCAGAAGTCCTAATCTTACTTTATCGTATGCAGACAGTTTTGATTTTTCATGCGAATCCGGTCTTCCAGTTCTTTCGTAAAGTCTTCTTACAAATCCATCATCTAGAATGCAGGAAAAGTCTCCTAGTCTCTGTGTTCCTATGTATCCGTATTTTTCTCTTGTCTCTTTTTGTTCCGGCAAGAAACAAATCAAATGCTGCTCGGGATCAGGGCAAACCCTTCCCTCATCCATTTCATCTGAATGTGCATTCTCGAGACCACAGACGTTCCTTGCAAATTCAACAACGCCCATCTGCAAACCTAAACATAAACCAAGGAAAGGAACTCCTTTCTCCCTTGCGTATTGGATAGCTTTTATTTTCCCTTCCAATCCTCTTGTCCCGTAACCGCCAGGAACAATTATTCCTTTCACTTTGTTGAGCAACGAAGTATCCTGCTCGCAAACAACAGCATCTATCCTGTGAATCTCTGGAACGAAACCAAATTCTATGCAAGCTCTTCTCAAAGATTCTTCAACAGAAATGTAGGCATCCTTATGAATTCCTTTTCCTTCAGCCACGTATTTTCCAACATATGCGATAGGAATCCTTTCCATGGCACTGTCGGCTTTCTTTATGAACGTGTCGTAATTCTGCCAATCGACAGTCTGCGGAACAACAATTTTGAAGTTTCCAAGTATAGTCTCTCCGAATTTCTGATCATTAAAAATAAAAGGAAGCTTGTATGGCAAATCAAGGGTCGGATCAGATATTATATGCTCTTTTCCAACATTGCAAAAAGTCCTTAGCTTCTCTTTCCTCTTTTCATCCATGAATTCTTCGTATTCTGTTCTGACAACAAGGAAATCTGTCCTCAAACCCAATTCATTCAGAGCTTTTATTGCACTCTGTGCAATCTTTGTTTTAGGCTCTCCGACAGACTCGTTAAAAATTAAAGGGACTAGTACGACAGTAGCGGCCTCTTCACCGTCCTCGTAAATCATGCTTGCTATAGCTCTAATGAATATCAAGGCTTCGTCGTCACCGATCGTTCCGCCAACCTCGACAACAGCAAAATCACAGTTGTTTGCAGCCTCTTTGATTTCCTTTTTCACCTCATCTCTTATGTGGGGAATCATCTGGATTGTCCTTCCTAAATATTGACCCATTTTTCCATTGTTAATGACACTGTGAAAAATCTTTCCGGAGGTTATGTTCTGCTTTTTGAGACAAGGTTTTCCCAAAAATCTTTCATAATGTCCAAAATCCTGGTCTATTTCTCCGCCGTCTTCTGTCACAAAGACTTCGCCGTGCTCATTAGGATTCTGATCTCCTGCTCCGAGATTGAAGTAGGGATCGATTTTTATAGTTTTTACATTGTAACCAAAGTTTTGGAGAAGCCTAGCTATTGAAGCGGTTACGATGCCTTTTCCTAAGCCACTGTAACCCCCACCAAGAACAAAGAGAAATTTCGTGGGCATTAGTATACTTTAAAATCTGACATTTAAATCCTTTTCGCTTTTTGAGAAATTAGTAAGATGGGGCCAAACATAAGGCCCCAAATGAGCTGCGGTATTCCGCTAATCAAGCTCGATGTTTCTTTTTCTTTGCCATTTCTTTTTCACCAATGCACACAAAACAATTATTTTATTTTGCATTGCACCATATAATAATTATGCGCGCTGATATTTATTTCTATCGCAATTATTTGTAATGTTCGGCGAGAAGTTGCAAACCTTCTTTCAAATCAACTTTCGGATTGAAACCGATTTTCTTTTTTGCCAAACTTATGTCAGAATGTGTGTGCTCGACGTAATTTTTTATAGGGTTATTAGCATGTTTTGCTTTAATGTTTTTCTTCAAGACCCCATTCAGCAAACCCACAACATCATTAAACGAATAAGATTTCCCTGATCCTAGATTTAGTATGCCATTGAAATTTGACTTCATGGCTCGAGTTATGCCATCCATTATGTCTGTCACGTAAACAAAATCCCTTGTCTGCTTTCCGTCTCCATAAATTGTCGGTCTCTGGTTTTTTCTCATAAGCCATAGGAATTGCGTTGCAATGTTTGCATATTGCTTTTTATGGAGCTCGTTAGGTCCGTAAACAGAGAAAAATCTTAAACCCACAGACTTCACTCCATGCAATTCATCATAAATCCTTGCCGTATGCTCATTTGCAAGCTTTGAAAGCTCGTAGAATGAACCAGGAATAAGTTCTATATCCTCTTTGTGCGGAGGTTTTGTCCTAGAATAGAGGGAACTTGTAGAAGCATAAACGACTTTCTTCACTCCAGCATCTTTTGCAAATTCCATTATCCTTATGAAGCCGTTCACATTGACATCCGCCCCTTTCATTGGCTCTTCGTAGAACATCGGAGCAGAGCTCTTTGCAGCCAAATGAATTATATAGTCAGGATCCAGTTTGTATAAATAATCAGGAATGTTTCTAACATCACAGATTATCAGTTCCGAATTCCCATCAAGATTAGACTTTTGTCCGAAACTTAGGTCATCAAGAACAAAAACTTCATTACTTTTAGCCAAACTATTGGCTAAATTACTTCCTATAAATCCGGCTCCGCCTGTAATTATGATTCGCATACTCAAAACTAGATTTGGAATGTATTTAAAGTCTTATGGACTTGTAGTCTTACTTTATAATTCTAACATCAGCCGCAAAGCATCCGTTCTCATTGCAGAAAAGAGGATTCACGTCCATTTCTTTTATCTTTTCGTTGACAGCTAGCTTCGAGACTTTTATCAAAGTTTCGTATAAAGCAGAGAAGTTGATAGGCTTTCCACCCCTGAAACCTTTGAGAACTTCATACCCTTTCAATTCCCTAACCATATCCTCAGCATCCTGCAAAGAAATAGGACAAACTCTATAAGTGACGTCTCTCAAAACCTCAACAAAAACCCCGCCAATACCAGCAGTTATGATTGCTCCGAAAGAATGATTTCTCTTAACCCCAGTTATAAGCTCTAAACCTGATAGTTGCTTTTGTATGAGAACCTTTTCCGCGCCTCTTATCTTCATCAGTTGCTTGAAAGCTTCCTGAGCCTGCTCCATGCTTTGTATGTTTAGCTTGACTCCGCCGAACTCAGTCTTGTGTATGATCTTCTCTCCAGAGACCTTCATCACACAAGGAAAGCCAATTTTCTTAAGAACAGATTGCAAATCACTGTCTCTTTTGATGAAAATTTGTTGAGTAACAGGAATCTTATATTTTTTAATAAATCGAAGGCTCTTTCGTCAGGCATCTTTTCAATCAGAGGCAGTCTAGGAGCTGGAGTCTCTATATGCTTTACACTCTTAGGCTTGAAAACCTTGGCATGTCTTTTAGCGTGCTTTACATGTCTTTTAAAATGGTGTTTTTTGACCCTATGTTTTTTAGCCATAAAATCCTTTATAACATTAATAACTCCACTATTTAAATCACTAACTTTAAATGTGAGTTTCAAGATAATTAGTTCATGAAAACTGTAGGCTTTGCTATTATTTTTGTTGTCTTAGCAAGTGCGTGTGTCAATTTTGGGTCTTCTGAAGTTGTTTTTTCCTCGTCTTTCGAAGAAATAAGGGATGGAAATTTGCCTACAGATTGGTTTGTTCTCGATCAAGACAAACGTCCTTATACAAACAATGTAGACAGTGGAACTTGGGTTAATGCTCTCGTGGATGATGCATTCTCTGGAGCAAAAGCTATGAAGGTTTCAAGCGGGAGTGCGAGCAATACTTTAAAATCCAGAGCATTCCCTGTAAAAGTCCCGGGAAACTATATAATAAGTTTCTACTATAAACCATTCAATATGAATTCGCCTTTGGATGCTACTACAAATAGCGGTTCAGGAGCATTCGCCATATTGCATGACAGTGCCGCTCCGGTGAACGAACTGAACTTTAACAGCCAAACAGCAAGGTCGTCTGATGCCGGCGAATTTTATGGTATTTCCCTGACTGATGCGGGCAACGGGTGGAAAAAATTGGAATCCAGAATCAAATTTACCGAGCTACCAAAAAATAATGATAAAATAGTTTTAATATTTTGGATAAATGACCCTTTTGAAAATTCCTATTATCTTTTGGATAACATCACTTTCAGTCATTAAATTTATGCTTGAACGACTTATAATAAAGAGGAAAATGGTATGAAAGGGGAGGGCTTAAGATTAGAAATAGTGTTTTTTCTAGTTTTAATATTAAATATTCTGAATTTTTCTGTTCTGGCTTCTGCTGGACAGTATTTGGGTTCGACAGACTACGCTATATACAACGGAACAGTGCCAGCTGCTTTAAGCACTAGATTAGATACTGACGACAATGTTTTTTGGAATGCATCAGCAAGCGTGTACTACGAGGGAAATAGAGAGACAATCTTCTATGATGGTGGTGCAATAACGTCAGCATGGACTAATTTAAACTGGTTAGACACTGAACTTGAAGCATGTACGGGTGATGGTGACAATAACTTTCTTGCTGATGGAGTTTCAGGCGTCTACACGCTAAACACGACTTCCAGAATTGTTAATACAACAGGTTACAGGGTAATAGAATTTAATTACACTATTTCTGCAAATGCTCAACTTGATGCTGGTGAGCTGGCTGTGGTAAGAGCTTATTCAGGAGCGACTACGAGCACACAACTGTATATTGATGATGGCGGGGGTTCAGGAAACTGTATTGTGGCAAGAAATATATCCCAAGCTTTTAATGATACAGGAACCTTTAATTTCACTTTATGGTGTAATCACAATAACGCGGCAAACGAGCTTTGCAGAGCCGACAATATTCGCATATCCGGCTTACCTATGCTCTCGACTGTAGCGTTCAATCTGACAACAAAGCCTTTCACAGAAACTGTGGCAGACGTAACAAGAATGGATATAGAGCTTTCTCTCCTGTTCAACCAAAGCCAAACCGGAGGAAACAGATGGATTGACATTTTAAGGCAGAATGATTCTGTTTGGGAACAGGTGGCTGCATCCCCGTTCTCAATAACTGAAAACAAGACAAGGATCACAAAAGAATTTCCTACAGATGCAGCAGACATCTCAACGTATGCAAATTCTTCAAATCACATTACAATAAGATTCAGAACGAACACGATACAGAAGGGTCATGCTGGCGGTGTTAACAATGCCCAGTTCAATGTAGTGATGGATTTCCTGAACCTCACAACCACTGCTGCTGTTAATCTTGCTCCGCAGTCATTTGCGGTAGTACAAGGCAAACCGAACGGCACGACATATTCCGATAGCCGCAATTTCGGTTTTCAAGCAAGATGGACAGACAATACTAACCCGCAACATGTCACATTTGAATCAAACATCTCTGGAGCCATCAGGAATTATTCTAACTACACAACCCCCGGACTCGCCGGTTGTGGTACAACTAGCGTGTATTGTATAAATTTCACCGGGCTCCAGACTAAAGGAGCTTTCAGTTATTACTATAGATGGTTTGCCAACGATTCTGCAAACCAACAGAACTCCACAAGTTTGACCTACTTCAATATATCCAGAGGAGCAACAGCCGTATCACTCTTCATGAACGACTCTACAACAAACACAAATTACACACAGAATGAAGTTGCGAACTTCACAGCCATAATAAACACGACGGGTTTGACGATAAATTTGACAAGCAATTATACTGGTTGGGTAAATCTGGCCGGAACAACTACAATTTTTAATACTACAAATTTAACGACCACAGGACTGAATTGGAACATAACAACCTTCTTTATACAAAACGACAATTATACGACAACAATCACAAGTCTTTTCTTCAATGTCTCTGTACCGACACCACCAGCGATAGCTTGGAACCAGTCTACAAAAAATTTAGGAACAATAAATTCAGGCTCAAGTTCCTCAGGCAATGTCACAGCTAGATCGACAGGAGGGACGAGCACAAATGTTTTGATTAATGAGAGTCAGGATACATGCAACTGTATTTCCTTTACACCTGACTCTGTCTCAAGCCTCGGAAATAATCAGCAACGAGAGGTCAGATTTACTGCAGCTCCAAGCACCGGTTTGAATGACGGAAGCATGTATTTCGCGATTGTCAACGTTACATCCACTCAAGACTCTTCTGCAGATCAAATTAATGTTTCTTTCATTTACAACGCAGAAATATCTGGAAGTGTCGCATTGGATATGGGTGAGGTTTCAAACGCGACATCTGAATCAACAGCAGGAAGTGTGAGCGCGACAGGAACAAACACAAATGTCAGGGTTTTCAAAAGTTCTGGTAACGGGACAAATGTTATACATGTGAACAACACGGACATAGGAACGCTGCTTGGCGGGACAGGAGTCGGTGTCAATTACATTTGCAACCCTCCACCACAAACAGCATTAGGTTACTACATAGTCAATTTTGTCATAAACTCGACAGAGCACAAGGCAGGATTAAATACGAGTGTGGCTTGTAGAGTCGCGTTTTCTGACAGAGCACCTTTATTCAGGAACTTCGGGCAGAATGTCTCTCAGGTTTTTGCTGGACACGGAATAAAATTGTTTGCACAAGGATTTGATGACAGGGGTTTGCATCGAGCTTTCCTCTCCACTAATGAATCAGGAATATTTGTGAATTATACAGGAGAGGGTGGGGGTGGAGCCCAAAGCATACTGTCGTTCCAGAAATATAGACCTGTGGGCTGGCAAACTTCAGGCACGGTTACAGAACCAGAAAATGCGACTGATAAACATTACAATGATTCAGGCATATCGGGTACCTCTGTAGTAATACCATCAGGAACCTCTAGTGTGAATTATACCTACGACCTGCCTTCTGTAGATTCCGCAACCCTTTTTTATGTAGCTTATAGAGATACTCTTTCAGGTGGCACTGCGGATGTCTATAATTTTTCATCAAATAGTTTTTATAGAGTAGTTGTTTCTTTAACAGCTGCCGCAATCACAAGAACCGTGCAACTGAACATTACTTCTGGTCTTATAAATTCTACAGGACATGCTATCCTTAAAATAACCAACACCGCTAGTGATAACTTAAACATCGACGATACACACACAACATTACCGGGCGATACATACAACTATTCCAATATAACATCGCCCAACGCCCCAGACATGTATGCTGCAAATTGGACAGGCGCATCAACATCATGCGATTTAATAGCAATATGCATCGGCGAAATTGAATTCAACAATGCAGCTTATACAGCCATAGCACAGGATGACACAACATACACACAGATTGTTTGTAGATCATGCGCAGTTGGGCAGGAAGCTGACCATTTGATTCATCTAAAAGTGGAAGAGTCAATCAGCAACATAAACTCAGTGACAGTAAGATACCAAGGCTTTGCATCAAGCAGCACGCTAACTCTCTATATATTTAATAACTCGATGCCTGGCTGGCAAAACATGACTGTGATAGGTACAAGCACAACCGGTATATATTACAGAGAATATAGCGGTGCAGAAGTGTCTGATGTGGTCGACAGTTCAGGTTATGTTAATTTGAAAGTCGCAACTCCGCAAGACGGAAGTGTAACAGCAAATACAGATTATGCGGAAGTGAATGTGAATCACACCGCAGCTGCTGCTGGCGGAGGTCCGTCTTTATACAGCTCTCCTTTGAATTTACTGAACACTTCAAACAACTGGACATGGACAAACTTCTCCTGGAGCAACACAACAATAGTTGACAAAGTCGTTGCATGGAGAATATGGTATGAAGATAATTCAAGCAAGACAACTGCAACCCCAATAAGATTATTCTTCTCAGGATCTGTTATCAGAGATCGTCTAACAGGTTTGTGCACAACAGATTTCAATGTCCTTAATGATACTTGCGTCTCGTCTTCAGAAGCAAAAGAAAACCAAACATACTATTTGAATTTCCTTTTGGTTAACGGAACTCCACAAGGAAAAATTAATCAGACCATTCATTTGCAATATAGCGAATCGAATGACACTACAAGGAATGAAGCAAATCTAGATGTCAAATTGCCATCAGCCCTCCCGTCAGGTAGCTGCGGAGGTAATTATCTTTACATGAGCACGACGCCGACAATCGAGACTTGTGCAGGTTTAAGTTGCACAGCTCTGACAGACGGAGGCAACCCGACAGGAGACATAAGAATCCAGCAGCTTTCACCATTAAACGCATCTCCATATTATGTAAACATAACCTATCCTATAACATTCTGCACAAACACGACAGGTAAATCTTTTGACTTTGGTCACAGGATAGTCTCTTCGGCAGTAGGAAACCTCATCCCAGATTCATACATAACTATAGGTGTTTCTGCAATTCAGAAATGGGGCTACAACTTGACCGCTTCAATTTATTCATCGCCGGCAACAGCGGACATAAATGGGGATGGAGTGATAGATGTTATTTTCGGATCTGATGAAAACAAAGTTTATGCTGTGAGCGGAAATAATGGAACGAATTGGTGGAATTATTCGACAGGAGATGCTGTATTTTCCTCTCCGTCAATAGGAGATTTGGACAACGATGGAGATCTCGAGGTTGTCTTTGGTTCTTTTGACAAAAATATCACTGCTGTGAATAGCACAGGTGGAAGAGTGTGGAATTTCACGGCAGACGATTTGATCGGAACATCAGCGGCTCTAGTCGACTTGAACAACGATAATGCATTGGAGGTTGTGATTGGTTCCTGCGGAAAGAATCTTTATGTTATTAACGGAACGAGCGGAGCGCTGTTATGGAATTATTCTGCAGAAGATTGTATCTGGGCTTCTCCGGTTGTGGCTGACATAACCAATGACGGAATAAAAGAGATAGCATTCGGTTCGTATGACGGAAAAATTTATCTCTTGAATGGAAGCGTGGCTTCAATGACGAAAGCGCAGAGAACTCTGTGGAGCTTCAACTTCAGCAACACTACAGCCACATATCATCAATTAGAAGGAGCGCCGGCAATCGGAGATGTGGATAACGACGGGACAAAGGATGTTATCTTCGGAACTTACAATGGAATATCAGGAGGCAATCCTCCGACAAATTACATTTATGTTTTGAACGGAGGTTCAGGAGCACAAATATGGAACTACTCTGTAGGCTTCACCCTTGTCGGATCAGCTCCAGTTTTGAGCGATATTAATGGAGACGGATTCAAGGAAGTCATAGTCGGGACGCAGTCACCTGACAAAAGGATATACGCTCTAGTTGGATTGAACGGAACAAAGTTATGGGACTACCAAACAAATGGACATGTTGATTCTTCGCCTGCCATTGCAGATTTGAATGGTGATGGCATAAAGGATGTGATAGCTGGCTCATCTGACAATTTTGTTTACGTAATCAATGGAAAAGATGGTGCATTCTCATGGAGGTTTAATGCCGGCGGTTCTATCTACACCTCGCCTGCAATAACAGATCTTAACAGCGATGGGAGAAATGAAATAGTTGTCGGAACAACGACTAACAACCGCTTGATTACAATATCCTAGGTGAAATTCATGCAAGGCAAATACTTTGGAATTTTTTTAATTTTGTTTTTTGCTTTGCTATCAAATGTTGTTGCCGCTCCCGGAGACTGGGATATTTTTGGTGGGAATGAACAAAGAACAAGAGTCCAGGATCTGAGACCGCCCTTTTACACAACAATAGGTGTGAACAGCCTCACAATATATTCTTTCTGGAAAGACAGCATAAGCAATCTAGGCTTTGCTTATGTGGAGGAAGATGCGACAGGCGCTTTCATAAAACATCCTGTCACAGTAAAAGGAACCTCCTCCTGGGTTAATTACACTATAACTTCTGCAAGTTCCAATGTAACCACAATAACATTTAAAATTTTTGTGGCTGATGTCTTAGGAAATTCAAACATAACTGAAGGCAGTTTTAGAGCCGATACGAAAACCATTCAAACCATAGCTACTACAACAGCTGTTTGCGGCAATAACGTGTGCGAAAGCGGGGAAGACTCTAACACATGCCCTCAGGACTGTCCAAAAACAGAAACAACAACAAATATAAATCAGCCCAGTGAAGAGCCTGAAACCACGATATTTTTAATACCAAGATTTGACATTGGAGATCTGCTTCCTGCAATCTTTGCAATAGTTTTATTGTCAGTAATAATAAGGATAATGGCGGAACAAATAAAAGGATAAATATTTAAAATATGAATAGATGTTTATGAAGACTAACAAAAACTATGCATACTTGCTTGTGTTTGAAGTATTGATTTTAATAGGTGTTTTGGTTTTTCCTTTAGACTCATTCAGAGTGAATAGGTATCCTGTAGCTGCGAGAGATTCTGACTCGACTCCAACAGGCTTGCTGATTGCTAATCTAGGGGACAGCAGTATGGAGCCTGTGATTTTGAAGTTCGCTCCTTTCGGTTATTTGACTGTGGAAAATTGGAACAAGGATCTGACAAGTCTGGGCGGAGAAGTAAAATCAGCTCAACTGATTGTGAACTGGCGTACTGATATCGGAAGGGGGGCAGGAAATATTTATATCGGATATTCCTTGGATGGAGGGAAAACATTCAAAGAAGTGGGACCGTTCACAGAATCAACAGGCACAGCAACATCCATTGATTTGCCACAACTGAGCTTAAGCGACCTGAATGGAGTAGACGCGAGATTCAGGGGAGAGGACATGGACGGAAAAGGCCCGGCCGTAGCATATGTAAATATGAGGATGGATGTGGATATGTCTTCGCCGTTTTTGAAAAATGTAGCATTAGTTTTTGTGGCTTTAGCGCTGGCGGTCACCTTGCTTGTTAATTATGGTTATGTTTCTCTGGGAAAATTTTTTGGAAAATGAAACTTTTTAAACTAGACGGCTCAATTATCATTGATTACTGTGACAGCTCAAGAATGGATAGACAATTCGACTCTTCTGTGGAAACCTTTTTGCGAACTCAAAGAAGCTGAGAAAGTCATAATTGGGATACCTTTCGGGGCTACACAAATCGGAGGACCGTCAAATACACATCATGCTCCGAATAGATTAAGAAATCTTTTCAGAACGAAGTTTTGGACATATGATTTCGAAAGGAAAGAGGACTTGCTCAACAGAAAAATTTATGATCTGGGAAATATCAAGCCAGCAGAAAAATTTGATGTGCTTACCAAAAGAATTCAGGAGGTAGTGAACTGGGTGCTGAAACAAAACCCGAGTGCCAAAATAATTACAATCGGCGGAGAACACACCGTAACCTTTCCTGTAGCGAAGACTCTGAGACCGAAGACACTTCTCTCGTTGGATGCACACCCAGATTTTGTAGATGAATATGAAGGGAATAAATATTCAATAGCATGTGTAATGCACAGGATTCATGAGCTGGGAACGAAAGTTTCTCTAAGAGGAATAAGGACAGCATCAGAAGATGAGCATGACTTCCTTGTAAAAAATAAAATTGACTGGAGACAGGACTTGAACTTCTCCGGGGATGTTGATTATCTTTCCATCGATATTGATGTTCTGGATCCAATATACGTGGGGACGAATGCTCCGGAGACTAACGGATTCAAGCCGATTGATGTTATAAATTTGATTAGAAAAATAAATTTCAAGCACTGCGACATCGTTGAGTGGAATCCTGATTTCGGATATCCCGCAGTCATAAGAATATTCAAAGAGCTGTTGTTGAAGTAGTGTTGCGGAAAATTATAAGAGCACTAATAAGCTTCGACCGCAGCAGCTTCAGGTTCCCTCTCTTCTTCTGGCATGGACGGGGTTGTTATATGCTTGATTATAACAACGTCTCCAACATTCTCTACAAGCTGGTATGGAATGACCACGCCTTTTTTCCCGCCGACCAGATTTGAGAGAAAAGAGCCTTTAGAAGCCTCTATAACAAGAGATCGCATCCTAAACTTTGCTAAATTAATTTCTATATCTGCTACCCTTCCGCAGTAAGCTCCCCTGTTTGTAAAAACATCTTTCCCGAACATCTCTGAAACGTTTTTTACTGTTATTGCCATTGCTATCCCTCCAAAATAAACAAATTTTCTGTAATAATTAAATGAGGAAACACATATATAAAGGTTGAGGGGAATTTAAAATTTGTGCTAGGGTGGCAGAATCAGGTAATGCGCCAGCCTGCTAAGTTGGTGCCCGAAAGGGCTTCTGGGTTCAAATCCCAGCCCTAGCGCCTTTTGTATTGGACCCGTAGTCTATCGGTAAATTTTCGATAAAGGACATCGCTCTCACACAGCGAAGGGCCAGGTTCAACTCCTGGCGGGTCCACTTATTAATCTATGCTATGTAAGTTGATGTTCCAAGCCTTTGTCTATCTAACTGTCTATTCAATTCAGAAGAAAGTCTTCCGTCAATACGAACTGGCAATCTGGCCAACATATCCTCATAGAGTGGTGAATCTGGTGGGAGAGAAGAAAATACATCATAGGAACCTTCAGGGATTAAAGCAGCTGCCGTTATCATTATTGGTTTATGTTCCTGAGAAAGTTTACTAATCTTTTCAAGAAATCTTTCATAGCTGTTCATTTCCCAACCATTATTCATTATCTTTTCAATCACATCATCGCCAGCGCATACTTCATCACCAACACCGACAAGATGATAACCGTGATGCGGTCCTCTCAAACCAGGGCGAATACTCTCAAGTTTTATTTGGTAGACCCTGTCTTGTCCTTTAGAATAAATAAAAACATCGAGCCTTCCTCTTTTATCAACTCCAGAAATAATTCTTTTTTCTCCTTTCAATCCTCTTATTTCTTCTAAAAGTTCACTAGCTGGCTGTGGCATGAAAATAACTTAGAAATAAAGATATTTAAGCTACTGTTAAGAACTTTCTTACATGCTCCTGTCGTCCAGTCCGGTCAAGGACGGTGGCCCTTCGAATTCTTTTCGAAGGATATGATCAAAGATGATTGAGGAAAGCCACAAACCGGGGTTCAAATCCCCGCGGGAGCACCTTTTTATTTAGAAAAGGATTCCAGAATTATCTCTTTCACAGGACCAGGAACAAGCTGTTTCCATTTATTGTCTCCGGAGAAAATACTCTTCCTTATCATACCTGCGGAGTAATCGAACCCATTATTCCCGAAAACTTTGTGCTCCACATAATTATACCCAAGTTTTTTAATCATCTTATTTCTCATTCTGTCTCTTTTATTTTTTACAGCAACAAAGAATTCTATTTCGCTTGAAGGAAATGGTAAATTAGATTCAAATTTGTTTTTTGTATAAAGGTTTGGCGGATAAAACTTGAATATTTCTACGTTATCAATTTTTTCTTCTTTCAAAGTCTTTTCAACCATTTTTTTGACTGTTATAAAGGAAAAGGGGTTGCTTTTCTTGGAAAACATATCCATGTCAAAAATCCTTTTCTTGTTTTTGATGTCCTCTAATCTTGGAGTGAATATCCCTACTCCTATTTTTTCATATTTCTTTGACGCCTTTTTAATTGCTAACAAATGACCTTTGTGAAAAGGTTGAAATCTCCCTACAATAATTCCGTACTTCATAAAGAACTTAATATAGAACTGAGGTTTAAATTCTTAACGAAAAGCTTTTTATTAGGCCTAAAACATATAATAACAATTAGGAGGTGTTTTTGATGGGTTTGGTTGTTAAGAACGCTATAAAGAGATCTGTCAAAGGAATGAGATTTTCTGGGGACTTTTTCAAGGCTTTGGACAAATATGTGGCTGAAAAGGTTCAAAATGCAGCCAGAAGAGCAAAAGCCAACGGAAGAGCTACTTGCAGACCGCATGATTTGTAAATTTTAGCTTTTCTTTTTCGTTTTAATAGATAATTTTATATCATTCTAGAATCTAGTCTTCTTTACGCGGGGGTAGCGAAGCACGGTCAAACGCGCTAGACTCAAGCCTGCTTGAGTTTTGATTCAAGATGAAAGATATCTAGTCCCTTAGTGGGTTCGCAGGTTCGAATCCTGCCCCCCGCACCATCATTTTATCTTGGGACTGATACCGGTGAACAAATCTAGAAATACTGGTGTGAGCAAATCTAGAAATGAACCTTCACAATAATCTTTAATATCAGCAGGTTCTAAGTCCATTTCTAGATTTGTTACGTTCCGTGGAAGTTTACAAAGTAGATAGAGTTCATTATATGATTTTCCGGTTCTATTGTTTATTGCTTGCAACACTTGGTCAATTCCAGGACCTTCCACTTTCTCGTATACAACACATCTATCATTTTCTAAACCTCTTATTTCTAAATATGCAGTATAATTTTTGGAAAAAGGAAATGTACCTTTGGCTCCTGAACATTCCTTAAAAGAGGCATCTAAACATTGTTTGTCATCACCACAATCCTTTAAAAAAATGCCAGCACAGGCGCTGACAGTTACTACTGCCAACAATAATAAATAAAATTTCATACAGTATACTCTATTTTATAAACTTATATAATTGGTAGATTCAATAATTGTTATGAGAGGATTCGCTTCTAAGAAAATCGTCGGTGGAAAGTTAGTTAAAGTGAATGTGGACTGTGGCTATATAATAAACGACATTAACATCTCCGGAGACTTTTTCATGCATCCTGAGGAAGGTCTGTTCGAAATAGAACATGCTTTGCACGGAATACACCCTGCTGATTCTGTAGACAGAATCGAAAGAATAATCAAAGAGACTGCTGAAAAGCACAATATTGAAATGGTCGGTGTTGATTCTAGAGCTATGGCTGAAGCGATCAAAGAAGCGATTGTAAAGAGTGAATAGAATGCAATGGAGAATTATTCCTGTTGAAGTCCACTCCCCACAGATGAATATGGCTTTGGATGAATCTTGTATAGAGCATGTTGCAAATGGTGCTTCGCCTACTGTCCGATTCTATGATTACGATAATCATGCTGCAATAATCGGCTTCTTCCAAAAAATGCATGAAGAGGTTGATGTCGAGTTTTGCAGGATGAATGACATACATTGCGTGAGAAGGATAACTGGTGGCGGAGCAATGTATCTGGACAAAGACGGGGCAATAACCTATTCTGTGGTTGCTCCGGAGCACATGCTTCCTAAGAATATTCACGATTCTTACAGAGAAGTTTCTCAATGGGTAATCAATGGACTAAGAAAAATTGGAATAGAATCTGAATTCAAACCAATAAATGACATCACAATCAACGGGAGGAAGGTTTCTGGTTCAGCCTTGACCAAAAAGAAAAATGTGGTGATGGTCCATGGCACAATACTTTATTCTCTAGATGTCGAAAGAATGTTCCGGGTTTTGAAGGTTCCTAAGGAAAAAATATCTGACAAGATGATTAAAGACGTTAAGGAAAGGGTAACTTCTATCCTAGATCACACTTCTATCAATAGAGAGGATGTCTATAGAGTTTTGCAGAACTCTTTCAGTGAAAATAAAGAGCATGTCATTGGACAGTGGAACCAAGAAGAACTAGAGAGAGCAAGGGAACTAGTAGAAAGTAAATATAAAAGTGAAGACTGGGTATTCAGGCGGTAGCTGTTTCTTTTTGCAGAATATCGACAACTTCTCCCAAATCTTTGGCAACGTAGTCAACCTTACCTTCTAGTTTTGGATTTCTGAAACCTATTGATAAACCTGCTATTTCGAGCATGTCAAGATCATGTATGCTGTCAGACAGAGCAACACACTCTTCCAAAGGAGTTGTCAACACTGAAGCTATATTTTTCACTATTTTTGCTTTGCCTTCCAGCGGAACCACACAAATCGGTTTCCCGGTTATTCTACCATCAGGTCCGACTTCAACACCATTACCAAACCAATAATCAGCTCCCAATCTCATAGCAATATCTTCTGCATGAAAATCCAAACCGGCTGTGACTATTGCTGTTTTCATGCCAACATTTTTCAAGTAACCAAATAAAAGTTCGGCATTCTCTCTTAGGTGGTAGTTTAAAACAACTTCTTTGACTTCATCATAGGTTGGATTTTCCCACACACTCAAATCTTTTCTCATCCATTCTAAATAATCTATTTTGCCCTCTCTGAATGCTTTATAATGCGCATCAGAATGGTGCATCGTTCCAAAGTGTTTATGCAGAGTCCACCATGCGCTGTCCTCTTCTGTTAAAGTCCCGTCTAAGTCCGAAACAAATAATTTGTATTTCATAGAAATTTATAGAAAGTTAAACTTTAAATATCCTAGATTACTCTACCAGCAACAAATCAATATCTTCCAAATATTTCTTGAAAGCATTCACAAACCTTGCTGCGTCAGCTCCGTCATTCACCCTATGATCAAAAGTCAGAGCAATGGGGAGGACTTTCCGAATTCTTATTTCACCGTCGATGACCAAAGGTTTGTCGTAGATTCTTCCTATCCCAAGGATTGCGACATCAGGCATGTTGATAATCGGAGTTCCCCATATCCCTCCTATTGCTCCGTAATTCGTTATTGTAAAAGTATTTCCTTTCAAATCAGCTAGATCCAGCTCTCTTTTCTGAGCTTTGTCAGCCAATTCCTGAACCTCTTTAGCCAAATCCAAAATACTTTTCTGTTCAGCAATCTTGACGACCGGAACAATCAAACCATCGTCTGTCGCGACAGCTATTCCTATGTTGTAATATTTTTTGACCATGATTTCTTCATGTTCCTCGTCTAGAGAAGAATTGAATCTTGGGAATTCTTTTAACGCAGAGATCAAAGCTTTGATAATGAAAGGCATGAATGTCAAGTGGACTCCTTTCTTCTCAGCATCTACTTTGTGCTTTTCCCTGTGACTCCATAATTCTGTGACATCTGCTTCGTCAAAATGAGAGACGGCAGCGTTCTGCAAATGGGATTCGACCATTCTTTTTGCAATAACTTTTCTCACACCTTTCAGAGGAATGTGATCTACATAACCGTACATGTCATATTTTTTGATAATCTTAGCACCTGTCTGTTGAACTTCTTGAGGTCTTTTTTCTCCGACATGCTCCGCATATCTCCTGACATCCTCTTCGGTTATTCTTCCTTCGGAACCTGTTCCTCTGATTTTCGACAAATCTGCATTCAATTCTCTTGCCAGTCTCCTAACGGCGGGGACAGCTAAGATTTCCGGAGCAGCTTCTGTCGGAGTGACATGTTTAGCTAAATGCTTATTATAAGAAAAATCATCAGTAAATTTCGCTCCGCAATATTTACAAAACAGTTCCTTTTCTTCAGCATCAGGTATTTCGCCGACGACCCCATAAGCTTTCTTGGCTTCTGCAGGAGGTTTTGCTGGAGAGACTGGTCTCTCCCCTGCCTCTCCGATTGTAGCGAGAACCTCTCCGACACGTATTGTGTCCCCTTCCCTATGATACAATTTCAGAACTGTCCCAGTTCGCGGAGAAGGCACCTCGACAACAGCTTTTGCTGTCTCGACTTTGCAGATAGAATCATGTTCTTTTACTTTATCTCCTTCCTTCACGAGCCATTGGACTAATTCCCCTTCAGTCAATCCTTCGCCCAAATCAGGAAGCTTGAAATCGAAAGGCATGAGAAACTATTCGGAAGCACACAATATAAATTTCACCATAGACACAATTAAATGGATTTAAATAGTTTTCTATTCATAAAGAAAATATGGCTGTTCAAGCTATGCAGACGGTCGCAGACTCTATACCGTATTTTCCAGTTGAGGGGGCTTCTATAAGAGACCCGTTTAATGGCGAACTTACATTGGAGCCTACACTCAGGACTACAACACACCCTATTCTTGGCAGGATCAGACTCACATATCATGATACTTTACTTTTGCATATAGCAAATCGTGCTTACTCAATGCTGAAGCCTTATCGTTTGCCAGCGGATGGTAGACTAAAAACTGTAAAGAGACTAGACGTTGCACGCACAAGATTCGAAGGTCAGTATAAAGTTGACGGAAGAGAGGAGCTCATAGGATTGGTCCTACAAGAAAATGTAAAATCAGGGAAAGGTTCTCCTGTTTACGACGCTAGTTTAGAGGTAATTGGAGAAGGCATCTATACAAGTGTTAAAGGTAAAAGTAACTTAGATTCCAGAATCAAACCTATATGGAAAGGCGTGTTGATTAGAATAGAAAAGGTACCGCTTGGAGAGCCTCTTGATGGAGCGGTTGTTGCCGAGACTATTGCAGTGAAACCTTCGCCTATGGAAGCACATGATTGGGTGAGAGGAGAGCAAGATTATTTGAACAAATTTGTCAAAGAAGTGCTAAAAGGATTTGAAGGAAAAATATAATCAAGAATTCTTAATTTTGTTTATCAGTTTTGCTAATTTGAAATCTCTATTTGTGATTTTATAACCGGCATCATGTGTTGTGGTCCTAATTATTACTTGATTCCATTTCTGCATTATTATGTCTGGGTGGTGCTGGATTCTTTCAGCTATTCTACCAACTTTATTCACAAATCTCAAAGCCTCTTTAAAATCTTTAAAAATGAATTTCCTTTTCAAATATCTGCCGGATTTTCTCCATCCTTCTACTTTCATAAATCTCTCACCCAAGATATTATTTTATTAACGACGTAATCTATATGACCAACAAAACTATGGTCAGCGCCTTTCACTAATAATGTACCGCATTTCGGAGAATTTATCGCACTTCTTTCTATAATCGCTAGCATCTTTTTTGGAGGAATAGCAGCAAACTCTTCCCTAGAACCGAATATCGCCAATATTGGCACTTTAATCTGCTTTATGCTTTCCAATGTCATTTGAGTATAATCAAATATCGTACCTTCTACTCTTTTAACAATTGAATGATACCTGTATGCGGATGCGATGAATTCGTAGCTCCACTTCGGCATCAATTCAAATTTTCTGCCGGATTTGATAAGCCGTTCGCAGAGTCTCAATGCTTTGTCGTACTTGCTCTTCAAAAACTTGTGCTGGAAGTTTTTGTCATCGGCCGGAGCAATCAAAATTAAACCTTTCACTCTTCTGTCTATAGTCTTCATCAAATAGTATGTTGACTTTTGGCAGCCTGTGGATTTTCCAGCAAGATAAAATTCTTTGATTCCCTTCTTTGAAAGGAAATCTATAGCTGCCTTTATGTCATGGACACAGTCTTCGAACCTTTCATATGCGGTTCCGATTGTGACGGTTTTGAATTTATTGCCAACCTTTTTCTTAAAGTCAGCTATAATCTCGCTTCCTCTCGTGTTTATAGAAAGGAAATTTATTTCATTTCTCTGGCAGGCCTGTGCAAGATCCTCGATCATGTTGCTCTTGTATGCCCTATAGAAATTTCCAGTCAAACCATGAATGTAGATAATAGCTTTCTTGCTTTTAGCCGGAGCAAGAAATCCGTAAAGTACTAGTCCATCTTTTGTAAGAAAGCTTACAAGCTCGCCTTTCATAAATTATTTATCCTTAACCTTCTATATTAGATTGATGGAACTCAAGAGAGCAGATATTCTAGGAAAAAAATTAGGAAGATGCTTTGCCTGCAACAAGCAGAAGGAGGTTTTGATTTGCAAAGAAAAATCTACAGGAAAAATTCTCAACGTCTGTGAGGATTGTATAAGAGAAGCAGGTGAGAAGGAAGTTTTTCTTTCTGGAAGCGATGCCATCGTTTTTAGAAACAAGTGGTTTATGGCAGGAATAAAACTTGCTCTCTATGCTGTGCTTGCCACATTTTTATTAATACCACTCCAATTATTTGGAGTCTTCGCTTCGGTAAGTGAGACCACTTGGATGTATCTGAATTTTGCTTGGTGGGGATATCTTGCTTTAATCCTGATTTTATTTACCATAGGTTATGTAACCGCACCGATAAAACCAAAACTTTTTGAGCGTAAGGCCATGAAAGATTTGATGAAAGTCAAACCGGTAAATTTTTTCGAAAATATTTCTGATAGACGAGTAAAACTGTTTTTAAAAGCCTCAGTAATATTCTTTTTTGTGTCCGCGGCTTCATTCTTTTTTGTTCAGATAAAGTACTTTTTCTACATTTATTTGTGGTTTTTGAACCCGTTTTTTGCAATAGTGGCATCCACAAATGGAGACTACTTTTCACTTTTAGTACTTGTTTTGCCTTATCTTGCAGCCATGTATACACAATGGAAAGCCACAAGTGATTACAGCACAATCGACTATGTCCCTGGCAAAAGCCTGTTTGTTCAGGGCAAGCCATTAGATATTGTTTACAGGACCAACAATCGTATAGGAATTTTGGTAGGAATATTTATTATTTTTGTAAGCTTGAACTTGATTTTTCTTTGGATTGGACCTTGGCCCTTAGCTCTTAGACCTTAGAAGCTCATGATTTTTTCAATATTTTTGACAACCTTCTCCGGAGAAGGCAGATAGTAATTCTCTAATTTTGGCAGAGGAAATATTATGTCAAATCCTGTCACCCTTAGAACCGGAGCAGACAAACTCAGTAAAGCTTTCTCATTTATTATCGCCGATATTTCAGCTCCGACCCCACCAGATCTAGGAGCCTCATGCAAAACAATAGCGCGTGTAGTTTTCTTTACAGACTCAATTATCGCATTCGTATCTAAAGGAGACAGAGTTCTCAAGTCAACAACCTCGACTGAATATTTATCTCCGACCATCTCCGCAGCTTTCAAAGCAGTCTGCAGCATTGAGCCATAAGAGAATATAGAAACATCTTTTCCCTCTCTCACAACATTCGCTTTCCCGAGCGGAACAGTATAAATATTTTCAGGGACTTCCTGCTTTATTGCGCGGTAGATTCTCTTTCCTTCCATGAAAATCACAGGGTCCGGATCCCGAATAGAAGAAATCAAAAGTCCTTTGGCGTCGTAAGGATTCGAAGGAATGACGACTTTTATTCCAGGCATGTGAACAAAATAAGCTTCCGGAGAATCTGAGTGATGTTCTAAAGCTCTAACCCCTCCACCATAAGGAAACCGGACGACAAGATGGCAAGAAAACCTTCCTCTGGTCCTGTTCCTTATTCGTGCAGCGTGCGAAATCAACTGATCATAAGCAGGTGGTGTGAACCCATCGAATTGGAGTTCAGCAACAGGCTTCAGTCCTGCTAGAGCTAATCCGATAGAAGTTCCGACAATCGCAGACTCTGCCAGAGGAGTGTCAATAACTCTATTCTCTCCAAATTTCTGCCACAGCCCATCCGTCACTCTGAAAACTCCGCCATCCTTTCCAACATCCTCTCCCAGAATTATGACAGAGGGGTCTCTATCCATCTCTTGCATTAGAGCTTGGTTGATTGCTTGAACCATGTTTAATACAGCCATCTAATCACTCCCTGAAACTCTTTCCACAACTATTGAAGCGACAATATACCAAAAAATAATATCAACTAAAGCTATGAGTGGAAAGTCAGTTAAAAATTTGGAAACCGGTTCTCCGCCAGATGTAGTCATCTGGACAGGAATTATCAGACCTGTCGTGCATACAAGACCTTCTGTCGTTCCACTGCAAATCCGGAAACCATATATCGAAAGCGCAAAAAGAATTAAACCTAAGAAAAGTTTAATCAAGACTGCAGTGAAAAAAGTTTCTTTTAAATTCATTCAACCACCCATTTCCTCCATCTGTTCTTTCAAATTTTCTGTCATCTCCGCATAAATATATTTGAAAATATCTTTCGGGTCTGGCGGAGGTTGAGCCTCCGCAGCTTTGATAGCATCATCAATCTTTGTTTTTGCATTTCCCATTATCCTGTCCTTTTCCTGCTCAGTAAGTATCCCTTTTCTCTCCATGAATCTTTCCAGTCTGACAATAGGATCTTTCTTCTTCCATGCTTCTACTTCCTCTTTAGATCTGTAACGAGTCCAGTCATCGGCTGTTGTGTGATGTGACATTCTGAATGTAAAGCATTCGATTAGAGTGGGTCCCAAACCTTTTCTCGCGTTTTCGACAGCTTCCCTTGTAGCTTTGTAAACAGCAAAAATGTCATTGCCATCAACCTTCACTCCCTTGAATCCATAAGAGATTGCTTTCTGTGCCAAAGTTTGGGAAGAAGTCTGTCTAGAGACTGGAACAGATATTGCCCACTGGTTATTTTGGATGACTGCGACAAGCGGGGTCTTGAAAACTCCAGCAAAGTTCAAAGCCTCATGAAAGTCCCCTTTTGAGGTTGCTCCGTCTCCGAAGAAAACAAGGGTGACAACATCTTTTTTCTGCATCTTGTTTCCCCAAGCAAAACCAACCGCATGCGGTATGTGCGTTCCGACAGGAATAGCAATGGAAAAGCAATTTACATTCTCCGGAATCTTCATTCCCCTCTCATCCCCTGCCCAATACATGTAAAGCAAATGCGCAGGGAACCCTCGGAGAAGCATTGCACCGTTTTCTCTAAAAGAAGGAAAAACCCAGTCTTGCCTATTCAAAGCTGCAGCAGCTCCAACCTGCGCAGCCTCCTGCCCAAGAGTCGGAGCATAGGTCAGAAGCCTTCCCTCTCTCTGGAGTTTCATAGCAGTCTCGTCAAAAATCCTTGTAAGAATCATCCATTCGTAAAGATGAATAATATCTGATGCAGAAAGTTTAGGCATCAGAGCCTCATCAATATTTCCACTCTCGTCCAAGACTTGCAAATATTCAATCCCGAAATTAGCAACCTTGATTATAGGCATAAATAGAATTTAGAGAGCTTAAATAAAAACTTCATCTTTCGCCTTATTTGCCTGTTGCCCACTTCTTTAGATTATCGTAAGATGTTTCTCCACAAATCCATTTGCCTGTCTTTTTGTTAAAGAAGAAAGGGACTCCTCCGCAGTATCCTTTGTCACACTGATCCATGAAAGCCGCGTTCTTGGAGTTGTGCCAGACCTCTGTTTTTGTGATTTTCAATCCTGTTTCCTTCTCCAGTCTTTGCATCAAAGGTTCCATGGCTCTGCAGTGAACACACTCAGTTCCGTAAAACTCAATTAAATCTCCGTCAGCCATACTATAATCTCTTTAAAAGGAGTTTAAATAATTAACTCGCCACTTTCTTTCTTTCCATGAGTCTTGTTATGTATCCCGCTACCTTGTTCCTCTGGCTTTTGCTGTCTATTAGAGCAAGCCCTCTCAAAGCATTCTTGTTTTGATCGAAATCGACATTGAACTTTTCAGGATATTTCGATATTAACTCTTCTGAGATGTTCTTCATCCATGTCGTTTTAATTCTCCCCATGACCTCACGTAGTAGATTTTTAACCTCTTCCTCTTATAAATACCTTATGAAAATCTTCATTGCCATCAATTTGATGGGCGTCTTCGCATTTGATGAAGCTAACAATATAGTTAGCCATACGCTGTTCGAGAAGAATCCGAAGGAGGTAGCTGAAAGAATCCTTAAGTTTTCTAATGGGGAGGATTTGGAAGAACTGAGGTCGCTAAAAATCAAGCTAAGAGATTATGACATCGTAGAAAAGGAGCCGAACCCAGGATCAGAGTATTTAAAACAACATTTCCGAGAGATTGCTGAGCGGTTGAAATTTTCCAAAAGCGATTCAGAGTTGAACAGCTTCATGTCTTCTGTGAATGTTGAATTGAGCAGGTTAAAAATTTCTAAAATTGAAAGAAGGGACAAGCTCATAGTACAAACAGTTTCTGCATTGAACGACTTGGACAAAATAGTGAACAGCATGACTGAAAGATTGAGAGAGTGGTATGGATTGCATTATCCTGAGTTAAGAATTTCTGATCCAGAAAAATTTGTTAAAGAAATCATGGAAAAGGGGCATAGGAGCAGATTTGAAGATCCTCCAGAAAGTATGGGAATGGAGCTTGGAGAAGATGATCTGAAAACAATAAAAGATTATGCGGAGCAATTAAAAGCTCTTTATGCTTTAAGAAAAAGTCTAGAAAAGTATCTGGAGAGGGTTGTTCCGGAGGAAATGCCAAATACTAATGCTTTGCTTGGAAGTGTTCTGACTGCCAAACTTCTCGCCAAGGTCGGATCTATGGATAAATTAGCAAAAATGGCTTCCTCATCTATCCAACTAATAGGTGCAGAAAAATCCCTTTTCAAATATTTGAAAGAAAGAGATAGAACTAAAGGACCTCCACGCTTCGGACTTCTTTTCCTTCATCCAGATATCTCTGGATCAAAAAGAGAAATCCAAGGAAAGATAGCTAGACTCTTATCATCGAAGCTGACGCTTGCAGTCAGAGCTGACTTTTACACAAAGAAAAATATGACTAAAGAGCTTTTGGAAGATTACAAAAACAAGTTGGAACAAATAAAGAAGGGATCATAGTGAACATGCAAAGAGCTCTAACTGTAGCTGTAACTGTTGCTTTGTTTTTAATTTTACTATACATTTTATTCATAGATCTCAAAACTCTGCCTAAAGGACAAAAAATTTATCTGATATTTGTCTTCTCTTTTATTGTAGTCGGTTTAATAGTTTCTTCTATTCTATCAATAAGATTGTTTGTTAAGAAGGAAGAAGTTTACTAGTGATAAAATGAAAGAGATTTTTCCTGGTATATTTATAATAAATGACAAACTTGCTACATTAAATAGCGTCAAAGGTTTCAGACCATTCGGAGAACAACTAATTGAAGTGGGTGGAAAAGAGTACAGACCGTGGGACCCGAACAGAAGCAAAGCTGCAGCTGCTATCATTAAGAAAATAAAGCAGTTTCCAATCCAAAAAGGTAATAAGATTCTTTATCTCGGAGCAGCCCACGGATTCACCTGCACTTTCCTTGCAAATGTTGTCGGAGAAAATGGAGTGATATACGCAGTTGAATTTTCTGAAAGGACTTTCAATCAATTATTGCCTTTATGCGAGAAATACAAAAACATTGTTCCGATATTTGCTGATGCAAGAAAGCCTGAAGAGTTTAATTGGATAGAGAAGGTTGACATTATCTACTGTGATATAGCACAACCAGACCAGACGCAGGTTGCGATAAGAAATTGCAGAGAATTTTTGAAGAAAGGAGGTTATCTTATGTTAGTTATTAAAACACAAAGCATCGACGTCACCAAATCTTCAAAGAGAGTCACGGACGAAGAGATTGAAAAGCTTAAGGAGACGGGATTCGAGATTATCGATTGGAAAATGCTCGAGCCTTTCGAAGAAAAACATTCATTTGTGCTCAGCAAGTTCTAAAAATCTTTTCTTGAATTTTTTAATATCATTTATCTTCGCTCCGGCGGCAACCGTATGCCCTCCACCTCTTCCAATGCCTTCAGCAGCTTTCTTGAAAAGCTCGCCCAAATTATATTTGTGGCTTCTGCCACTAACACTCCAGCCATTTCCAGTCTTTTGATACAAGATAATGGTTTTGTCAGGGTGTTTATCAAAAAGCTCGTTGGAAACGATCCTAATTATTTTGTAGCCTGCTTTGACTTCAATAAAATTGATTTCTTCGAGTCCTTCGGCCTCTATTTTGTCAATGGTTCTATTGAGTTCCTTTCTTAGCGTATCTAACACAGAACGGTAATCCCCCCTATAAACAAAGTCCTCTATTCTTTTACACGTCGAGAGGAACCTAGAGATTTTTGATAGGTCCTGACCTTTTATGATTTTGACTGCCTCTATTATTTCTGCAGCCTGCTTCTCCTCCTCGTTGCCTTTAATAACAGAATCCCCGACATCACCAATCCGCATAAGCCATTCAAAATTTTTTAATCCGAGAGATTTGCAAATATCATAAGCCAAGTGAGTTGTAGACGTATAAAAATCAGGATTTTCAAGCCTAGGATTAACAAAAACAAAACCCATTTTATTCAAATCTTTTTCGATAATATGGTGATCTATTATCAGGACTTTTTTCTCTTTGAAAAACTTTAGCAGTTCAAAATTCTGACTTAATCCTAGATCAAGAAATATGTAATTATCGAATTTTATTTTAGAGAATTCTTCAAATACTTCTTCTGAATAATCTCCTTGGTGTAGCTCAGCCTTAATTTTCTTAGAATTCAAATATGCTAGAATAATAGCTGCAGAACAGGTCCCATCGCAGTCAGAATCGTGCAAAATTCCTACTGAACCTTTAATATTTTCCAGAAATACTATTCCTTTTTGTAAGGATTTCATTATTTTTCACTTTCTTTCTCCTCTTGCCCTGACATGAGCAAAAACTGCAAAGGCGAGGTTGCTCCATGAATATTGGTTTCTGCAGCAGCATCTATGACATCCGCGTAAACAACTATAGTAGCTTCTATGGTTCTAGGGTTTGCAGCAGACTGTCCCATGTCCCCTCCGTGTGCAGCAACGATATGTATCACACCTTCAGGGAATTCTCTTGCGTACAATTCAGCTGCGGAAAGAGCTGCGTGGTCCATGAATGTTCCTGTAAAGTTCCACCCTTTCCCTTCTTTCTTTAGAATGAAAACTTTTCCAATATCATGCAAGAGAGCTCCTGCAATCAAATGATCATGATTTATCTTCATATCATAGGTTTGTTCTAAATGTTTCGCGATTGACAATGCGAGTTTCGTCACGCTTACGGTGTGCTCCAGTTCCCCTCCTTTATAATAATGATGCGAACCAACCCAAGCAGGTATCTCGTCGAAGTTTGCTTTTGGGTATGGATAATCTGAATTAGACGACTCAGGATTTTTCAAAATCTGTATAGTCTTCTCCCTAAGTTTCTTGTCTTTAATCTGATTTGCAAGTTCTATTGCATCTTTCATTGTTGTCATTTCTGTACACCGAACCAATAAACATCATTCTCAAATTTGAATTCGACTTTTTCTCCTTTTAATTCACCGAAGGTTACCTTGCTCCCTGTCCTCCCGCCGATAACCTTGGCCCAAGACTTATATGCTCTCTCCGGAGGAATATAAAGCTTTATTTTATCAGTGACTTTTAAATTCATTTGTTTTCTTTTATCTTGGACAGCTCTTATCAATTCCTTTACCAGCCATTCGATCTTCAATTCCTTAGTAACCTCAGTATCGACAAAGACTTTTCCATACTCAAAATCCAGGCCTTCTTTTACTTTTCCAAATTTCACTATCTTCACATTAGCCATCTGCTCGATCACACTTTTTAAGCTAGGATTGATTTTCTTTTTGCTTTCAACAATCAGAGTTCTCAATGGATACTTTAATTTTATATTTGTGTCATGTCTTATAGAATTTGAAACTTCCACAATCCTTTTTACCATTTTCATCGATTCTTCAAGGCCTTTATCCACAAATTTTTTATCGACAGATGGATAATCTTCCATATGAATAGTTTCTTTGCTCTTGAACAGCTTCTGATAAATATCTTCGCTTAGATAAGGGCAGAGCGGAGCAAACATTTTCAAAACTCTATCCAAAACATAATAAAGAGTTGCAAAGGCAACAAGCTTGTCTTTTCCTTTGTGGGTGGGCCAGGTCCTTTCCCTGATTATCTTTATGTACCAATGCGATAAATCTTCTACAATAAAATTCTCAAAAAGTCCTACAGCTTTAACATGATTGAAACTCTCATTCGCTTTTCTGCATTCTTCAACTACAGAATTCACTCGAGAAAGAATCCATTTATCCTCGGTTTTTAAGTTCTTAAGACTCTTCGTTTTCTTGCAGTAAGTCTCGAAGAAATTGAACGAATTGTAGAGCACGTTGAAAAACTTGGCCGCATCCTTTACAGACTCCCAATCAAAGCTGAAATCATTGCTCACATCATACTTCAAAAAATAATATCGAAAAATGTCCCTGCCGTATTTGTCTATGACATCCTGCGGAGCAATTATGTTGCCCAGAGATTTTGACATCTTTCTTCCATGCGCATCAAGAATGAAGCCGTGGAATAAAATATTTTTAAAAGGTCTTTCGTCAAAAGTTATGACACTTGTTATCAGAGAGGAATTCCACCATCCTCTTATCTGGTCTGGACCCTCTAAAACAAAGTCAACAGGCCACATTTTCTTGAATAAAGTTTTATTACTAGGAAAACCTAGCGAAGCCCACGCAGATACTCCGGCATCAAACCATACATCAATGACATCCGGAACCCTTCTCATTGTACCTTTCCCACATTTCTTGCATTTCCATGTCACCTCATCAATATAAGGCCTGTGCAGGTCTTTCGGTTTTTTTGGAAGTTCTTTTACAGACTCAACAACTTTGACATGTTCACAATGATCACAAATCCAGATAGGTAAAGGAATCCCCCAGTATCTTTGCCTAGATATTGGCCAGTCATCTAGGCTTTGTAACCAATTTTCAAATCTCTTTCCAGCCCAGTCCGGAGTCCAGTTCATTTTCTTGTTTTCAGTCAATAGCTTATTTCTAAGAGAACTGATTTTGAAAAACCATTGCGGAACGCTCATCAAGAGCAAAGGAGTGTCGCATCTCCAGCATAAAGGATAATCATGAGTTATGTTTTCTTCTCCGAAAATCGCATTCCTCTTTTTCAGTTCTTTAATGATTTCTACATCAGCATCCTTAGCATATTTTCCTTTTAGAAATCCTGCTTCTTCCGTGAATGTCCCGTCCGTCTTCAACGGAGACAGAACGGGAAGCTTGTTTTCTCTGCCGACTTTAAAATCCTCTTTCCCATGTCCCGGAGCAGTGTGGACCAGACCGGTTCCGTCTTCTAAAGAGACATACTGTTCAGACAGAACAACTCTTCCTATGATTTTTTTTTGCAGAGGCAAAATGTCCTTCATTGGATTTTCGTATTTTGTTCCTTCCAATTTCTTTCCCGGAACAGTCTGAAGAACCTCGTAAACTTCCACTTCCAATTTCTTCATGACTTTATCTACAAGATATTTAGCAATCCACAAATCTTCGCTCCCGACCCTGACTTTTGAATAATCAACCTTCGGATTAACCATCACTCCGACATTTGCCGGCAACGTCCATGGCGTGGTCGTCCAGATTAGAAAAAATTCGTTCTTTTTGTTTAAGACTGGGAATTTGACATAAATAGAATTTTCCGTAATGTTTTTGTATTCTATTTCATTATAAGCTACAGCGGTTCCGCATCTTGGACAAACATGCACTGGATAGTCTCCTTTATAGAGCAGGCCTTTTTCGAAAGCTGTCTTGAAAGTAAACCACGCACCCTCTATGTATTCAGGATTCAGTGTCAAGTAAGGGTTTTTCCAATCCATCCATATCCCGAGATTATTGAACTGGTCGTTCATTACTCCGATGAACTGTGTTGCAAATTTCCTGCATTCTTCGACAAATTTTGCTATTCCGAAGCTCTCGATGTCCTTTTTGTTTTTAAAGCCTAATTGTTTCTCGACTTTGTTTTCAATCGGCAATCCATGCGTGTCATAACCAGGCTGAGCCCAGACATCAAAACCGTTCATTCTAAAAAATCTTATGTAAAAATCCTTCAGAATTTTGTTTAAAGCTGTTCCGAGATGAATTTCTCCAGTCGCGTATGGCGGTCCATCCAAAAAATAGAACTTCTTTTTTCCTTTCCTGAATTTCAAAACCTTCTCCGGAACGCCTTTTTGCTTCCAGAGCTTCAATGTCCTTTCCTCTACTTCCTTTGGGTTATACACAAGACCACTTAAGCTATATATTTTTAGCCACTTATTTAAGATTTATGGGGGAATGCGAGATTTGCGGCTCTCCGAAAGCTTTCTTGAAAGCGAGGGTTGAAAGCGTTATTCTAACGGTTTGCAGAGACTGCTCAAAACATGGAGAAGTCCTTCCGCGAATAGAAATAGCGCCTAAAAGAACTTTTGTGAGAGAAGAACCGGAGCAGTATGTTGTCAATGATTTTTTTGTTAGAATCAGAGAGGCGAGGCAGAAATTAAATTTGACGCAAGAGCAACTTGCGGAGAGAATCAAGGAAAAATATTCTGTTATCAAAAGGGTTGAGGACGGTTGGGAGCCTCCTCTTAATTTGATAAAGAGACTGGAGAAATTTTTAAATATAAATTTGATAGAGAATGCTCCGGAGAGTGTTTCTGTCAAGCAGGTAGAAAAGAAAAAGCAATTGACGTTTGGGGATGTCGCAAAGATAGATGTTTAAGAAACGTGTCTGGCAGCCATGTCCCCTATCACAGGCAATTTGTACATTTTGCCTGAATAAGCTTCGTACATCAGAACAAACCAGAGAACAACGGAAGCAAGAGAAATAATCGATCCGAGAATAGCACCTAAAAGTGGTACCCATCCGATGATAAAGTTTAGAACAAACAAAATTCCGAAAGTAATAGTGGATTGCATTGCATGAAAACGTACAAATCTACTATTCTTTTCTACTATCAGAAATACAATACCTGTAATAATTCCAAGAAAGTATGCCAGTGCCCCGCGGACATTTTCATTTGATGAAGTTTTAGGGTTTGCCATTAGCCTCTTCAATTGATTGGGCAAATTGCTATATAAATGTTATCTGTTTTCTGATGAGCATTTTAAATATCCTTTGAGATTAATTATATTTATGAGAACTGGTGGCTTAGTTCACAAAGAATAGAGATTTATCTAGCTTTGATTCTAAACAATATCGTATGTTCCAGCCTCCTAAAGGAACTAGAGACATATTGCCGGAAGAAATGGAAAAAATGGAGTTTGTTAAATCTGTTCTTAAAAGAACATTTGAGAAATACGGATTCAGACCTTTAGAAACTCCAGCATTTGAAAGCTTCGAACTATTATCTGCGAAGGGTGGTGCAGGAGAGGCAATCAAGGACGAGATCTATTATTTTGAAGACAAGTCAGGAAGACCTTTGGGCTTGAGGTTTGATTTGACTGTTCCGCTAGCAAGAGTCCTTGCAAACAATCCGGATTTGCCAAAACCTTTCAAAAGATACCAGATCGGGAAGGTATGGAGGTATGATAACCCGCAATCTATGAGATGGAGAGAATTTTCTCAGGCTGACATCGACATAGTCGGTTCTTCTTCGCTTTTAACAGACACAGAATGTGCAGCTTGTTTTACTGAATGTCTTAAAAATTTAGGTTTCAAAGATTTTTACATAAGGCTAAACAATAGGAAGTTGATTGAAAATCTGCTTCTGGCTATCGGCGTAAAGAAAGACAAGGTTCTTGATGTCTTCAGGACTATTGACAAATTTGATAAGATCGGCTTAGACGGAGTGAAAAAAGAATTGAAGGACAAAGGATTCAATCCAGAAAAGATTACTAAACTCATCAAAAACTCTGGGACCAACAAAGAAATCTTAGATAGGTTGCGTGAAGAGTTTGGGACAAGCGAAGGCTTGGAAGAACTGAGAGAAATTTTGAGCCTCTCCAAAAGTTTTGGAGTAGAAAAATATCTTAAAATCGATTTGTCTTTGGTCAGAGGCTTGGAATATTATACCGGACCTGTCTTTGAAGTGATGCTGAAAAAGGCTGATGTGAGCATCGGTGGCGGGGGACGTTATGATAATTTGATTAAAACTTTTGGCGGTCCGGATTTGCCTGCTACAGGACTCTCTTTCGGATTAGATAGGCTGCTCAGTCTTGTTGAAGGTTTTGATTCGAAAAGAACTAAGATACTTGTTGCTCCGGTCGAAGAGTCTTTGAGAGAAAAGGCTTTGAGTGTTTGCCAAGAGATTAGAGGGCAAGGCTTCGCCTGTGAGATTGATCTTATGGACAGGAAGTTTTCAAAGCAGCTAGACTACGCAAATTCTTTGAAAATACCCTATGTCGTCATTATAGGGCGAAAAGAACTGAAGCAGAAAAAGGTCAAGTTGAAAGACATGAAAACCGGAAAAGAGAAGTTGATTAGTCTAAAGGACTTGAAGAAATCAATCAAATAAAATTAACGCTCAAAACCACTTTCGTGGCTTCTATGGATTTTCTATTTATCTCCAAAGTTTTTCCTGATAGCCCCTGCTTAGCCTCAAACTCGTAGAGAGGAGCAGTGTTGTTATACCAAGCCCATCTCAATTCATATGTCCAAATCTTTACGCCCTGAGTACATTTCTGCCAAACATGCTTGTCTTCGTTTATTTGTGTCCAATCATGCGTATCACAGACATTCGAAGATGTCGTAAGTTTATAGTAGATTCCATCCGTTTTAGCTTCCATAAAGCCCCTGTCTGTAGAGAAAAAGCATCTGTTTGAACTTCCACTTCTTGCCGTGTCAATTATCTTGTCATTGCATTGCCCTAGCTGTGTTGTAATTGTGTTTGTTTCTGAGAGATCCAAAGACCTACCAAGAGAGGATGATATGAAAGGCAGAGAAAGCCCTGTAGCAGCAAGAATGATAACAAAAATGAGAAGCCATTGGAATACGTTTATTGCACCTTTCATGCTATAGAATTTGTTAATTCGTTATAAAAATGTCTATCATGAATCGAAAATCACTGTATTTCTG
>ASMQ01000002.1 GCA_000405245.1 Candidatus Aenigmarchaeum subterraneum SCGC AAA011-O16
GACTCTTTTTTAAATAAACTCGTTCTAAATTAAACTATGATAATTGACGCGCACACACATCTTGATGATGTAATGCATACTGGTTTTCCTACAAACAAACGTTTGAAACTTTTATTGCAAACAATGAAAAAACATAAAATAGATCATGCTTTAGTTCTTGCAGACATTGAGCTAATACCAAAAGAGAAAACTTTAACCAATGAAGAAATTCTAAGACTGATTAAACCATATCCACAGCTGCATCTGGTTGGAAAAGTTCCTTTCACTCTATGCCAAAATCCTGCATATATAAAACAAATTAGAGATTCGGTAGAGTCAAAGGAAATGATTGGAATAAAACTCTATCCCGGATACGAACCTTTCTATCCCAATGATCCAAGATACAATAATGTTTACAATATTTGCGAGGAATTTAATGTACCTGTCATGCTTCATAGCGGCGACGTGATGGAAAAAGGTAACCTTAAATATGCGCAACCTTTGCATATTGACGAGGTGGCAAGTAATCGGCCGAAATTAAAAATAATTATTTGCCATATGGGAAATCCTTGGACGCTTGACACTGCAGCTGTCACATTTAAAAACGAGAACGTTTATACAGATATGTCTGGTTTATTCTATCAAAAGTTAGACCAAGGAATGAAATTGTTTTTGGAAAGAAAGATAGAAGAGTTTGTTCATTGGAATGTTAAAGGGGAAAAATTGATCTTTGGTAGCGATTGGCCGATTTCTGATGTAGGAGACACAATAAAGTTAATAGTAGATGACAAAAATTTATCTTCTAAGGATAAGAAACTAATTTTTAGTGGCAACGTCAAGAAACTATTTAAGATTGAATGATAGAATAACTAAATATGGAAAAGCCTTATCTTGGTGTAATTTGCACCCCTTATGGTAATGGAACCGAAAGGCATCTCTTTCCAATACTTCAGGAAAAGTTTAACGTTGTTCTATTTCCTGTGCAGAAAGACATAGATTATGAAAACTTGAGAAGACAAGCTAAAAATTTACGTGTTGTTCTAAACACCGCAATGGATATGCCAAATACATATGATGCGGAAGAAATGGTTAAAACATTTGAAGGAATGGGAAAAAGGGTAATAGACTCTTCAAAATCATTTTACTATAAAGAAGATAAGTGGTTATTCTACCAAACTTGTTTAAAGCATAGATTACCAACTCCAATTACATGGTATGTTCCAAGAAATATTGATGCATTTAAAGCGAGCTTGAAAACAATCATTAAGGAGGGGCCGATTGTATTCAAAGGTGTTTTTTCTGACAGTGGCAGAGCCGTTAAAAGAGCTATGAACTATCAAGAGGCTTTGCATGTCATAAAGACTTTAAGAAAGAAAATAGGCTTGATGCCGGTTATTGCTCAAAGATACATCCCACATGGAAATATTAGTTATCGTGTTACTTTGGCCGGAGATAGAATCATACAGGCGATAGTTAAGTATGGAAAGAATTGGAAAGAAGGAAAACTCTTCTGGAAAAATGAAAAATATAGAAAATTTAAACCCGATAAGAAATTAGCTGACCTATGCAGAAAAACCGTAAAGGGTTTTGGCTTGGAATGGTGCGGAATTGATCTGTTGAAAGACAAGAAAGGGAATTGGAACATCATTGAAGTCAATAGTGGTCCTAGTATGGATTTTGTGCTTAGTGACATGAAAAGAGCTGACAGAGAATTAACAGAATATTTGGTCCATGTGAATAATCAAAAATAAACGACAGCTAGACTGATTTCAATAATTTTATAGCATCCTGTTTCGTAAGCTTTTCTTCTTGGCATTCTATTAAATATTTATAGGACTTCTTCGGCCTGTATATTTTCCATTTTTTTATCAAAACCTTTTCTGTCATCTTTTTATTTTTGTCGAAGAAGAATGCGTCAATATCGAAGTTCATGAATGGCGTCCATATAGTCCACTGTCTTTCACTAGGCATTATGAACAACATTGCTCCGCTCTTTCTGAACATCAAAACCCAAAGATCTTTGAATCATTGTATTAGCTATCCTGATTTTCATAGAATCAGTATGCTTTCTAGATTTATATTTATAAAGAGTTGGCTTTATCGTATCATGTTATTAAATTTATCTAATCTAGAAAGTCTTGATTTTTAATCTTCTCAGGAAGGTATTTCTCAGAAGTGAACGTTATCCCCTTTGTGACCAAGGCATCCAGTTCAACTTTTCCTTTTAATTCTTTCATCAATTGGAATTGTTTTTGCCATTCCTTTTTGTTTTTAAACC
Organism: Candidatus Aenigmarchaeum subterraneum SCGC AAA011-O16; assembly: GCA_000405245.1. Taxonomy (GTDB): domain Archaea; phylum Aenigmatarchaeota; class Aenigmatarchaeia; order Aenigmatarchaeales; family Aenigmatarchaeaceae; genus Aenigmatarchaeum; species Aenigmatarchaeum subterraneum. Next base: position 2,258 of record ASMQ01000002.1, read on the forward strand.
AATCATATTTAGAAAGTTCGTCCAGTCTTTTTAAGTCAACGTCTTTGAATTTTATGATGTGCCTTTTTAAATCATATTTTACAACATCATCTCCTGTCAAACCCAAAAACTTTGCTCCGGGAATTGCTAGTCTCTCTGAGATGTGAGCTAATGCTATTGAGCCTGTTTTCAAAACAGAATAAATGTAAAATCCCCAAGGATCAAAATCTGTTAATACATATATTGGCAGACCGAGTTCGCTGTTCATTCTTTTCAGCAATCTTCTGATTCCTCTTGTTGCCTGACCCTGAGAAGCTATGATTACACATTTCAATTTATCCCAGACTCTGTCCTCATGAAGCCTTTCCCATGCTGCGGCTTTCTCCATATAGACTATAAACTTTGCGTCGACCTTCTTGAACTCTATGTCTTCTGTATTGGAAGGGATTGCCCATCCACCCGATCCAAGTTTTGACCAATCGATTAGATCGCCCTTATCTTTAATTACAATTCTGCCAGCAGCAGCTCCATTCTTGTTTGCATTGACGTGCAACTGCTCTCTAAGGAGACCGGTTATCAATTCCAAATCTTCTATTGCTTTGTTAGACTCAACTTGCTCGTCAACAATATCGATGTTTGTTCCAGGCAAAGTCCTTCTCATCGCATAGAAAACTTCTCTCAGGCTGATGTGCTTATTCACATCTAAGAGTTCTTTTGCTAACGCAGCAACTTCAGCTGTCTGTGTAAATTTTCTGACATGAGCGACATTAAAGAAATATCTCTTTGAAGTTTTGCTTCCCATCGAAAGCATTTTTGTTTTAGTATTGTAGGAAACATTCGATAAGGTTCTTATAGGGACATCTAAAGTAGGATTCTTACCACTATCAATGTCGCTCAGAATGTTTGTTCCTAATTCTTTAATCTTCTGTTTCGGGTCTGTTTCCTTCTTCATTCTTTTCACCTTTGGTTCCTTCCTCTATTATTTCTTGGGCAGCCTCTTCTATAACTTTTCCTTTTTTAAGCATCGCTTCCAATTTTGTCTGTATTCTGTCTTTCGACGCTCCGGTTATTTTTGAGATCGCTTCAGAAATTTCTTTAATATAACTTTCGAACAGACTCTGTCTATTTCTAGCTTCTATCAGTCTTCTCTTTCCGGAGATGTATTTTCCCAGCTTCCTACCTGCATCCTGTAAAGCCAATTTTAATTCTTTAACAATCTCTGGGTATTTTGCTATCGCTTGCTTTCCTTCAGAAGTATATGGAACCCAGACACTTGCAAAATGAATCAGAATTGCCAACTGTCCGGCTGGAAGTTGACCCGAAGATTGAGAAAAATTATATCTTCTCCAGTCAACGTCTTGTGTCGCCTCTGTTAAAGCGCAGTCACTCTGATTATAAAGCAAAGGAACTTTATTTGCAAGCCTAAACAATTGAGCCTGCTGGTCTGAAGGAAGATTTCCTCCAAATCCTAAAGCGCACTCTACCATGAAAGGATTTCCCCTGTAAACACTCGCCGGTCTTGTCACAGCAACAGCAAATTCTGCTCCGGTCTCTTTTTTCAAACCCTCTGCTAGAAGACTCTCCCCCAAAGGAGACAGACAATCCGTTGGTGGAGCAATAAGTTTGACGCTCTGCATAGCTCTGTGCAACTTTTCAATCTCTTCATGTGTCAGATTCTGTGGTTTTGTATTTGAATTTACTTTTGCTATTTTGCATATTTGTATGGCAGAATTCTTCCCAACCCTAGAAAAATCACTGGTCAAAAATGTTGAAACGTTTCTTGTTTTTGTATACTGAAGCATTCTTCGAAGGATTCCCAACTCGACTCCGTATGGATGAGGTTTTATTTCTTTAGGTTGCTTCGGAACTTCTTTTGTAACTCTTTCGAATGTGAATTTACCGTTAGGCCCGTTAAAAATAATTTTTGCATAAGGGTTAGCCATTGCTGTCTGTTTCAAATATTCTAAAACAGACTGTCCCTTCTCTATGTACCTTCCCTCAACTTCCAATTCTATTCTGACGCCGGTCCATTTATCCGAAGTTTTTTCTGTCGAATCGGAAAGTATGTGAGGCTGATTCTTCACAGTATCTATGACCAACTCATAAGTATGAGTATCCTTGCCGGTCGAAGAAATTATTTTTGCAGGTTTCCCTGTTGTTAGTTGTGCATACAGGATTGCTCCGCTTGCTCCTATACCCTGAGTACCTCTACCTTGAACAAGCCTGTGGAACTTTGTACCGTACAGAAGCTTTCCAAAAGCCATTGCCAACTTGTCCTTTACAATCCCAGGTCCGTTATCTTCGACAACAATCTTATATCTGCTTTCAGACAGCTCTTTCAAATTGACTTTGATGTCAGGAAGAGTCCTAGCTTCGTTGCATGCATCAAGGCTGTTGTCTACTAGTTCTTTCACGACAGTTATCAAAGCCTTAGTCGTATTTTCATAGCCCAATAAGTGTCTGTTCTTTTCAAAAAATTCAGCTATAGAAATCTCTCTAAACTCTCCTGCTAGCTGTTCCGCATCTTTTGCATAAGTTTTGTCTGCCATTACAATCTCGACCTCTGTAAAAATTTATAGACTGTCGCATGCATCGCCCCATGTATTATCATATGTATTGCCTCTTTTGCAATTTGTATTTGCTCATATGTACCAATTATTGATATCGTTCTACCGTAAACAGAGACCGCTGCTCCGGAACACTCTTCTATCAAAAATCTTGTCTTGCCTCCTGTCCCTATCACTCGCGATTTAATTATCTTGGCTTTCCTTTCGGTAAAATCCTTTAATTCTATCATCTCTAACTGCTCATTTTCGTCGAAAAGTCTGAACGCTCTTGCAGGTGAAAAGCCTCTGGTAATGGCTTTAATTATGGTTTTTGCCTGATAGGCTTCTAGCCCTTCCCCCTCAACTTCAACCGCGTTATCTGAAAAAGATAACTTCACACTCAATCTATTTTCAATCGTCTCCCTCGCCCTTTTATCCTTTACGACCCTGATTCTTTCTTCGGGAATTAAAATGACTTCTTTCATATTGTTCGCCTAGAGTTTAAAAAGATTTTCCAGTAATTTTCTCGTAAATCTCCCTCTCGCTGGTTTTGACGCCGAACTTCCTAAAAAATCTGTCAATATTTCTGATGCCTTTCCTTAAAAACATGTCTGAATTTGGGTGCTCTAGTAATACTGCCTGTGAAAAGTCTATGATAACTGGTTTGTCATTCCAAACTAAAATATTATACTCAGAAAGATCTGCATGGACCAGTCTTGCCTTTTTATAAAGAATTTGTAAGTTTTCCACAGTTTCTTCTAAAAAATTCTCAGGATTCTCAGGTTTTATATCAGTCAATCTTGGAGCAGCTGTAAACCCTTCTCCAATAAACTCCATTACAAGAACGTTATTAAAAAAAGCAATTGGTTTTGGGCAGGAAACTCCAGCCTCAGTCGCAATACTTAAGTTTCTGAACTCCTTCTTACACCATGCAAGGACAACACTCTTTTTATCCCTTTTTATTTTAGAAAATCTAGGATCGCCGATAAGATACTGTTCCATTCTATTGAAGTTTGAAGCTCCAATTGCATAAACTTTTACTGCAACCTTTTTTTTATCTTGGCCTTCCGCAATTAGGACGTTCGATTCTTTCCCTTGTTTTATTGTTCCGTAAAGTATTTTTATGTAACCCTTATTCGAAAGCCGATAAAGATTTAGCAAAGTGTATTCGTCTAAGAATCCACCAAAAATTTTTCTCTGATTAGGGTCTTTGAACTGCCTTCCGATATCCCATGGCATGCTTATCTTTTAAGAGTAGAGCCTTAAAAACTAATCAATACTCAGCTTATTGATATAACCTTTCCTTTTTAACCAATTGGACTGAGTTCTCGTGTACCTCCAAACGACATCTGCTCTTTCATTGCTTTGAACTTTCCAAGGCTTTACAAGAACAATGTCCCTTACTCTAATCCAAACTCTCTTTACAATTTTTCCAGGAATTCTGCCGACTCTAGTAAGACCGTCATCGCATTCTACAGAAAGCCTTCCGGCACCTAGCATAGCAACAACCACTCCAAAAATCTCTCCATGCTGTGGCAACCTAATTCTTGCTATCTCTTCCTGCTCTTGTGAAATTTCTTCTGACATGTCTATGAGAATAGGCTTTGAGGTTTAAATATCTAATATCTGGCAACAATCACTGTTCTGTAAATTTCTTTTCCATCTCTTTTTGTGACAAGCTTGTAGCTCTTTTTGATTTCAAATTTCATGTCCTTCAAGATTTTTGCCAGTTTGTTTGCAATTGATTTGCTTCCGATGTAAAGATTAATCCCTTCCTTTATCTTTTCAATTCTGAAATATGCTCCGGTCCTATCAGAGTGTTTGCTGACTACTTTATCTATAAAATCTAAAATATCCTCTGGAAACTCTCCTCTAAGCTGTAATATTGCTTCGTAATAGCCTCCAAACTTCCTAGAGCAATCCGGGCATTGTGTGTTTTCAAACGTTAGATCTATTTTTCCCATTTTAACATTTTCGCGAATGTTTCCAATATCCTTTGTCCATTTGTTCCTGTAATTCATTTTTCCACATATCTTGCAAATCTTTAATACCAGCTTCTTTTTTTCCAGTGGAAATTTTTTAGAATAACAATCTTCACAGTAGCCATTTATTAGTTTCTCGGTTTCTTTACCGCATAAAAAGCAAAATTTCTTTTTCATCCAAATCAATATAGATACCAGAATATAAAGTCTACCTCTGGGTTCTCTGGCATATCACAGCATAGGTCCACAAAAAATGGAACTGATATGGTATTATTTTTCTGTACCTGCTCTTTTAAAAACCATCGCTCCGCTCCACTTGCTACAGCGGCCTTAACTAAAGTTCTATATTCGTCGCTCCATGGAAAGTTCGAAATCCATATAGCAGTTCCATTTCTGGTTGCTCCAGCGACGTTACTAGGACTTGCGACTCTAAAAAGCAGATTATTCAATTTATAGTGCACAACATTATCTTCTGAAAAATCTCTGAAAACAAAATTCTTATCCAATGGTTGAAATTCAGCACTCTTGAGATTGAATATCTTTTTTACTTTGAATGTATAGGTGTTCCCGTCAGGTCCTATCCTAGTAAATGTGTCGCCTTCTTTTTTTCTTCCAGAAACGTCTTGTATTTCGACAAAAAAATTGCCACCAACTCTAGTTATGTTCACCACTTTCTTGTCTTCCCAAATATACCAATAACCCCAGCTTTTCCCCGGATCATTGGCATAATCATCCGGTGTCTGAATGTCAAAACCAAAACCTAAGAAATACCTAGAGATCGAATCGTCACTGTAATCTAAATTGTATTTTTTTAATCGCAAAAAATCTTTTGTGAAGGTTCCGGTAGTCGTTAGCCCGAAAATAAAATTGAAATCCGTATTGGTTGTGCTGATTGTATCATTTACCGCGACTATTGTTTTTCCAGAGCTCATTAGGTTCAGCAACTTTGATTTGTAAGGTTCTCCGTAATTTGTTTGGTCCACCAAAATTATTGTATCATACTTGTCTAAATTATCTGTCAAAATGTCCACTTGTGTTACAGAAAATTTTATTTTCCTCCCATTTACAAATACATCGGTCAACAAACTGTTCACGTAAGCACAGTTTAGTTGACACGCAACTTTGATGTTGTTGTTCGGTGTTCCAGAAACAAATATTCCGTAATCAACGTTTGGTGGCTTAAGTTTATTGATTTTATTAAAAGTGTTATCAGAATCATTTAGCAATCTCATTATGTCTCCGCTGTTATCCAAAGCATAAAAAATATTTTTTCCTAATTCAATGAGGTCAGACTTACCCCATTGTGTTTTTGTGGTCTGCAAGGTCAGAAAACTTCCTAGAATCAGTGCTACTAAAATTCCTGCTACAGCAACTTCTAAAAGATAAATAAAACCTTTCAATCAATCACCATAATTCTATTGTCATATTTCCATAGTCCCCATCAATGAAGACAAACTTTGTTACCACAGCTTTAATAGATACTTGACTCAGGAATCCGCAAAACAAAATTTTATTAGTGGAATTACGAATCTCCAATCTATAACTTCCTAGATTTAGATTATCTAAAAGTGTGCAGGAGCTGTTCAAAGCTAAGATTTTTTTTGTTGAAATTTTGTTGATTTCGTCAGGATAGGAGAGGCCAATGATTTTGACTTGAGCCGGATTATTTTCCCAATCAGGAGGGCTTCCACTACTTTCAGCTAAAGAGTTTAAGGTCGCTATGCCTTTAGCTCTTAATGTATCTATTAGAGCATCAGAGATATTTGTTGTGAATGCTACATTGATCTGTGTTGCGATGAAAAATATTATCAGACCAAAAACAACAAGACCAAAGATAAAATCTATTTTCATTTGGCCAATCATAATAAATTATTCTTTAACTTCTTATTTAAAACCAGCCAACCTGCAGTAGGATAAGAAGTGTTGCAAAACCAACAGAAGTCATGATGACACTGTGTTTGAAACCAGCTAAAACAGAATTCTCTCCTATCTGTCCTGCTACCAGACCTGAAAATATTCCTTGGACTATGACCATTAAAAGGAAAAGTGCTCGGTAATAGCAGGTTGTTCCGCTACCCAAGAAGAACAATTGACAAGTCCCAAGAAATGTTGTACAGGATATGCAAAAGAAATTCGAGCTCAGAGAGCAGGTTGCACAAGGATCTTGAAAACTGAGGATGCCTCCTAAAGCCGATGTTTGTGCATTTAATTGTAACATAGGGATCAAAGTCCGAGAAAGGCCTATGACTATCCCGATGAAAATAAAGTATATTGCATACATGACCATGACATGCTGATAAGTAATTGTCTTACGGTCCTTTTCCGCTTCTCTTATCGCAACAATATCAGCCGCAGTCGACTCCATGGTTCTCACAATGTCTCCGCCGGAGTTGTAAGCTTCATTTATAATTCTCATGACCCTTCTTACCATGTCAGATTTGTACATTCTCTTTGAAAACTTGTCTAAAGCCTCTTGAACAGGAATTCCCCAAGAAATCTGGTCGTTAATTTTTTTCAATTCTATCGAGAGCTTTCCGTAATCAGTTCTGCCAACAGTCTTTAGAGCTTCGGGTAAAGACAAGCCTGTTTTTGCTGCCTCTGATAGATCAAGGAGGAAAGCAGGCAACTGCTCTTCGATGGCTCTTACTTGCTGGTATTCCAAATAGGAGAGAAGAATGTAAGGCAGTGTCCCCACAAGAACGCCAAGAATTATTACATTTCCTACAAGAGCTGCGTTGCCCCAAAACACAATTGTTCCTATAAATATTATTATTGCAGCTGCAATAGGAGGAATCTGCTTTAATTTTATTTCTTTTATTGAAGGTATTTTCATGTCATCAACCTGTTGGCGATAAAGACTTCAAGAGGAATATGAAACCTACTGAAACGAACGGCAGGACAACGAACACGACAAGGAATTGCAAAAAGTTTAAAAACAGGGTCAGCTCTCCGCCGCTGAAAATGCTCATCAGAGCGCTCATTATGACAAAAAATATCGAGCCTACAAGGACTACAGTCAAATAAATCTCAATCAAAAGGGAAAGAGTCTGCGAAAACTGTTCTAGTCTTCTTCTATTCTCTTGCAAAAATAATCGTGATTTGTCATGCAGATAATCGCTGAGATTACCTCCTGTAGATATCACAGTGTCCAAGCCCCACAGTAATTCTTTTAAATCCGGAGAAGGAGTTCGCGCCGCAGTCTTCCTTATCGAGCCGATCAAGTCCATTCCAAAAGCTTCAATATCTCTTACGATCTTTTCAGACTCTTTCGATATCTCCCCATATTCCTTGAACTGCGAAAGAACCTTGAACATCGTTATTGGTGAAGATCCAGAAGATGCAACCGTCGCCATGTAAGTTGTTGCAAAAGGTAAAGCATCCTCAATATTTTTCTTTCTTCTGTTCGAAACAACGGAAGGATACGTATAAAACATGAAAAACACACCCAGTAAAAGGAATATCGTCACAGTCAAGGAGAAGAGGAAAGCTAATGCGGCAGTCTTGAAAACTAGAGAAGTTATGATTACGATTATTGGAAACTCGATTGCAAACACCAAAAGCAGAGCGAAGAATGTTACATAGACATACTCTGTCAAACTTACATTCAGGTTAGACCTTACTAAGTCGTTTTTTATATTTTCAAAGTAAGGAACATAAGGCTCCAGACTTCCTTTGAAGAATTTGAATGACAAGTCCTTGAAAGTATCCCACAACAGCGACATATTTATAATATCTTATCTCTACTTAAAAAACCTTCTAAATAGAAGCGAGCAAATCTTCAGGTCTGCTGTAATAAATCTTTATGACTCTAGCCACATCTCTATAATCGTCAATTCCTCTGTCGGCCATCCAATTCAGCACCTTCATTCTCTGGGCAATTTCTCTCTGCAGGAACTCTTTGCTTATTCCATACTGTTTCGATATCTTTTCTAAGACTATCGAAGGGTTAGGGGTGCGGAAAGTATCAGTTACAGGATCCCATCTGAAAATTTCATTGACTATTGGGAAGTTCCTAACTCTATCAAAGCCTACAATTTCATAAATGCTGTTGACTCTTCTAACATATGTGTTCCCGTATTTTATTCTGACAAGGAAAACCACAATATCCAATGCTTCAATAAGATTTGCTGGAAGACTTATTGGCGGGGTGGTCAATCTGTCGACCAACCTCTCCATCGAGTCTGCGTGTATTGTAGACATAGAAGCATGACCTGTCGCTATCTGTTGAAATAGAACATATGTCTCTCTCCCTCTTACCTCTCCGACAATCAAATAATCAGGCCGTTGTCTCAGACTCTCTCTTAAAAGATCAAAGAGGTCAACCTCCCCTAGCTTTTTGCCTTCAACCTCAGTTATCGGTTGTCTAGCTACCTGCGGAATCCAATGCGGGTGTGGTAGTCTGAGCTCCGGAGTATCTTCAATTGTGACAACCTTCAATTCAGGTTTAATGAATAATGATAAGGCGTTAAGCATGGAAGTTTTTCCTGTAGCAACCCCTCCTGTTATCAAAATAGATCTTCCGTACTCTGTCGCTACCCACAAGAACGCTGCAATTTTTGCATCAATTGTTTTGAATTTTAAGAGATGCATAGGAGTGAGTGGTTCTTCTGTGAATTTTCTTATTGTAAAATTGCTACCCTTAGCCGCTATATCTGTTCCTAGTGTTGCTTGGAGTCTGCTTCCGTCTGGAAGGGAAGCTCCTATCAAAGGCTGTGCTACTGAAATGGTTTTTCCGCATCTCTGTGCAAGTTTGTGCACAAAAGTATCAACCTCTTCAGCGCTATCGAACATGATATTCGTTTTGACGCTTCCGATTGTCGGTTCTCTATGATAAATGTAAATTGGTATTCCAATGCCGTCGCATGATATGTCCTCTATCTCACCATCCTGCATAAAAGGCTCTATCTTTCCAAAGCCTATGAAATCCCTTTCAACATAGTAAAGAAGTTGATCCTGTTTCTCCTGTGGCAAATATTTTGCCATCAGTGCTACCATTTCTTGAAATCTTTTCTTCAAGTAATCTTTTGCTTCTTCCTTTCGTAATGTATTGAAATCGATATCTAGTTTTTCTACGAGAGAAGCCTTAATTTTATTCAAAAAATCCTTTTCTTCCTGCGTCAATTCCGGTTCTATGACATAATAGACCAAAGCGTTGTCAGCCTTGCTCCACTTTATGTTAGCGGCAGCGAACGGAGTTCGGGATTTTTTTGGGATTAAAGGATAGAGAATATTTACTCCAGAGAGATCCACTTCTTCAGGTTTCTTTCCAGCAAAAACAACCCTTTCAGTCATCGAGATGCCACCTTTCTTTTCTGCCTCTTCCGGAGGCTGTCTACTATATCCCACTATATTTCTAGTTTCAATTTCTATTGGCACTTTTCCTGGACCGATTATTTCTATAGGTATTTTTGAAGGCAGACCTCCAACAGAAACCCCTGCCCCCCCTTTATGTAAGTTTCTATAGCCCTCAATGGCTTTTCTAACAACTTTATTCAAATTTACTTCTTTTACTGGTTTCTTCAGCTTGATGTTAATCATCATTTCAGCTCCACTAAGCTTCCATCGCTAATTATTTGAACCGCTCCTTTACCGCTATATAATATATTTTTTTCAATAGTATTAATACCATACAGACTCAAAACTGCTCCGATGCTTCTGTCCTCTGTGCAATTCAGATTCAGATTCTTCAGATCAACACGTATTTCATATGTGCATCCAGATGCAGAAGTCGGTACGGATAACTCGTAAGTTATATAACTTCTCGTGGTATTAGAAATTTCAAAAATGTTCACTACATTACCTCTTATTGTTTCTCCGGTTTTGTAAAGCTGGCTTTCTATAGCCCTGTTTCTTAATCCAGAGTTTATGCTGACAAAAGAAAAGTAAACCATGATGACAAGAGCGATTCCTATTGCAAAGAAAAGCATCTGTTCGATCGCTAGATACTGACCCTTCACTGAAAATTCACCTCAACATCTATCACTGTTACCCCATTTATTGTTCTCACCGAACCCTTTCTTATTTTCACCAGGTTTGGCTTGGCAATTTTCGGTCCTGTAGTTGTCAAGTTTATCAAAAAAGCCTCTTGTGGATAGGTTAGTTGAACTCTTAATGTATTTACATCTAAAATCTCCCTTATCACTGAAGTATCAACAGAAATATTTACCCAATAGTGTGGAAGCGGAGCTCCTACCTGGCTCCTGATTTCTATTGTTTGCGAATTCATTAATTCAATCACAGAGTCCAATCCAAAACCTATAGAGTCATCGCCGCCGAATTTTACAATCCTTTGAATTTTCGAATCAAGACTTCTCATAAAATTCTCCATGCCTGTTACTTTCTCTGTATCCACATTTTGCTCGAAAATACCTCTCCCCCATATCGAAGCCGAAATAAAAAGAATGACTCCAATCAAAAATACTAGAAGGAAAACGACTATTTCCGATTGTCCCTTTCCAAAAATAGGTCTCATTAATAGTAATTCTTTAGAACTATATTTATCTTTAACAAGATACTGTTACTACCTGAGCAACGCCTGCCTGCAAAGTTATTTTCAGATTTGCATTGCAGTCTGCAGAAGTTCCTGTCACATTGAAGCTCGCAAGTTCATCTTGATTAATGGTTAGTCTAGTGTAACCTGAGCTTGTTCTTGAAACATCATTGACATATGCCGCAGCCTTTGTTGTGTCTATTATTTGAGTTCCAGTGTTTCTTACGCTCACAAAGATAGCATTATTTCCAGTAGCATTGAATTTTGCAGTCTCTATTGTGAATTTGGTTGCAATTGCAGCTGCAGTTCCGGTTGTTGCCTCACCTGCTCCTGTTGTTATTTGTTGAAAGATGCTTGTAAACCAAACATAAGCTGTTGCTGCTAGTGCAACTGTTATCATTAATATCAAAACAATGGCAATGATGGTCGATACTCCTTTCATCATCTCCTACCTCCTCTTTCAGTCAATGCCTCGTATATTCTTATTAGAACATTCGCTATATAAAGTTGAGTCGCCAGCAAAACTATCATTAAGATGTTTGAGAAGATTTGAGCTTGCGTTGAAATGTCCCTTTGGGTAATAAAAATGGATATCACAATCATAGCTATGATAAAAAGAATGATTTGAGTAGCTATGGTTCCTATATGCACGACTTCTTTAAACATCATATTTATTCCCTCTTTAGCCTCAGACCAGGATATTGTGAAAGTAGTGAGGAAACAGGTGTTCCGGACCTAACTTTTCTGGTTAGGTTGTCTATAGCTTCTAAAATAGCTTGGTTGTTTTCTATCAGTTTTTGATTTTGATCTACGAGTTTTGTCAACTGGTCTGCCATAGGCTTGAAAGCTTCAGGTCCTGGAGATGTTATCTCATCTCTGCCTGCCGCCTCGACTAAATTAAGGAAATTTTTCATTGCACTTATCATATCATCAATCTTTGGAGGCAGTCTACTTAATTCATTTCTCAAACCTGCATTCGAAGCTATCACTTCATTGACTATTTTTTGATTGCTCTTTATTAATTCAACTACCTGCGTTATTAAACCTTGCAGTTGCGGTATAGAACCAGCCCTTTCCAGGTCACCCATTCTTTTTTCTAGTCTTCTGACAGGTGTGATTGGAATGACTTCGTAATCGTCTTTAGAACCCTCAGTCACTTCGTATTCGTCTTCCTCTTTTGGCATGGTTAGAATTTATTTATCTTGATATATAAATCTTTCAAAATTCCTCTTCTCCGCCATGTCCACCAGGCATCTTTGGGCCTGCTCCGCCACCACTTAGTTTTGAAGCAGCAATTATGTCATCTATCCTCAAAATCATTTCTGCAGCTTCTGCAGCAGACTTTATGGCCTGCGTTTTGATTTTTAGAGGCTCTACGACTCCCTGTTTTCTCATATCAACAATCTTCCCGGAGTAAACATCCACCCCGTAAGTCGTTTTGCCTTCATCATGCGCTGACCTAAGTTCAACAAGAATGTCAATCGGATCCAATCCTGCATTCTCCGCCAAAGTTCTTGGGACAATCTCAATAGCATCAGCAAAAGCTAAGATAGCCAACTGCTCTCTTCCTGAATATGATTGTGCAAAATCTCTGAGGCCTTTAGCCACAGCAGCCTCCGGAGCACCACCACCTGCTACAATCTTTCCGACCTCCAAAGCAGAGGCAACGCCTCCAATGGCATCTTCCATAGCTCTCTCGACTTCTTCAACAACATGCTCTGTTCCACCCCTTATCAAAATAGAAACGGCCTTTGGGTCTTTACATTCCCTTACAAAAATCATTTCCTCTCCGGCAATTTTCCTCTCCTCGACAACACCTGCGAATCCTAAGTCATCCTTTTCTAAATCAGCAACATTTGTGACCACAGTTGCCCCTGTAGCTTTCGCCAATTTGCCCATATCAGATTTCTTAACCCTTCTTGCAGCCAAAACACCTTTCTTTGCAAGATAGTGTTGTGCAACATCATCAATTCCTTTTTGGCATAAAAGAACACTGCAACCAGATTGTGCAACTTTATCAACCATGTCTTTCAACATTTTCTCTTCTTGGTCCAAGAAGGATTTCAATTGATCCGGGGATGTTATTTGTATCTGAGCATCAGTTTCTGTCTTTTCGATTTCTAAAGAAGCGTCTAACAAAGCAATCCTTGCATTTTTAATCATCTTTGGCATTCCTGGGTGAACAACTTCCTTATCAATAATGATTCCTCTTATCAATTCCGTATCTTCTGCAGAACCGCCTTGTTTCTTCTCAAGTTTTACGTTATCAGTATCAATTTCGATTTTTCCATTAACCTCTTCCATCACAGTTCTGACAGCATCAACTGCTACTTTTGCTAAATGATCTGAAGCTCTTTCAGAAGATTTTCCTGTCATTGCAGTTATTGCGATTCTATTCAGAAGCTCTATATCTTTTGGAGTGATTTTTTCAGCTATATGTTCTAAAATAGTCAATGCCTTTTCTTTTGCATATTTATAACCTTTTGTTATAACAGTAGGATGAATTTCCTGATCTAAAAGTCCTTCAGCCCTTTTCAAAAGCTCTCCAGCAAGTATTGCAGCTGTTGTTGTACCATCGCCAACTTCTTCATCCTGCGTTTTAGCGACTTCAACAAGCATTTTTGCTGCAGGATGTTCTATCTGCATTTCCTCAAGAATCGTGACACCGTCATTCGTTATGACAATATCGCCCATAGAATCAACAAGCATCTTATCCATGCCTTTCGGACCTAAGGTTGTTCTAACAGCATCAGAAACAAGTTTTGCAGCAGCAATATTGTTGTGCTGTGCATCTTTTCCGATAGTTCTCAACGTTCCTTCAGGTAAAATAAATATAGGTTGCCCACCAAATTGTCCAGTTCCATTACTCATTATATCGCCTCATAACTAGTTGCTAAAAAATATGTGTATGCAAGTATATTTAAAGATATCGGTTTTTAATCTAGAATTTCTTTCGCTTTTTTGAGATTAGAAACTTTGAATGCCAATTCCGTAGTCCCTTTATCCTTTCCCAAAATGAAAACAGATTCGATATCAACCCCTAAATTTGCTAAAGCTCTAGAAACTTTTGCTAGCTCTCCAGATTTGTCTCTCAATCTTGCAGGGACAACTTCAAATTCCTTGAATTTCATTTTTGCTTTTTCCAATGCTTCTCTGGCTGCATCTTCATCTTCAGCTATAATTTTAATTATGCCCCAGCCGTCTTTGGCTTCGGTTGCAATAGCTCTAATATTAATTTTTGCTTTGGCAATGACTTCAGCAACTTCTGCAAGTTTGCCAACCTTATTATCCACTATCACTTCGAATTGTCTCAACAAATCACATTTTAGATTTCAAAACTTCTCTAGCCTTTTTAAGATCATTAACTTTTAAAGCAACTTCAGTCGTTTTATTCTCTTTATCTTTGTCCAAAATATAAACTGCATCAACATTCACGTTCGCTTTAGCTAGCTGTCTAGCAACTTTTCCAAGCTCTCCGGGTCTGTCGATTAATCTGACAGGCAAAATTTCTGCCTCATCAAATCTGAAATTATTTTTCTTTAAGATGTCGCGTGTCGAATTTTCGTCCTCAGTAACGACTCTTATCACTCCGGAACCGTCGGTTGATATTGCTAGAATATTTATTGCGTTTCTTGCCAATGTTTCACAAATATTTGCCAAAGAACCAGGTTTATTTTCTATGTGAACTTCGAAGTGTCTCATAAGAATTCTCCTAGAACTACTAATTAAATGGGCTTTAAACTATTTAACCTTTTTCGCTATCTTTATTAGTTCCTCTCCGCTTTCGAATTCTTCTAATTCCTTTCTTTTTACAACAGGGATGCCGGACAACTCATCTTCTTTCGATTTTTCAGTTATGACGACAGCAGGCCTTTTAGCGAGGTCTATGAAATTTCTTAAATTTGTAACTCTTCTAAGCATTTTTCTTTTATTTTCTTCAACATCAGATATTATTAAAACCTTTTCTCTTGCAAAAACATCGAAAGGAGCCTGTTTTACAAAATCGGTCTGGAAACCTAGTTTTTTTAAATCCCTGCCAACAACAGCCTCAAGTCTATCTTCAGGTTTTCCATGCTCTTCAAATCTCAATTTTGACACGTCGATATTTTTTATGATTTTTCTTTCCAAGACATTTTCAATTCTCTGTGCAATAGAAAGCATCATTCTAAGTTCCTTTTTCTCATGCTCGTAGATAGCCTTTTTGTTAATTCCAACAGCCTCAGCGAGTTCTCTTTGTGTAAGACCTTTCTTCCTTCTAACTTCTCTCAAGACTGCAGAGTCTATATCAACATACAGACCCCCGCGGTCCCTATAGATTGTCGGCAGTATCTCATTTGCAATCAACCCCTCAAACGTCTCCATAGAAACTGTAGGCAACTCGAATCTTTCATAAACCACTCCCCTTTGTAGCCTTTCCCTTCTAGTTTGCAATCCAATAATAAGAGGATGGGCATCCAGATTGTTTGAAATTATCTTCAAATTTTTAGCTTGATCAATCTGCAGAGCATCAACATTCTGCAGAACCTTCAAAAAAAGGATCCATTCCCTCTTCGCAGCAATGTCAAAACAGCCACTAAACCTGCAGGTGGCATAATCATTATTTTCCAAAACTTCAACTGCTCTGTCAAGCAACGGTTCTTTCAACATACTTTTAAATTGAATAGTACTTAATAAATGTTTATGCGTGTATATCGAAAAACTGTGAAAACAATGAGACCTAATGTCAAAGGAAATCTGCGAGAAGGAAAAGGATTCAGTTTAGAAGAGCTAAAATTATCAGGTCTAAATCCTGGAATAGCAAAAAGACATGCTATTGTTATTGATAAAAAAAGGAAAACAATAAATGAGGAGAATGTCAAAGTTTTGAAATACCTTAAAGAGAACATGGGCTCGTAGCTTAGCCTGGTAGAGCGCCAGTCTTATAAATGACGTCTAGTCATTTTGTTGGCTGCGTTCGTAAATACTGGAGGTCGCCAGTTCGAATCTGGCCGGGCCCACCATTATTTTTATTTAGATAAACTTTCTAAGAAACAGTTACGGTCGGTACCTTTTGTTTCAAAACAGCAAGTACATCATCCACCAATCGTTCGTACCTCCATCTTACTAGAGTTGCTTCGGATTCAGAAACTCTTTCTACACTGGTGGCCAGTTTAGCTCCTATAACTTTTCCCTTATTTGTAAAATCTTCATGAAAATCATAATGTGTCCAGCTGTCCTGTCCATTAAATTGTCTGAAATTTCCAATGCCTTTAAAGCCCCACTCGCTTGTTTCGAAACCAACAGGATTTGTTTCAGAAGGCAGTATATGTATTTCAAGTCTGTCATTCCCTCTTGTGGGTTTTCTAAATTCATCAGCAAAATAAACTTCTAAGACTCTTTCATCAGGCAAAGATCGCCTATGTCTATAATGACCTATTTGTAAACCAGAATCACCATAATAAACATAAAGACTGTTTTGCCCATCTCTGTAAGTAGAACCCAAATCGCTAACTCTGGTAGGATGTTTCATAACCTGTTTTGCCAATCTTACAGATGAGTTTTCTGCGAACGGAACCGCCAAACTGGTCCTCATAGAAGTTATTTACTACTAAGTAGTATTTAAATCTACCGCCTCAACCGTGGTAAGCGGTTTTCTCCTCTTTACTCTCGTATGTCTTCCAGCCAGTCTCTAGAGTCTTGCAGAAAGCTACAACACCATTTTTCATGGGGTCCCAATGCTTCTTGACCTCTACTATCCATTCAGCTAGATCCTTTTCTGAAAATTCTACAGAAACTCTATTTGAAGCCCAAATCAGACTTAATAATTGTTTGTAAATCTGGAACATTTTGTCCTTTTCCTGTGGTGTAATCATCTTTCTTTCAAACCAGCAGCAGTAACTTTCGCTCATGGAGATGACAGGCTCAATGACATTCTGAGCAATATTTTCAATCTTATCAGTCATTCCATGTCTTATTTCTTCTAGGACAGGGCCTTCATCATCAAACTTCATTTTAAAATTTTTCTGTATCCAACTCCATTCAGGAAGTTTTTTGTATTTCTTTCTTAACTTTACGTATTCTTTTTCCGGAGACATAATTAATAATCTTGTTCCCTAAAACTTAATAAACGTTGCTCCGGAACACTATTTATGGGCCGGTAGTCTAGCCCGGTTATGACGTCACCTTTACAAGGTGAAGGCCGCAGGTTCAAATCCTGCCCGGCCCACATTCTGTTTAAATGTCTGAAAACCCAAAAATAATTTTGATTGCATGAAAGGCATTTTTAATAGAACTAGTGTCATGTACGGTGCCATCATTTTAGCAATTTTACTTGGCACAGTCGGCATATCGATGATATATCAGGCTGGGACCTTTGCAAAATTTTCTTTACCAAGTTCTACGCCTCCAGACTTTGTGGCTATAAGCTTAGATGTGCCTTCGACCCTTTATCTGAGTTCATATCTTGTCAATTTTACTATTTACAACAGCGGCTCCGCTACCACCGAGCAATATAATAACTTGCTGCAGGAAAACTCGAGTGGCAATTGGACTAAAATGTCATCTCAGATCGTTGATTCTCATCCTGAAAGAACAAACAAAGTTGTAACATTTTTAATTACGCCACAACACGCCGGAGTTTATTTTTTAAGAGCATGCGCTGATGCATTTCTCGGATGCGATGCCGGAGTGATAACAGAGAGCGATGAAGGTAACAATATTATTTATTCAAAAGCAACAGTACTCAACCTGACTAATCTAACCGGCATTAGAAAACCAGATTTACAGGTAGATTATTTTTTCTCTCCGATTGAGCCACAGCCTGAAGGAACTAATGTAACCATGAAGGCATATGCATTTAATGACGGCAACACGACAGCCTATAATTTTTCTTTAGAATTGTGGCATTACATTGATAAAAATGAGCTTTTCTCAAGGCTATTCATCGAATCCTTGCCGGCAGGCTCAACAAACATTCTAAATTACACTTGGTATACCTCTAATACTACAAATGTGACAGTAACACATGTAATGAAAATCGATGTAGATCCTACAAATTCTGTTGATGAATGGAAGGAAAATAATAATGTTGTTTTCTTTAACTATACATTAACCTCATAGGGCTCGTGGTCTAACTGGAATGACGCTTGCACGGCATGCAAGAGATTGCGGGTTCGAGTCCCGCCGAGTCCACTATTTTATGCCTAATACGAGAACTTCTATTCCCCCAGCAACAATTATTGCGACCAAAGAAACCCCTAAAAATATCAAAGAGTCCATCACAGCCACAACTCTTCTCTCAGGCTGATTGATGTTGACAGAAACGATTCCTCCAGCAACAGACGCGAGAAAGTATGCCCATGTTTCAGGAATGACAAAAGGTAAAGAGAAAAGAGTATTTGCTACAAAGACTTGCGGAGTAATCAAAGATGTCGCAGCTTTCAACGCATTTCCCCACACGATTCCTAGAATAGAAGCGTTCCATGCCAAAAGAAATACAGAACCTGAACCGTAAAATAATGAGAGGAGAAAGAAAAAGAACACCAGTCCAATGTTGTTTACAACAATATCAAAATAAGTTGTTGATGTTGTAGCAATGCCCACTCCAGGTATTCTTCCTGGAATAAATTTTGCCAATTGTTCTTTGAATAAAACAAAAGTTACATTGTCAGGGAGAACAGCATACCACAACGCAAAGGCTATTGCCATTCCATAGAACATGTAAGAATAAGTTTTAATCACGTTTCTGTGTCTGTCCATTATTTTCATTATGGCAGGTCTCCATTCCTCATTTCTTATAACTTTGATTATTACAGGTGCGGCAGCCATTGTTGTCAAAAATATTGCTGGAAAAGAAGGTTCTTTTGAAAAAATCAATGACGCGAAAACCAAACCTAAGGTTGCAAAGAAAAACCCAAGAAAGACACCGTATATAGGCCGCTTCTCGATAAGATAGGCTCTGAGAAGGATGTCAATCATAAATATGATTAGCGTAACATTTAAATAAAGAATCTATATATATTTGTATGCAAAAATTGGGCTTTGCAATCATTTCAATTTTGTTAGTTAGTATGTGTGTCCAACCAGGCGGAACAGGCGGAGGAACAGGTGGCGGCGGTGGCGGGGGAGGCGGAGCAGGACCTACACCAGGTGTAAACGCAACACAGCCTGATCTTGTAATAACAGATATAATTGTTCCGTCAAGTCTAATGCGATTTAATTCTTATAATGTTACAGTTAAAGTTAAAAATAATGACATAGGTATAACAGAACCATATTCAATTATTTTGGCTCACAATGCTGTTCCATTTCAATGGTCAGCTATAGGTACCGAAGTTGTGAGTAGTCATCCTTCTGGCACAGAAGTCACACTGACTTATACATGGAATCCAAACTATGCAAAGACTTTCGGATTGAGAGCCACAGCAGACGCTTCCCACATTATAATAGAGAGCGATGAAACAAACAATGTTTTAATAAAGAATGTGACTGTAGGAGGTTGATAGTATGGTGAATCTTGTAGCAGTTCTTGTTTCCGCTATAGTTAGCATGATAATCGGATTTATTTGGTACGGTCCACTCTTTGGAAAGACTTGGATGCAAGCAATGGGTATGACAGAGGCCAAGATGAGACAAGCCAAGAAAGGTGGCATGGGAAAAATGTATTTTGCGGCATTCGTGG
Source organism: Candidatus Aenigmarchaeum subterraneum SCGC AAA011-O16 (assembly GCA_000405245.1). Lineage (GTDB taxonomy): Archaea > Aenigmatarchaeota > Aenigmatarchaeia > Aenigmatarchaeales > Aenigmatarchaeaceae > Aenigmatarchaeum > Aenigmatarchaeum subterraneum. The sequence continues at coordinate 21,914 of ASMQ01000002.1, forward strand.
GTGCGCTAGTTTGGGTTTATGTACTATCATTTTTTATTGGTTATGCCGGAGCAACCACACTCATCAGCGGAGCAATGATTGGATTCTGGGCATGGCTAGGATTCGTGGTAACCACACACTTCGCACATGCGTTATTTGAAGGAAAGAATATGAATGTATTTTACATCAACATGGGACACCACTTGGTTGAATTTTTAATAATAGGCGCGCTTCTAGCGGTTTGGGTGTAGTCCAAATGAAATGGAGGTAAAATTCTAAGCGATAGTTTTATAAGCAACAGATGACATTTTAATTTTTATTAAGAAATTTTGAAAAGAGGAAAACGAAGGGAATGCGGAAGAAAAAAAGTTCACGTTTCAACGGACAACTTCTTGATTTTGTTAAATTTGCATAGAGGTTATGATAAAAATGCTCGGTCCACATCTAATACTCGATTGTTATGGTTGTGATAAAGAAAGACTGAATGATCAAAAATTTATTTTAAAGTTCTTGGATGATCTTGTAAAAGAAATTAAGATGAAAAAGATTTCTGAGCCTCAATGTGTGAACTACCCTGGCAATCCAGATTCTTTTGACAACGGTGGCATTTCTGCTGTCGTCCTGATCGCCGAAAGTCACATTTCCGTACACACGTGGCCTGAAAATGGTGGGTATGCAAGTATAGATATTTTTTCTTGTAAGCCTTTCGATATAGAGAAGACTATAGGTTTCACTTTAGAAAGACTGAACCCGAAAAAAATTGAAAAGAAACTTATGACAAGGGGCAGAGAATTCCCGAAAGATGTTAAAAAGGCCGTTAAAATTGTTGAAAAACAAAGGCGAACATTTTCTCAATAATTTATTTTGTATCTGAGCAAACCTCCGATGCCTCCGAGTCCCAATAAACGTTCTCCGCTAGGATGTTGAGAGGAAATAATCATTACCCTTGTTTTTGTTTTATCGGCCTCCTCCAATAGCTCTTCAAATTCTCTGACCTTCTTATCTGAGACTAGAAGAGTTTCAACTGCTCCACTCTCTACAGCAATTTTAGTGTTTTCAAAACCGTAAACGGCTTTGCCTTCTCTCGCGATTTCTATGAGCAGTTTCTCTACCATCTCAGTCTCCTCAGAAATCCTGCTGTCCTTGATAATTCTGTCGAGGACACCTCTCCGGAGCAGCTCCTGCAAGCCAACCTCTCCAGTATGCGACAATCCATCTGTTATTATTTTTTCCAAAAGTTCTTTTTCCCTTTCAGAAATAAAATCTATAATATCTTGTCTTGTGAATCCTGGCCCGGCAATTATGATTTTTCTAAATTTCTCAGTCTTATCGCTTATAAAAGATAAAATATTTCCGTAGTATTCAGCTCTTTTTGGCTCGCCTTCTCTTTTTCCTAGACCTGGAGAAGATAGATGAGTGATGTGCTCCACCCTCTCCCCTACAACGTAGAAATCGCATTCCCTCTCATCAAGAACACAAACAAATATCGATTCAACAGTTTTAGCAGCAGCTTTTATCCTATTTACCTCCCAAGCCTTCCAAGTCTTCTCAACTTTCAGAATGCTTCCTGATTTTATCTCTATCGTGTGGTATCCTTTCTCAAAATCCTCCGGAGCTTCAGCTATCTTTCCTGTCAAACGAAGCCTTTGACCATCGAAGTCCACTTTCTCAACTATTATTTTTAAAATTACAGGTCTTCTCCCGACCTTCTCTAATCTGTCCTCTCTCGGAATCTCCACGCTTCTGACAGTCTTAGCAGTAACAAAAACGCCCGGAACAATGATTTCCTTCAGAAGCCACAAATCATCCAAGTTCTCCGGTTTCAGTTTTGCAAGGTTGTGTTTCAAATCGAATTTTGACTTCATAAGCAATATTTAAATCTGCACGAATAAAAATTATAGCATGCCTGAGTTTATACCTGTTCTTACTGTGGCTGTCGTCCTCTTGCTAGTCTTACTTGTAGCGTTTGGCGGAGTCTTGAATTTCCAACCTATCCAGACTGCGACAAAAACCGTTTTCCTAGGGGAGCATTTCACAGTCAGCTACATCGGTGGCGAGGAGAGTATGGCAACAATAAGCGGGACAGTTTCTAAAGGAATAATCTCCGGGGTGGGCAAAAGCATTTCTTTTGATGCTTCTAGATTAGACGAAGTAATAAACGGGAGGCTGGATTTGAAGGTCGTTGACACGAATCTTTACGGAAGGCTAGTGGTTTTTTTGAATGGAAAAGAGATCTACAGGAAATATCCTAGACTTGGAAACCACAGCATTAGTTTTACCAAAGACATGCTGGTGAGCAAGGACAATGCCATTGACATTGTGGCTGAAGGATCAGGCTGGAGGATATGGGCTCCGACAGCATACATATTCAATGGAAATGTTTTACTGGATTTTGCAGGTTTAAAAAAGCAGACTTATACTTTTGATCTGACTGATGCTGATCTGAGAGCTAGAAACGCAAGGTTTGTCCTTTTTCTTAATTCTCAGACTGGAAGGAATCTGATAGTTAAGCTCAACAGTTATGAACTATTTAGAGGTTCTGCAAATACTTTTCTGGATTTTCCGACAAACCTTCTAAAAACAGGAACGAACGCAATAGAATTTACAACAGAGCCGAACTCGAATTATGACATTTCTTCGTCACAAGTGATTCTCAGTTTTCAATAGGAACATTAATATATTTAATTTCCTATTTTAGTCTAGTGAGTTAATGACATGGTACTGTCCTAGGTGCGCATATCTAAATGATAATGCATGGATTAGATGCGCTAATTGTGGAGGATCAAAGGTATTCCAAGGACCTCCGCCACCAACCCCGCCACCTCAAGCTAATCCTCCTCCAGCTCAAAATCCTGCTCCAAGGTATGTTCCTCTTGGAGAAGAAACTGCAAAAGCTGTAGCCGCTATTCCTAAAATTTTTGGGTTGCCTTTACGGGCAATGACTGGTTTTTTAGGAAGGACACCAGAAGAGAGACAAAAGGCTGTAGGAGCTATAGGAAAAGGGGAACAGTGGGCAACCAAAAGAATAGAAAATGTCAGTGATGCTGCGTGGAGAGCAAAACAAGAAGCTTTGCAAAGAGGCTATGTAGAAAATCCTTCAGTCGCTAACTATATACATTGGAAAGAAGAACGAGTGAAAGCTCCGCTCGGAACATTCAGATTTGGGCAAGCATCCCGTTTGTATCACGGAGTAACTCTTCGTTTGGCTAGAACAGGTTTAGGGGGAAGGATGCTCCGAATGGGCATAGAACCTGAGTTGCGAGACAATATTATTAAATTAGTATTCTTTTTTGGTGCTGGCTCATTCGTATATACAGTTTTTAATTTTCAAAACCTAGGCATAGCTTTAATACTTTTTGGTTTCATGAGCGTTCTTCCATCTGAAGGAAAGATTTTGGCAAAACAGAGAGAAATAGCTTACAAAAGATTTGATGCTAAAGCCAGAAATCTTAGAGATGATGTTGTAAAAATCATGAGAGATGAGGGCGAAGATGCTGCAAGAGCGTTTTTGCAAGGCAAGAACCTCTCTGTAGGTGAAGCAAATCAGATTTTAGCGGAAGCCAGAAACCAGGTTTTGTCAGAATATGAGACACAGATTGCTAAAAGACAATTGAGCAGATTAAAAAAATTATCTGAAGAGGAGTAGTTAGAATGCCAGAAGAATTAACATTGACATCAGCGCAGACCACAATGCTGGTCATGAGGGCAGGACTGAAACTAATTGTTATCATTCTCATTGCTTTTGAGCTTTCTCGAATACATCCATTCGCGACTCTGCTTGTTTTGTTTGCAGGTTACTTTTCGATGCCAACAGCCTACTATACAGACAGACCTTATCAAGCTGTCGAAGCTTGGTTTAGATTTTGGTTAGGTTTTTACATACCTGTTGTAATTTGGGCAATCTTCTCCGGAAATGTTTCAGTTTTATTGAATCTCGGAACCGCAACACAGGCAACCTTCTCCGCTCTTCTCAGTGCTGTAATCTTTGTTTTTTCTTTTGGCTTCATTAAAACAGGAATTTTCGTTGCTAATGGTGGAGTTCAGACAGCAATCGCGGCTCTGGTATTAATTGCTTTCGCTTTTTTCCCAACGTTTCCAGAGAGAAAAGAAGAAACAGCTTTGACAATAAAAATGATTGGAAGTAAAATCGGTGGTGCGGTCTCTGAAAATTCAAGAGGACTAGGAACCTTTTTCTTTGTCGTCTTCATGATTTACGCTCTCCTCTATATTTTCAGTCCGCAAGCAAATCTCGGAAACCTATTCTATCCTTTTTTGACAATATTCATGATAACATTTTTCATGGGTTGGGTCGGAGGTAGAGAAGGCAGACCTTATGCAGGAATCATTGCGTTAGGATTTGCCTTGTTCGCTTTTTCCTTCTCTTACACAGGAACATTTGGAGCAGCTGTATTCGGGCAATGGTGGCCTGTGGTTCAAAGCACGTCCTCACAGTTTTTCACGCCTTTGGCTGAATCTTTCAGCGGAGTTTCGCAAGGTCTCAGCGACACCCTTCTTTTAGTGTCAAATCCAGCAGCATGGTGGGCCAAGCAACAGACATCTACGCAGACTAGTGGCGGAGAATTGACACAAGGTGGTACTGTGAAGTCTATCGAATTTACTAATTTTGAAGCTATAAATTATGGAACAGCTACTCCGAACATCGATCCTCTGCTTCCATTGATTGGAAGCGTTGAATTGGAAAACCAAGGAGATTTTGTTGCAGACTCCATAGTCGTTACTTTAGATCAACCAAAAGTTAAAGACCCTAACAAGATCGGTGCAGCTTATACATCAGGCGCTTTAACAGATTTGGCAAACGATAATTGTGTTTTTAATGTGTGTACCGGAACCACCCCAACACCAGATAGCAAAACATGCAACTGGCCGGCATCGACATTCCCAGGCGAAGTTAAATTAATGACATTCAAATGTGGTGATTCTGTGTCGTCATCCCCCTATAAGCAATGGGCAATACCATCTATTACAAGCCATGACACTCAAGTTGACTATGAACAGCGAACAATTGACGACGCTTCCATAAATCAATGCCATTGCGTTACTAGTGACAATAAATGGACAAGTTCGTCTTGTGTTAGCAGTAGCATGTGCCCGCTAGACCCATCAGATCCAACAGGTCAGTCACGCCAATCAAAAGTTTACACACTAGGAGGGTGGTCCACAGTCATAGGTTTCAAATATACGTTCGGATATGATGTGAATGTTTCCCTTCCTGTCGATGTTATGAATCTGACAGTTTTTGTCCGAAAGCTTGCGGCAAAAGAAATAACAGTCCAGTCTAAAGAATCGCAATTTAGTGGGGGTCCGCTGAAAGCTGTGATATTTGTTCAAAAACAGCCTCTAAGAGGTGGGGAAGAGTCTTTCGGAAGAATCTCAATTGTGAATACAGGTCAGGGCACAGCAAAAAGCGCGACACTAACAATGTTCATACCCAAAAACATTACAGGCATACCTTTGTCAAACGGGCCTTCAGAAATCAGCAAGTCAGGCTTGATGAATTGTGCAACATCAGATATCACTTTAGGGAACATCCTTTACACAAAATTGGCCTGTGATTTAGCCAGCGATCTAAAACCTGATGCTGCCGCAACTTACACTTTCAACTTCCAATATGATTTGGATAATAGCTTAGAAACAAAGTCTGTACTCTTCATAGGCGATATAAAATACACTTACGAGACTTTGAAGACACTCGAGATGCCGATATTGCAAGGGCCATTATCCCAATAGGTTTATATTTGTAACTTTCCAAAAAAGGTTAGATAAGATGAATACAAAAGTTTTGATGGGTTTAGTTTTCGTTGTTTTATCGAGTGCTTGTATTGGTCCTGGAGGCCTCCAGTCTATTTTTGGTGGCGGCCCATCGCAGCCCACTACAACAGAGCTTCCTCCGGATATCATAACTGTTGAAAATATCAACGTTCTTCCTACTCCGCCTCTTTCAGCGGACAGCGATTTTTCATTATCATTTGAAGTAAAAAATCAGGATGACATTCAAGATGTCAATAACGTAGGTGTGTGGTTGTTTGATTGGGGTTTATGTTCCGAACCATCAAACATTGCAAAGATCGGTGTTTTTGTTCCTGGTTTTGACACACCAAGTCACACTGTTAATTTCGCTCCTTTGCAATCAGAGCCTGTCGAATGGCGATTCAAAGCTCCTTCGAATCAATTGATAGGTGGTTTGCCAACAAACTGCAATCTCAGGTTTAAAACCAATTATAGTTTTTCTGCAATAACACAAATTGATGTCGGAGCAATTTCTGACTCAAGATTAAGAGAACTGCAAAGAGCAGGACAGACACCTTCATTTTCTCCAACACAGAGCATCGGCAGAGGCCCGATCAAAATATCATTTGATTTTGGTGTCCCGTTACCTGTGAGGGCAGCAACAATTTTGCCAGTCTTTATAACCGTTGAAGATAAAGGCTCCGGAACGTTTAGTGACATTCCTACAAACGGACTAACAATTAAAGTTCCCTCAAGTTTTGTCCCTGTTTCATGCGATAAATTTGCAGTTTCAAACGAAACCGATCCAAACTTTCCCGGTTTCACAATTTTAAACAACACGGAAAGAATACCTATGATTAAAAAGAAATCACCTGCTGTTAGATGTTCATTCAATTTAACAGAGGGCATATCACTGGAAAAAACATACAATCTGTTTGCAAACATGACTTACGCTTACGATTTGATTTCAGAAAATTCAGTCTCTATCAAACCCACAATAGCAAGATAGGATAGTTATGAATAAATCTAATATCTTATTGCTTTTTCTAATTGTTGGAGTTTCTGCATGCCTAGGATTTCCTGGCAATCAGGCTTTGGTCTCTTCCCCGACAATAAAATCTGTTGAAAATCAAGATGTATTTTTTAATGTTGAGGCTACTCCTGCGGACATAAAGGTAGGGAAGAACGTAACGCTTTCATTGAGCTTGAGAAACAACGCTGCATCAAACATCACGGACGCAAAGGTTTTGGCTTTTGACCAGTGTCTATTCTCCGGAGAAACTGAAAAAGAATTTTCTTCTTTGAGACCGAACAGGACAGAGCTCTGGGTTTGGAGATGGACTGCTGGTACGACAGAATTTCCAAGAGACTGCCAACTAAGCTTTAGAACAGAGTATTCAGCTTCAACAAAACTAACCAGTGATATTGCTGTCCTGTCCGACGCAGAATTTAATGCACGGGTTCAAGCCGGAACTTTGAAAGACCTGCCAATACTTTTGAGAAAAGAAGACAAGCCTTTAAGCCTGTCTGTAGCGTTCTCCGAACAACAGCCTTTTCTGGGAAATGATGTGATCTCTATCTACATTGACTATGCAAACACCGGAGCAGGCATTATGAATGAATTAAATCCAGGAGACATTGAGATTGAAATACCGGCCAATCTGCAGCCGACCACTCCGAACATCCCAGAATGCGGAACAGCCTACGGTTTTGTGAACAACAATCCGAACAAACTAACTTTGATAAAAACTCTGTCTTTTATAAACAATAAAGCTCCGAGAACAACCTGTACATTCAAAACCAACACTTCTCAACCAATTAATATACAAACGTTTCAGATAACAGCAAACTATAAATATATGCTTGATAATTCTATAGTAGTCAAGGTCTTACCTATCAGGTGAAAAAGTTGGATAAAAAATTATTCGTTTTATTCGCAATATTAGCTACTTCTGGTTGCTTGGGTTTAGGTGGCGGCGGTGGGACTCCAACAGCGGTTTCAGGAAACGGTCTTGTCATAACAAACTTTACTGCAGACCAATCTTCAGTCTTCGAGAACAAAACAGTAAGGTTGTTTTTTAATGTAGAGAATCAGGGAGAATCAACAGTCAGCAAAGGCACAACTTTAATTTTACTTTTAGGTTCTAATATTGGGAATTCGATAGGAAGTTGGAGAGTAGAAGCTCCGGATAGAACCGGAGACGGCAATGGCGATGTGCTTTTGAATTTGTCAAAAGATTTGAATCCAGCAGATTCGATAAGAGGTGTTCCTGCAGGAAGGGACTCATTTACATGGAGATTGAGATCTCCTGAAAACTTAGCAAAAGGCGAAGAACGACCTGATGCTTTTGTTTCAAGAGTATATTATGATTATAAAACAACATCTTCAGGAACAATATGGTTCTATTCTGAGGCAGAGGCATCGGCCGCAAGGGATAGAGGAGAGGTTTTGCAGAAATCAAGTTTCATAGCTACTAGAGGGCCTTTGTCAGTTTCAGTTTCAACTGCTCCGGATCCTGTAATCGTTCCAGGCGGTGGAGAAACTTACACGCTCTCGATAGTCATAACAAATGTAGGTGGCGGAGTATTACTCAAACCAGGAAAAGTTGATGCATCAAAAACCGATCCTAGCCAGTTTGTCATTACAGAAGATGATTTGAATAAACCCACTGTGATAATTCGTGATCAAGACGGTAACCAAGTAGCTGCGAGCTGCACATCTGATGTTGAACTTATACAAGGAAAATCCACAACCATAAGCTGTGACATAAACGAACCTTCTCCACCATCAGCAAAGACAGGGAAAGCATTCAAAGTTGAAGCAACATACGGATACTATATTGACAGAAGCATAACTGTGACTGCTTTGGGAAAGTAATCACAAAAACTCCTTAAGATTTTTTTGAGGCTTTTCTGCAAATTCTTTTTCTTCCAGGATCAGTTTTCCATAGACTCCGTCGTAGCCAGGCTGGATTTTTAATTTGGCTTCTCGGTTTCTAATAATTATGTCTGCGATTTTTTCTCCGGAGAGCAGTTTAAGCTTTTCGTAGTTTGTATCGAGCAAAACATTCAGTTCTGTTCCAAATTCTTTCACAAGTTTTGTTGATTCCTCCCAAACCCTTTTCGAGAAAGGTTGTGTGTTATAAATTGCTGCAAGAAGTTCAGCAAGAGGAATTAATCTTTTAAATGGAATCGAGTTCTCAGGTACGAAATTTTCAGGTCTATCAGCAAGCTCTTCCACCCTATGCTCAACTCCGATTGTCAATTTCTTTTTGCATATTGGACAGAAATTTTGATGACTAATTGCATCCTTTGGTTTCAAGAAAACCCCACAATTTCTATGGCCATCCCAATGATATTTTCCATATGCCGGATCGACTTCAATTGTAAATAAAAACCTTTTCTTATCCTTTTCTTTTATTGCAGAAAATATTTCATTGTAATCTAGATGTTTTAACTCCAAAATATTCGCCTCTCTGCCCAGTCTCCAAGGCCAAGGTGAATGACAATCCGAATTTGAAACAAGAGTGAATTTATCCAGAGAAGAAAGCCTCCAATTCATTGCCGGATCGCTAGACAGGCCGGTCTCCAAAGCCAAAATGTTTTTTGTCTGGTCTTTGTAACATTCTTCAACCGAATCAAAGCCTGTTTTAGAGCCAAAAAGTCCGAACCATGGAGTCCAAATATGTGCGCTGATTATTCCAATATCTTTTGAAATTTTCATCAGATTTTCAACAAGTTCAACACAAGTCAGATTATTGAATATCGGCCTCCCATCAGAAGACAAATTTCCGTATTTTTTCAAAAAGTCATTTATCTGTTCCACGATTTCAAAACTAGGTGCAATCAAAACATTATGAATTTTTCTAGTTTTGCCGTCCTGCTCATAAATATTGCAAATTTCATTCTGCAAAATAAAGTTTATTGTTTTGTCTCTATAATGAAAAATCCCCGGAGCAGTCTCTTTCAAATTAGCTTTCAATTCTTTGAACCATAATGGATGAGAGAAGTCTCCGGTCCCAATTAAATTTAGTCCTTTTATTTTTGAAAACTTTTCCAAATGTTCCAAGTCCATATCTTTAGATGTTGCTCTAGCATATTTTGAATGGAGATGCAGATCCGCAAATATTTTCATTAAATCACAAAGGTGGGCCCGCCCGGATTCGAACCGGGGATCTTCTGCACGTCTTCTGCGAAATTCTAAGCAGACGTCTTAACCGGGCTGGACTACAGGCCCATAGGATTCTGTTTATCAATAAGATTTTATATATGTGCGCCAGCCGGGACTCGAACCCGGATCATCAGCTTGGGAAGCTGAGGTCCTGCCATTAGACTACTAGCGCCTGAAACTTATTGAGAATAAGAATTTAATATGCTACCCGAAAATTCCGCCAAAACCTTCCGCAGCTCTGTCCTGTTCTTCCTTTATCTTATGTCTGGCTTTCAACAATTCTTTTTCGTCAGCCTTTTCAACAAAATCCTTGATTAGCTCTTTTGCCCTATGAACACCTTCATCTGCTCCATCTATAAGAAATATAGAACCATCTTTACTAAGATCTAGCATTTTAGCATCCCTGATAGTTATTCCTAGTCTGCTTGTGACATCATCCTTTTTTAAGATTTCTTCAGCCTTCTTGGCATTCACACCTTTTACTAAGATTATCCAATCCATGCAATTACCATAAGTGTATTTAAATGATATGTTAAATTATTTATATGTTTGTAGCTGGACTTCTTAGAAGGAAAGAATTGTTTGTAATCGTCTTCTTTGTTCTATTGTTTCTGTCAATATTTTTGCCTTCTGTCCAGGTCCTCAAAGACTATACGATACTTTCAATAATTACTTTGTTGTTTTCAATCCTCTCCGGTTCTGCAACAGCCTCCGCATGGTCGGAATTTGAAAGGGCCAGAAGGTCCGTAGGTCAGGAAGCATCAGAAATAACAAATATTTACACGAATATTAGTGTTTTTAATAAAAAAATTCAAAATAAATTCAGGGAATTACTATATAAATATTTGGTCTACTCGGTGATTGTACCTTGGGAAAAAATAGAGAAAATGAACAATGTTTTCTATGATATTTCCAAATTTTTGATTAGGCTTAAAATGAGAAATAAAACCCAAGAAATGGCGTTGAAGGAGATTGTGAGCACGTTAGGCAAATGGGAAGATTCTAGAGAAGAACAGGTAAGTTTAGGGACTTCTAGAATAGCTCCTGTACGCTGGTTGATGTTAATTATTTTGGGCGGGACCCTGATTTTTGTTTTGTATGTAATAAAAACAAGTGACGTGTTTTCGATTATCCTGACAACCCTGATATCGCTTGCAGTGATTCTAGTCCTCATAATTATTAAAGACTTGGATGACTATTCATTCGGGGAGAGCGATTTTGTTTTGAATTCTTTTTTCCCGTTGTTTGACATGATCAAAAAACCCAGATTCTATTGGGAAGAACATATAAAATCAAAGGCGATCAGTGTCCCTAAGGGAGTTAAAAATTACACCACAAAAATACCAAAAAAATATGAAAAAGATCTACTGGACGTACTTAAAGAATAGAGCCTCAGGAGAGATTTGAACTCCCGACCTGCAGTTTACGAGACTGCCGCTCTACCAACTGAGCTACTGAGGCATAAAGTATAAAATTGCTAAAGACCTTAAATAAATTATAATTTAGGCTTACAAAAACACAAGGTTTAAAACCTTTATGTAACCACTTATTAAAAGGATTTGAATGATTCAAAAAGAAGAAGCAAATGAGAAAATACAGAAAGGTTGGCTAAGAGCTTGGTTGATGTTTGAAGTCTTGGCTGTGAATAGCAAAGCAGCAAAAGAGGCTTTAGAAGAATTGATAGAGAAATTGGATAAAGACGAAAGAGCAAAATTATATAAAAGAGAGTTCACTGACATTCAAAAAGTCGACAAACCTCTTGAAAATATAGAAGTAGGCTATTCGCAGACTTGCGAGATCGAATTTATTACAAAAAACCTTGATAGTTTGGTTCAAATTGTTACAGAATATGGTCCTTCCGCAGCTGAGCTTTTGGAGCCAAGCGAATTGAAACTAAGACCTGGAGAAGCTCAAGCCATTCTCAATACAATTTCAAGCATGATGCACCAGTTTGCTTCAGCAGGAATCGGCGGAATAGTTTTTGTAAGGGGAGAAAAATGAAGGCATTTTTAGGAATTTTGATAGGGTTAGTATATTTAACGGCCCCTGTTTTTGCTCAGGGAATCTCAAATTTTGACGGTAATGCGAAGATTGAAGGCGGAGATGTAGTCCACAATGTTTATACTATAACGTTCGAAGCTGGGCAGTACACCGAATTAAGATTGCCACTTTTTTACGATATTCAGAATTTTAAATCAACCGCGAATTTCGATAATCTGAAATGCAGTGTTCAAAGACAGACATTCGGAACCGACGTTATTTGTGATATTTCCGGGATAACAAGCGATAAAAGAGAACTTACCATAGAGTACGATTCACTCGAAACAATTAAAGTTGTTGACAACCAATCTCTTTACAAAGAAGATCTCCATATACCCTTTTCTGTGGTAAATTTCTTTTTCAAAGTATCGTTGCCTGAGGGTATGATTTTGATTGAAAAAAGTGACCTCTTCCAGCCTTTTCTCCCTAAAGACGGCGAACCAGCTACAGATGGTAGAAGAATACTTGTCTTCTGGAAGAGGATAGGCTTAGTTGCAGGCGAAGATCTGAGCTTCCAAGCGGCTTACGAACCCTCGAGAAGGTCCAATTCCCAAGGTTTCTTTTTGGGTGATACAAACAACTTAATAGGGGTCATAGTTGTTATAGGGGCTTCACTTGCAGGTCTCGGGCTTTATTGGAGAAGAACCAAACCTGTCAGAATGATACTCCCTTTCCTTAAATCTGACGAAAAGAAGGTTTTTGAAGCCTTAATGAAGCATGGGGATGGCGTTAACCAGAAGCTTATAGTCAGGGACAGCACCTATTCTAAGGCAAAAGTGTCAAAAGTACTGAAAAGCCTTAATGAAAGGGGTCTTGTGAAGCTCGAAAGGGTCGGTAGGACAAATAAGGTGTATATGGTCAAGGAAATTCAAAAGAAGACCTAAAACTCCTCTGGAAACAATTAGAGAGGTTTTTACTTTTCCAATCATAGCTGAAAAGCATTGAGAAACAATTAAACATTGCCTTAGAAACTGTTTCTTGTATCTTATATATGCCAGTCTATACCATTATAGTACACGTAAGGTGCCATCTAGCTATTGCTAGCTAGGCTAACTTTTTTGGTGCGCGAGAGATCGCACATTTGGCGCCAAAAATGCGCATTCACCGCGCAAAACCGAGGTGATGAAGAATCATTTCGGGAATAAAGGAGGAATGAAAGAAATGCAATTTAGAAAATTAACTGCCGTAGCAGGTTCGGCTTTGATTGGAGCTTTGTCCATAGCCGCGCCAGTTTTAGCGTCTACGGTGAGTCAAGTAGGACAAATAAACAGTTTAGTTAGTGTCGACCAAACGACACAAGCAGTTAGCTTCCCATGGTTCGTAGTGGGAGCTTCAGCTCAGACAGCAGATGTCGCAGGTGCTGTAGATGTTGCAGTAAGACTAGCAGCACAAGCAAAGACAACTGTTTCAGTTTCAGGAACAGGGGCTGCCGTTAATGGAATAAGTAGGAATGGAATAAGAATCGGTGGTTCTAATGTGAACGCAGCTGGAAACTTAGCCAACGCCACAACAGGTGGTTCTGCATTCCCATCTGGAACTCTAAGAGCAATCCATTATCCAAACCTCTTTGATGGAACCCTTACTTACCAAGGTTCATCCTATAACGTCAGAGATGACGTGGATGTATCTGGAGTATTTGTAAGGAACGGTTTGAGCGTAGAGAAGGTCAACGGAACCTTAACACTGGATATTGGTGACAACGATTTGATCTACGACTACATTTTCGGAACAACGATCGTAGGTATCGGTGGTATTAGCAATCCAAACTACACCTACCCAGTAGTTGTTAAATTAATGGGTAAGCCGTTTACAATAGTGGGTTCTGATGCGACAACCATAAAAGCCTTAGTAGGAGCCACTGGAACATCTGATGCAACAACAGGAGTGACTTATGGAACATACACAGCATATGCGACAGAAGGTGCAACAGACTCTTGGGCAAAAGTCGTTATAAAAGATGCAACAGGAAACACAGTAGATAGTTTAATCATATCGAATACACAGAGCAAGGACTCTTCTGCGACCGGTCTAACCATTAAAGTAACATCTGTAAAGGCTAGACAGGACAACACCATAGTAGGTGCTGATCTGGTTGTTGGTCCAACAGGTTCTGTTGAACACACGTATGATTCGTCTGCTGATGTAACAAGTACAGGAACTACAAGCGATAGATTCCCAGGAGAAACACAATGGGCCATTGATTTCCAAGCAGCAAGTGGAACAGCTCAAGGTGCTGGTAACCTTGCAACAAACAGTAAAATAAGAGTAGTTTACTTGCCAAACACTGCATCAGGAAACAATGTTTTCCTAAGAGCAGGACAAAGTATATCGCTACCAGGCAACTTTGCAAACTTAGGGCTTTTGGGCTTCAATACAAATACATTTGCAACTGTAACATTGAAACCTGTAGGTCCTATATCTGGTTACTTCCAGAACGGAACTCTAATGTACACAAACTTGTACGGTTTGCAAATATCTTCGGATACACCAGGTTCGATTTGGAGCCTACAAAACAGTGCAACGCTTGGAAAGAACAACCCATATGCAAAAGCATACGTGTTGTTCAACTCTAGTAATGGAGCAAACGGTGGTGTTGTTGCAGTAGGATATCCAGATCCAACTGGAAAAATCCTATTAAACGACACAATAAAGCCGTCACCAACTGCAAACTCTACATTTGGTAGACAAGAGTATGCATGGGCAAATCTTTGGACAGGCACTGCTCCAATACCAACTGGTAACTTTGTTGACTTTCCGTTTATTATAAACCAAGGAGAAACGGATTTTGTCTTAAACGTTACAGTGTCAGTTGGTCTAGCTTCGACAACAGTAACTGCGAGTACTAATATCAGAGCATGGGCAGGTGCAGGTTCTTCAATCGCTGCCGCAGCCGCTGATCAGACTGGAGTGGTGATGGACTGGAGAAACACAACAACTTGGGGAAGTGACTTCTCTTCGACACCTATGAAAATTCAGTTAGGTACAACCCTGAATAGCAGGGATGCGAGAGAAGTTAACATATCAACCGAAGGTTTCGCAGTGACAAACAGTCAATCCGGACAAGATGGAAGTAGTGCACAACAGAATGTCGTAACAGACTCTGGTATCCAGCTTATTAACCAGTACGATAATGGACCTTCAGAAAAGGTTGTGATACAGTTCCCATCCAAGACATTGGCTGCAAACATTTACTTCGGTCAGTTGACTGGTGGAGCAACAGGTGCTGGAACAGCAGACAAAATAATACCAATAACCACTGACGTGGTAAAACTTGACAGCGAAGTCACTGCCGCAGATCAATCTGCAGCAGATTTGGTCTTAGTTGGAGGACCTTGCGTTAACACCCTAGTCGCAGCTTTGAATACTGCAGGCAAATTTGCATACAGTTGTAGCAGTTGGCCAGGAAGCAACTTTGGTTGGATTGGTCTAATCAACGATGCTTTCGCAACTGGTAAGACTGTATTGATAATTGCCGGTACAAGAGCAGCTGATACAGACTTAGCAGCAAGAGTAGTCCAAGATGGAACAAAACTCGCTGGAAGCATAAAGTCTTCGGTTCAGGTAACTGGAACTACAATTAGCGATGTCGTCGTAACTTAGAAAGGGCAACCCCCTTTCTTTTTTTTCTTTTTCCTTTACTATGCTGGAGGTATCTATATGGAGCAGGAAAAACCTAAACGAAAAATTGATTATACAAGCATAGGAGCTCTAGTCTTATTTTTAGGAATAGTTTTTGTTGTTTTCACCGTCGGAATCAGCACACCACAAAAAAGCCCTTATGAAAGAGAATTTGGCGGAACAACACTCCATTTCAGATCTAATTTAGACGAGGCTGCAAAAGTTCCTGTTTACCCAAGCGAAAAAGCATTGAATGACACATTAATCAACGATAGCATAAGATGGCTTAACACCGCAAAGTACAGAATTGCTTACATAGACAATGCGACCGAAGATCCTGTTTATTATGCTGCTGCAATATCTTTGGCATCGCATCTGACTACTATAAACACCCTTTATTATCCAAGCGAAGACCGTAAAACCGTGGATTTGTATCCTGTGAAGTCTGTTGACGAAGCTTACAACTCAACATACTTTAAAATACCTATATTTTTGCTTTTAGGCCCCTCGCATGCAAATGAAACATCAGTAACAGTCAGAGGAGATCTAAGCCTTATAATCATCCAAGGAAAAGACTTTTCTAAAACAGACC
Organism: Candidatus Aenigmarchaeum subterraneum SCGC AAA011-O16; assembly: GCA_000405245.1. Classification (GTDB taxonomy): domain Archaea; phylum Aenigmatarchaeota; class Aenigmatarchaeia; order Aenigmatarchaeales; family Aenigmatarchaeaceae; genus Aenigmatarchaeum; species Aenigmatarchaeum subterraneum. The sequence goes on from ASMQ01000002.1 coordinate 38,062, forward strand.
GGACATACACAGATTTAGAGCTTGCTGCAGACAAATTAATATTAGTTTTAATGGGCAATAATGCAAAGTGATATTATGGCAAACCTAATAGATGACATTTTAATCTCCATGTTCTCTTTTTGGGTACTGTTTTTCTCATTCATGTTTCTAGTAATATTTTCTGAGAAAAAAGACAAACTCCACTCAATACCGAGTTTGTCAAAACTCCCCAGTCTCTCGATAATCATACCAGCTTACAATGAAGAAAAATCTATTGAAACTACAATAAAAAACGTCAAGAGTCTGCTCTACCCTAAAAGATTATTAGAAATTGTCGCTGTTGACGATGGCTCCACGGACAAGACACTCGATATTTTGAAAAAAATTAAAGGCTTAAAAGTAATAAGCAAAAGACATGGCGGGAAGGCTACTGCATTGAATGTAGCCTTGGGAAAAGCTAAAGGCGAGTTATTTGCTGTTATAGATTCTGACTCTTTTCCGAAAAGAGACGCTCTTTTGAAATCTATTCCATACTTTTCTGATGAATCAGTAAAAGCTGTGACAACCTCCATATTTATTTACAAACCTAGGAATTTGCTGGAAAGAATGCAGCAGATTGAATACGCGATAATAGCTTGGGGAAGAAAACTTCTAGAATTTTTAGACAGTGTTTCTGTTACTCCGGGGCCCTTGAGCATTTACAGAACAGACACTTTAAGAGAAATAGGAGGATTTGATACAAAAATTGTAACAGAGGATATTGAGATTGCATGCAGACTGCTCTCTAAAAATCATAAAGTTAAAATGGCTTATGATGCAAGAACGTTCACAAGAGCTCCTTCCACTTTTAAAGAATGGTGGCATCAAAGAATAAGATGGAATGTTGGAGGCATGCAGATAATTTCAAAATACGGAAAATCGATTTTCAGGAGCGGATCTTTTGGGATGTTCGTGCTTCCTTGTATGATACTTTCCTTTGCTCTTACTTTTGGAATGCTCGGATACGGTTTGTACAGAATTGGGAAATGGATAATGATTTCAGGGACAGTACTTTCGAATTTAATTTTCTTCGGCTTTAATCCCCTTTATAATGTTCAATACCTTTTCATTCCTGATGTTTTGACAATATTACTGCTTGCTATTCTAGTAACATCTCTGATAACTACAAGAAGAGCATTGCGTTCCACCCGTATAACAATTAGTAAAAAAACAGCGAATTACATTTTTAATTTGGCAATATACTTTTTTGTTTATCCCGGAGCATTCGTTTTTAATATGGTGGCCTCTCTATGGAAGTTTCTAAGAAAAGATTACATGTGGTAGCATGCGAAATGTCTTCTTGAAATCAGCAATTATTACAGCCATAATCTTCTTCATAGGAATATATTTGGGTACATGGCTTGACTCTAATAGACTGCAGGAAATAAAAACTTCTTTGTCACAGAATGAAGTTGATTTGGACGACATACGATTACAGAGCATAATTTTTCAAAGTTCTCTCGGATCCAAAACATTCTGTAATGCCGCATTCAAAAGTAATTTGGATTTGAACGGTAAGGCATACGATCAATGGGTCAAAATCGAAGAATATGAAAAATCGAACAGATTTGATACCTCTTCATTAACATTGGAAAAAATACGCTACAACCTTCTCCAACTTCAGTTCTGGGTCAATAGCATAAACATAAAGAATGAATGTAATACAAACTACTCGAATGTCGTCTATTTTCATTTAGGTGAAGAGCCCATTTCTGATAGTGTCAGGATTGAACAGTCTACTCTTTGGACAATGCTCCAGGAAATAAAAACACAATGCGGAGATAAAATAATGCTAATTCCTCTTCAGACTGATTTGAATATCGGTTCAATAAATCTGGTTTTAGAAAACTACAATGTTACGCAGATGCCTGCTGTTCTCATTAATGATAAAACAGTTCTTTACGGACTTCATCAGAAAAGCGAGATACTCGGTTATCTGAACTGTTAAACAGGTCGCATAGCAACCGTAATGAAATCTCTTGTCCCTAGAGCCAGACCTAATATCAAAATAATTATTTTTAGGAAATTCTTGAAGAACTTATCACCTTTTTCTTTGTCAATAACATCTAGGACTATCCACACCACAATTATTTTCAAAGGAAACATTATCCAAGGTCCCCCGAAAACATTTATCAGGAAGCTTGGCAAGACATGCTGTTCATAATACCCGAAAAATTGGATTGCGACAAAACTCGAAGATGCATCAAACAGATGCGAAACTATGATTCCAGCATTCTCAAAACTTAATAATTTTGGTTTGAAGTAGTGTATTCCAAAAAATATTGCTGCCCAAATCCCAATCATTACAAGGATTAAACCGAATGCAAAATAGTTTACTATTGTGATTAGCGAAATATTATATAAAAGAAATAAAAATCCTATAACAAACATGGTCTTGTGATAATGGAACCGGTGCGGATATTTTTTCTCGACTGCAATCTGGAATCCTCTACTTAAAAGCAAAGATCCCAATGTAATAGCGAATACGAAAAAATAAATCGGTGGAGAACAGAATAAATTTCCCTGATAGGAAATGCCATAATCTCTTAATGCTCTTGTGCTGCCTCCGTAAATAATGAATGGCAGTAGTGCAATTAAAAAGTCTCTGTTGATTTCTATTTTCAATTTTTGTAGCATCTTATATGTTCCATAAACCGCAACAACCAGAATCAAACCGTATGTTATTGTTGCTGGTAAAGTGTAGTATCTGCAAAGAGGCTGTATATAATTTGCATTTATGAAATCTTCTAGAAATCCCATTCTATCACAACAGTTTCAATTTTCCAGTGATCTTGTCAATTTTTGCATCCGGAGCAGGCCCTATACCCAATGCCGTAATAGTTCCTGATTTCACTTGTGTCAGGCCTTTGTCAGAAACAAGCTGGTGTGGAAGTTTAGCCTCATTCACTAATTCGTAAAGTTCAAGTAATTCAATTTCACTGCCAACTTTCAAAATAATTTTTTTCATGCCCTCGTTCGTCCATTTCTCCCTGTCTGTCTTTTTGGCTTCCATAAAAGCTCCCAGCGAGGCATGTGCTGCCTGGGATATTTGTTTTCCTGCTGTCATCTTAAGGTCTTTTCTCAAAATTATGACTTGTTTCAAAAAATCACTTCCAAGACTTTACAGCAATGATGAATCTCTGTGTTGCAGAAACTAGGGCAAGTACCGCAGTCAATACTATTATATAGGAGGCGTATAGGAGCGAATCGCTGATTGGGAGGCCGGAGACAAGGATAATCAGGAATATCAAAAACAATCGCTCCCCTCTTTCGAGTATTCCCCCTTTTAATTCGCTTTGAACAATCCTCTTTTCAAAGGCTGCAGCTTTCACGTATGTCGTCATCATAGAGCCAAAAAGCAAAATGAAAATCCAGCTTTTAGATGCCAAGAAAACCCTTGGATAAGCACTGAAAAACAAACCAAAAATTATTATAAACTCTATTAATCTGTCTGTTATTGTGTCCAAATATGCTCCGACAACCGTCACCCTTCCAGTCACTCTTGCAACAGCCCCATCAATAACATCTATGAAGGCAGAGAGAGCGAAGAAGAACGCAGCAATTAAGTAGCTTGTAGCATCCTGTCTTTGAATAAGAAAATAAAAAGAGATTAAAGCAGGTACTATGCTTGAAATAGTCCATGCATTCGGGGACAACGGAAGTTTACTGAATAGCATTCCAATTTTAATGCTCAAATCTTGGAATTTTTCCCTTCTTTCGTACAACATGAATTAGATTGGTAATCAGAGAATAAAAACTTATTGAAATATTGCAATCATGTCCCTCAAATCATGCGTGGCATAGTCTGCTCCGGCTTCTACAAGTTCTTCCGGAGTTAACATTCCACTTTCAACTGGTCCAGCACGTCCAATGGTTATATCGGCTCCATGTCCAGTCAACTGGACATCAGATTTAGAATCTCCAACAAAAACCAAAAGTGCAGGTTGCCATCTACTGCGCACATCTGAAATGTGTTGCGGTTTGCTACCTTCATCTTTTCCAAAAACATCCTCAAAATAATAATCTATTTTATCACGCTCATGCAGGCTATTGATTAAAGTAGCTTCTGTGCTAGAAGACACAAAAGTCACATGTCCAATGGCTCCAAGGTATCCAAGCGTTTTATGCACATCTTTGAACGGACTAGAGTTATAATAGACCTCATCAATTTTTCGTCTGTGATACTCGGTAGCACACTCACTTCTTAATTCTACTGAAGCATCTGGGTATATTTTTTCAAGCTGTTTATCGAAAGGTATGCCAGTTGTGCTATGATAGCGTCTTTTTGCATCCTCAAAAGGTGTACCAAAATATTTTTGCATACATGTAGCAGCTAAAATACCATGACTCTTCATAGTATCATAAATGCAACCATCCCAGTCAAACATATCCACTACTGGACTTCTTCCACCAACCTTTCTTTTTACATCTTCTATTCTAGGAAGCCTCACCATACAATCACTTGTATTAGCTATGAAAGAAAACTTTAAATATAGATTTGTTATCTGTCTCTTTGACCTGCAATAAACTCTTCGAGCATTTGTCTTGCAACGGTGTCAGGATATTGATGTGGAGGCATTTTCATGAAGTATGCTGAAGGCGAAATTAAAACCCCTCCTGTCTTTCTATCAAGAGCTAATTTCGCGCATCTAATAGCATCGATAACCACTCCAGCAGAGACAGACTTATCTTCAACATCCAATCTGGCATCCAAAATGATTGGAACATCCCCGAAGGTAGTGCCTTCTATTCTAACATTAGCAATTTTTCTAGACTTTAACCAAGGAACATAATCAGAAGGTCCTATATGTATTTGCGAATCTTCCAGTCTTTTTCCTAATTGGCTTTGTACAGATTCAGTTTTACTGATTTTTTTGTATTTTAAACGTGAATGTTCCAGCAAATTAAGAAAATCAGTATTGCCACCAAAATTCAATTGATACATCTTATCTATTTTTCCACCCCTATCTGCGAAAAGTTTCACCAAAGTTCTGCTCAGAATTGTCGCTCCGATAGTCCCTTTAACATCATCTCCGATTAAAGGAAGTTTTTTATCTTCAAAAGCCTTCACAATTTCTTGTTCCTGGGATACAAACTCTGGGATGCAATTGATAAAAGCGCAATCGGCACTCAAAGCGGCATTTGCATAGAATCTTGTAGCCTCATAGCTTCCAACAGGAAGATAATTTATTAAAATGTCTGCTCCAGATTCTTTCAAGACTTTGACAACATCAACAAGTTTTTGTTTAGGATCAACTTTTACGACCCTTGCTAGATAATCACCAATGCCGTCCAAAACAGGGCCTTTCAAAACATTTACTCCAAGCTTAGGGACATCCGCTATCTTGACTGTGTTTATCGTATTAGGTTCGAATATCGCTTCAGAAACATCCTTTCCAATTTTTCTCTCATCAACATCAAAAGCAGCTACGCATTTTATATCAGAAATCCTGTATTTTCCAATGACAGTGTGCATGACTCCTGGGATCTCTTGCAGATTTGCTCTATCTCTGTAGTATTCTATGCTCTGCAAAAGAAAAGATGCACAATTGCCTACCCCGACTATTGCTATTTTTATTTCCGTCATGTTTTATAATGAGTTATGCTTATATTTAAGTTTTACTATATGGTAAAAGATGCAAAAGCCATCAGATAGATTGAAACGTAAAATAGAGAGAGAAAATCTTTGGTTATTTATCTTTAGTTTTTTGAGAAAGGGTAAAAAAAGTGGCACGGAATTAAGGACACTTATTCAGAAACGATTCGGTTTTCTTGCCGGAACAGTAACCGCGTATAAAGTCTTGTACCTTCTGGAATCTTCAGGATACGTGAGATCTGAAAAAACTGGAAAATCCGTCTTATACAGTCTCACTAAAAAAGGACTGAAAGAACTAACACAATCTAAGAAAATTTTAAAATCCTATCTTCTTAAGCTCTAAGGGCTTTCTTCTCAGAATTCTCCAATTAAAAGATCTGGTAAATTTTTTCAATAACATGAATGAAATATCCCAGAAGGGTGTGTACTTTCCAAATATTTTTACTCTGCCCTTTCTTATAGATTCTAAAATATCATCAACATCGCCGTTATCACAAACAACACCAGCAAAACCAACATTCCATGCCCAATGCGCATCACTGCTTGCAGTTTTAGGTTTCCTGTATTTTTTGGCAAACTCCAAAGTTTTTAGATTGGTTTTCACCCCGCTTCTAGAATTGAAAACTTCAATGGCATCAGTCTTTAAACACTCTTCTTTTAGGCACTTTCTCCAAGGATATCTAGAGAAGGGGTGCGCAGCAACTGCAATTCCACCTAAATCATGAATTCTATCAACTGTCTCTTCAACTCCGAGCCCCTTTGGAACATTCTCCCTTATTCCTAGACCGAGAATGTCGCCCTTTTCGGATTTGATTTCAGAGCCAGGTATTATAATAAAATCTTTATATTTTCTTTTTGCTATTTCATCTCCGACAAGACTCCCTCTCACAGTATCATGGTCGGTTATTGCCAAGCCACTTAGTCCTTGCTGGATAGCAGCTTTGATCATCTGTTCAGGCGTATTGATGGCATCATGGCCCCAAAACCTATGTCTGCTGTAAATAGTATGAGAATGCAAATCAATCTTCATCATTTTACCACGGCTCTCTTTTTAATTTTAACTTGTGGCCTAGGATGTTGAATAGTCTATGGAGAATCGGAGTCATGATGAACATTATTATCATCATTGTGAGGGTGATTTTTGTCAAAAAGTATGAAAAAACGACAGCCCCAACAACAAAATTTAATTGATCAAGAAGGGGTGCGTCTGCTCCGCGTTTCATCCCCCTTCTCCTTTTTATGAAACTTCCTGCTAAATCGCCGACAAGAGCTCCAAGGGCAATCATAAAACCTATAGTCAAATTCATGTAGGACAATTCTGCTCCATAGGATTGTGCTATTGCATTCAATTGTGGATAGAGATAAGCCTCCAATGCTCCAAAAAGTGTTCCTACAAAAACCCCTAAACCAAAACCTTCGAAAGTTTTCCCATCACCAAGTATTCTCCTTCCATCAATAAAGTTTTTTCCACGGTCTATTGGCCACACTCCTCTAGCTAATGGCGGAAATAAATTTGCAATATATGCTGGGAGAAGTATCCACCATGCATTCACAAAAGCAACCCATATATCAAAAGGAATCAAATCAGCCATATTAAACCTTTTATTCAAAATTAGATTATTTAAAGATGGTGGGCACGCTGGGATTTGAACCCAGATTTCAGCCTTTCTGCATTAAAATATCGCAGGGCTATGTACTATCCAAGTTATACTACGCGCCCATTAAACCTATTGACTTTATAAATATTGAGTCTTCAAAAGTACATATGGTTTTGAAATGTCAGACATGCGGAACTAATCTCATAGGGCAAGAGGATTTTGTTAAATTCAAATGTCCGAATTGTGGTGACCATACTTTTGTAAGATGCAGAAGGTGCAAGCAGCTCTCTGTTTCATACAAATGCCCGAAATGCAGTTTCGAGGGACCTTGATGGGTAACGTAGCTATTTCTATCAAAGTGATGCCTACCTCTCTGGAAGTTGATTTGAATCAAGTTAAAAATGAGATTTCTAAAAGAATGAAGATTCAAGATTCAAGAATCGAACCTATAGCCTTTGGCCTGAAACAATTGAAATTGCTTATTGTTGCTCCGGACAAAGGCGGGACAGAGGAAATAGAAAAAAAGATAAAGTCTATTAAGGGCGTTGAAACAGTGGATATAGAATCTGTTAGTCTTGTTTAAACAAATAGCTTTAAATATTTGTTTTTCATAATAGAACCGAACAAAAAACTGAGGTGAATAAGAAATGGCAGAATTTGAAACAATAGAAGCAAGGGAAGTCAAATTTGGAAACAACAAATTTTTGGAAGTTGCGAGAAAGAAAGTGAAGACCCCTGAGGGCGAATCTGAGATTATATCTCTCTCGAAGGGATTTTTCGCGCAAACCGGACAGAAGAGATTCAAGAGCTCTTTTGGATTTCCAGCTGACAAAGATACTGTTGACGGATTGATAGAAGCTTTGCAATCGATTTAAGAGAATTTTAAGAAATTTCGATTTTTATAATCTTTAACTAGCTACTGGAATCTTTTTTGCCCGCCACAAACCTTGCATCCGATAGGTAATTTACACTTTACGCATACCGTAGAACCGCAGATATTGCAGATTTGTGTTGCCACGCTTCCGCAAGACCTGCATAAGCCTTTTATCAAAATATCACTTTAGTCTTAATTCTCGTAGTATATTTATATATTTATCAACTTGCAGCCATATTTTTCGTTATGGGAGTCCAGATAGCTGAGATTTTGCCGAAGAGGCAGATTGATTTGGAGGCTTTGAAAGGCAAGAAGATCGCTATAGATGCCTTTAACTGGATTTACCAATTCCTCTCCATAATCAGGAACAGGGAGACAGGAGAGCAGTTAAAGGATTCTAAAGGCAGGGTGACTTCTCACTTGTCCGGATTGTTTTACAGAACTGCAAAACTGATGGAAGCAGGAATAAAACCAGTTTACGTTTTTGACGGTATACCTCCAAACTTCAAGTATGTGATTTCTCAACGATCAGAAAGAAAAGAAGAAGCCCACTGGAGATTGAAAAAGGCCATTGAGGAAGAGGATGTTGAAACGATTAGAATTGTTGCTCCGCAGACTTCAAGATTGACAGGGGAAATGATTGAGCAGTCTAAAAAGCTTTTGGGTTTTATGGGGGTTCCGGTTGTCCAGGCCCCATCCGAAGGCGAGGCCCAATGCGCTTTTCTTTGCAAAGAAGGTTTGGTTTTTGCTACCGCTTCTCAGGATTCTGATTCTCTTTTGTTTGGATCATCAAGGCTGATAAGAAATCTTTCAATCTCAGGAAGAAGGAAAATTCCAAGAAAGGATTCTTACATGGAGATCAAACCTGAGATTATAGAGTTAAAGGAAATAAAGACTGACTTGGGTTTGAGTAGAGAGCAGCTGATAATAATTGGTTTGCTTGTGGGAACAGACTACAATCCAGGGATAAGGGGCATAGGACCGAAAAAGGCTTTAGAATTAATCAGGAAAGAAAAAACACTGGAAAGGGTTTTGAAGCAAATTGAATGGAATCACGATGTGTCTCCGGAGAAGATTTATGACTTTTATTTGAATCCTCCAGCAAAGCAGGTAGAAATAAAATTTGAAGAGCTTTCAGCAGAAAAAATATTGAAATTTATGGTCGATGAACATGAGTTTTCTCGAGATAGAATAGAAAAAGTCATCAAAGCTTTGCAGGAACAAAGGTCAAAACAGAAAGGTTTGGACAGTTGGTTGAAATAGATGTTAGAATTATTGCCTGCTCCGGAGTTCAAGAAACTAGTAACTTTTATTCCAAACAAGCACGAACCGATTCATAACTGGTATTATTTTAAAGAAGGATTTTCTAAACAGCTTGTCGACCATTTTCTGAAAAAGTTCGAAATAGGTCAGCATCATCTAGTCTTAGATCCATTTTCTGGTGTCGGAACAACTATTCTAACCTGCAAACAAAATGGAATCAGGTCCGTCGGAATCGAGGTTTCGCCATTTTTTGCCTTTGTTTCAAAAGTTAAAAATGAAAATTATGATTTTGAAAATCTGGAAGGTCCTGTTAGAGAGGCTCTGAGATGGAAATTTGAGAAACCTAGAGAATCTCTTAAAGACGAGTTTTTGAAAAGAGCATTCTCAAAATACGCTCTAGAGGATT
>ASMQ01000003.1 GCA_000405245.1 Candidatus Aenigmarchaeum subterraneum SCGC AAA011-O16
CTATAGGCGAAAAAGGAAGGAAGTTGAATCAAGAGTTTAGAGAAAATATGAGAAGATTTTCATTAGAAAGACCTTTGCGAGAATTTTTAGAAGAGGTGCGTGAAGAATTTGAAACTAAAGGAATTTTAAGATCTACGCTTAGAGAAAGTATGGATATCGACATACCTGTCGAAAAAGAAGGCAAGGTCCCTATCGACTATTACTTTGCATATATTTGGCATATTCCGCCAGCAAAATTAAGACAGGCTAAAGATTATTATAGAAAGAATTTTCCGGTGAGTAAATGAGAGATATCTTTGTCATATGGAAAAATCAGATAGGAAGATATGTGGCTTATTCGCAGAGCGAGGATTACGAATCTTACGGCTTAGGGGGCATAACAAGTCCAACTGAAGCTCTGGTAGCAAACAAATTGGAGCACGATACTTTTGCAAACATGCGGGCTTTCACATACGATGCATTAAAAACCAGCAGAAGGCGGTTCATTGTTCGGACACCTACTGAAAAAATAGCCAGACATCTAGAAGACAAGACAACAAAGGCTTTCGATGATGTTGCCAAAAGCATGTCAGATCAAATTTTATTAACACACTTAGACTTGGGTGAGGTTAGAAGCAGGATTGGAGCTAGGGTTACCAAGGCTGCTCAACATGCTGCGGAAGAGATAGTCAGATTAACAAATGACAGGGTTTCAGCCGAGTATCTTAGAAATAGAATTATACTTCTAAAAGGAAATCAAGAAAACAAGGGTTTAGGCACAAGACCTGATTTTGTTGTAGCTACAGAATTTGGAGGCGACTATACGCTGTTCGTAGAAGAGGTTAGATGCGGAGCTAGGAGAGAATTGACAGAGTATGAAAAACATGAATTTGCAGTTGACGCGCTTTGTTTGAGCAAAATGCATAAAGGCATAGCAAGAAGACTTCATTTGCCAAAAAACTATGATGTTTCTTCAGCAATCAGAGTGGTCTGGACAGGCGGAGGACAGACCGTTTTCAGAAATGCTCCCGCTTACTTTGAAGAAGTCCAGAAAATAGCGAATGAACTAGCCCTAAAATATAGATAAAAAGAGCGCCTGACTCGTAACTCTTGGGCCGCCAGGCAAAATTAACGCTGAATTCGCTGAACCGTCGTTGAAACGGTACTATTAATTATCTAAAGCCTATTTAAAAAGATTTCTTTTGTTAAAAAGTAGTATTAGAATTAAGTTATTATTAGATAAATTTGAAAATTATGGGTTAGGAGAGCGTCCATAAAGCCTAGGAAATGATATTGCGTATCTCACGTGAGGTAATTTCAGAATCCATCTTATTACTCTTTCAACACCCATACCTATTCCGCCGTGTGGAACGCATCCAAATTTTCTTAATTCCACATACCATCTATATCTTTCCATCTGATCATCTGTTGTTTTTCCTTTTTCAGTCATTCTTTCAAGAAGTTCTTTGACATTACATATTTTTTCCGCTGTTCCTAGTAATTCGCCAAAACCTCGTGGACTTATAAGGTCACAAGTTCTTGTAATTTTGGGGTTTGAGGAATCTCTTGAGAATGGAAATGCTTCTGCACTGCAAGGGATACCTTTAACAAAAAATAAATTTTCGCCCATTTCATGGGATAGTATTTTCTCTTCATCCATACCGAGGCTAAGACCCCATTCAAACTTTTTACCTTTTGCATGCAAAATATCGACAGCTTCATCGTAGGTTATTATGCGATAGGGGGGTTTTATTTTATCTTCATCTATCGAAATCTTTAACGTGTTTAGTTCTTTTTCACTCCTTTCAGCAGTGTTTTTAATTATATTATAAAGCATTTTTTCAGCAAGTTTTATAAGATCATCAAGATTAGCCCATGCAATTTCTGCCTTCAAGTGCCAATACTCTCTTAGATGCCTGTTGGTACGACTATGCTCTGCACGGAATGACGGGGTTAAGTTATAAACTTTTTCAAACGCATGCACAGCAGCTTCTAATTGGAACGTATTGCACTGGGATAGGAAGATGTTTTCGTTTTCTGAATACTTTACTTTGAATGCAGATTTGTCATCATATAGAAGAAGTTTAGTTAAAATCGGAGCATCTATGAATATAAAACCCATATTATCAAACCATTTATGGGTTTCCAAAAGAAACCTGTGTTTAAATTTTAATACTGCCATCATCTTTTCATTCCTTAGATAGAGATGTCGATTTTTTAACACAACATCGGCATATTTTTGATTGAATATGTCAAAATCCTTTCTAGGCTGAGGATTGATATTCAATAAAACTTCGCCTATAACTTGAACATTATTTACATCAATTTCAATAGCTTTTGCTTTATTTGTTATCAAATTACCAGAAATTTTTACTGCTGTTTCTGGAGGTATTTTTTTAAGTCTTAAAAATTTGGCAGTGTCTGTACTACTGCGTTTTACGACACACTGAATGTTACCTGTGGAATCAGCTACATCGAAAAATATTACATTTTTTGATTCTCGCTTTGACTTTATCCAACCCAATAAATTAACTTTTTCATTTTCTTTACACTTTTTAATATCTGCTACAAAAAAATTCTTCATTGCACTGCCTCCCGTATATTATGTTAGGTATTAAATTATTTATTTGCATCATAGTGTTTTCATTAGCATGAGGATTTATATTGAAGAAATTGAATAAGTTTTATATGAAACCACGAATTCTCATAAAACCGCCAGGACCTAAGGCGGCAAAAATAATAAGGCGTGATGAAAATTACATTTCTCCTTGCCTGACAAGAAGCGTTCCGCTCGTCATCGACAGAACTTACGGTGTGAACATCGATGATGTCGACGGGAACAGATATTTGGATTTCGGAGCAGGCATCTCTGTCGCGAATGTCGGATGGAATAACCCTGAAGTTGTCAACGCTGTCAGAAAACAAATGGAAAAGGCTGCGCACACAGGTTTTGCTGATTTCTATGCGGATGCCCCTGTAACTTTAGCTGAAAAATTAATATCTTTAGTTAAAACTCAAAACACGGTTTTCTACACTAATTCAGGAGCAGAGACCATAGAAGCCGCAATGAAATTGGCACGGAGATACACAGGTAGAAAATATTTCATTTCCTTTTACAATTCTTTTCATGGCAGAACATATGGAGCTTTGTCTCTGACAGCGGCAAAAATCGTTCAAAGGGAAGGCTTCGGTCCTTTTCTTTCTACAATTCACGTCCCTTACCCAGATTCTTACAGGCCCCAGTTCGAAAACGATGAAGACGGAATGAAATGTCTAGAATATTTAGAGAATGTTGTTTTTAGGAAAGAGGTTTCTCCGACAGAAGTCGCAGCACTATTTATCGAACATGTCCAAGGTGAAGGAGGGTATATTGTTCCGCCGAAAAGGTTTGTTCAGGAATTGAGGAAGCTGTGCAAAGATTATGGAATTCTTTATGTTGCTGATGAGATTCAAAGTGGAATGTTCAGAACAGGAAAGTTTTTAGCCGGAGAACATTTTGGCGTTGATCCGGACATAATCTGCATTGCCAAATCTTTGAGCGGAGGATTGGTTCCTATAGGAGTCTGTCTTAGCAATAAGAAAATTTCTGGATGGAAAGAATGCGTTGGAGCCTACTCCGGAACTTTTGGAGGAAACCTTCTATCATGCACAGCAGGACTTGCGACTTTGAATTACATGACTAAAAACAAATTAGCGAAAAGGGCGGAGCAGACAGGAAAATACATTATGAATAGGATGAAAGAATGGGAGCATAGATACAGAGTAGTGGGAGATGTGAGAGGCTTAGGCATGATGATTGGCATAGAAATTATCAAAGATAAGAAAACCAAAAAGCCTGGAGTCGAGGAGAGGGAAAAGATTGTGAACAAATGCTTTGAAAATGGGCTCGTCTTGATTCCTGCAGGTCAGTCCACCATAAGAATTATTCCCGCACTGACGATCGAAAGAGAGGATGTCGATATCGGATTGGACATTTTAGAAAAAGAAATTAAAAAAGTTTGATTATTCGTATTCTCTCCAAACGTTATTGCACTTAACACATTTGAAGAATCTCGTAGGAGGCTCGTCGGCTGCTCTTGTCTGTTGCATCCACCAGTATGCTTCATTGTTTTCGCATTTAGGACATTGAATCTTTGTCGTTGGCAAAACTTCAAATCTTGATTTTTTGTCAACCACAATAATCTTTTCAGGCTCTCTTGTGGACGAGACTGCAATTTTGAAGTCTTTGGATTTTGTAGAATACCTTCTACCGCATCTTCTACAAATTAGAGTAGTTCTTTTTCCAGATTTTTTAGGTAGCAATAGGCCACCGCACTTTTCACAGAAATTTATATCAATCACCAATCTCAATCAAATTGTCATTAAGTTGTATTTAAAACTATCTGACGCCAGTGATTTGAACAAAAATGATCTTGACCCACCCTAAGATGGGAATTTTCACTAAGGCTTTCCCATGCAACGAGCTCCTAGGAACAACCCAAGGATCTGACACAGGATTGTTGTCTCCTTTTGTCCTTATGCCCTGATCAGTTATCTGGTAAATTCTATGAATTATCGGATAGCTTCTGTCCGGAACATCGAAAATTATTATGTCCCCGACTTTTACGTCTGGGTCTCTGCCGGAAACAATTATCATGTCGCCTTTGTAGAAAGTAGGATCCATGCTGTCAGAAAAGACTGCGACGACTGGTGTGTCTGTCTGCAAAGCATAACCTAAAGTCACATTGAATCCGTAAGCAATAATAAAACCTAGGACTAGATAGATTACTGTTCCTTTCCAACCTTCTGTATTTTTATCCCACTCCTTTCTCAACGTCTTAAGCTCTTCCAACACTTTCACCCAAAACAATGCCGGTAGCAATCAAATGCGCAATCCTCAAAGGCTCAGGAATGTTGCCATGTAGTGAGGAAATTTTTATGATTTGCTCCACGTCCTTTATTTCAATACCATAGCATTGATAGTATATCTTTTTATCGCTTACCTTCACTGAAAATACCTCTCCGGCGTCTTTAACACACTTTAACCTAGTCTCTGCATGCGGAAGTTTTTCGAGAATAGCCTTGAACTTTCCAAAATTAGGAACCTTTCTGAGAACAGCAAGAACAGGCAAATTTGTTTTTTCATAAATATTTTTAATATTAACTGTATTGAATCCTGCAAAAGTGATTCCGTCAAGCATCATTACTCTTATATCCTTATGCCTAGACTTGTTAACAGCATCAATTATCTTTTCTTCAGCATCATTTCCATCTACATCAATATCTGTCCTTAACAGACCGTCCATAAAACTTCCACCCCTGTAAATTACTCCAACAAGAATGTCCTTTCCTTTCGCTCCGAATTCAAAAGGCCCGTCGTCCCAAGCGAGTATTCTTATCTCTTTTTTAATTGTTCTGAATCGTACCATATATAGAATCTTCCAGAAATGTTTATAAATGTCAATTATTCATTAATTATCATGACTGTATTGATAGCAGAAATTTATAACGGTAGTAGATTGGTAGCAAGTGGTTCGGTTAGTTTTTCACAAATTACTAACCCATTGACCTTCAATTTTAATGAAGGGTCATCGATGTTTAAGAACGGCATGCTGAGTTTGGGTAGTGCAGGACTAATAGAAGGCAATAAAGGTGCGATGATACAGTTAAGAATGGATGAAAAGGAAAATCGAATCAAATTAAACTTTTGTGAATTATACAAAAAAGGTAACAGATGGTACAATCCAAATATCGACCCATGCAATTATTCTGGAACTCATTACATACCGCCGAATTCCGATCCTATTAAAGTAATTGTGTTGTACCAAGTGGATGGAAAAAACCCTGTTTTTTTAGATTCAAAAATTATTTAACTATTATTACTTCTTTAAAGCTTTCTGAAATTCAGATTTGAACTCTTCACATTGCTCTTGAATAGATGCGGCAGCTTTCTCCAAAAGTTTTTTAGGATTCGGACCTACGACAAGAATTTTTGGCTCTTCCATGAAGGGATGCTCATGCAAAGCAGCGGCTTCACTGCCATTCTCCCAAATTTGTGTAGCTAGAAGTTGGGTCAAAGTTTGTGATTCTCCTACAAGGGCAACCTTTAGTTTCTCGCTGTCATGTTCAACGACTTCCAGTCTCATAACAACACTTTCTCTCTTACAGATTATTTAAAGGTTTCGTTTACCTAGCCAAAAAAACTAAAATAAGCGAAACGACTATTATTAATAAGACAATATAAAATAATATTTTAAAAATAAGTCTCACTTTTTCTTTTTCAGCTAAATATGCGGCCAAAATAGCATTAATTAGAGTAAGAATGAAAATATAGTTGGTTAACTTTTCTATATTTTTATTTGCATTCAAAGTTTCGTTTGCTATAATATCTGCACTTTTTTGAAAATCTACCAAAGAATTTATCCAATCTTTCTGCCATCTAGGCATAACATCAAAAGAGTATGTATACTTAACAGACCAAACGTTAAAATAACTGCATTCTGTTGGAAATCTATAAATATCAATAGTCTCATTCATTGTAAATTTTATTTTGTAAGTTCCGGAAGCTTCAAATGGATATATGTTATAAAGCTGATTTGGTATTTGTGGTGCAAAATACTTATATTCTTGGGGTTTTAAATCTAAAATAAAATCTTTGTCGGTAGGTATAGTCTCGCTATCTGGGTTGAGTACTCTAATATTCATAGAAGCTGAAATTGTGTTGTTACCAATGTTAGTAACACTGATGTTATAAATAAAAACATCACCGACTGCATAATAATTATCTCTTTCACGTGGGAGAATTTTAATGTCGAGACTTATACAATTCTCGCATGATTGTTCAAGAGTGCAGTTGATAGGTTGCGCCCAAACGCTATCTGTAAAAATAAATAATGATGCTAACGCTATCGTTATAAATGTCAAAAATTTTGTATTCTGATACATGTAATTTCTTAACTTAATAAAATTACAAAGTATATAAGTTTAACTTTCTGTTTGAAGGATTTCATTTACTTCATCCGGATTCAAAATAGGTTTCTTGTAAAGCAACCTGTCATCAGTCCCGATTCTAGGACAAGCAGTATTAACATAAGCATCTAAATTCAAACCATCAAGCTTCTCAGCTCTTATCTCATCAAAAGCAATTAAATATGCTTTTTTCCCGTTTTTCTCCAATCTTTTCTTTAAGGAAATTGCGTATTCTATATTTGATTGCCCTGGTTTTGTGGAAATCAAAATTCCAAAGGTTTTTGCATGCTTCGCCAATCCTATAGCTGTGTACTTCTGCTTTAAGAATTGTTTTTTGAACTTATCCATATTGAGAATCTCATTTCTCTCGGCATCCAGAACAAAAACAGGTTTTTCAGTCTCCATAGCCAAGCCTAAAGGATGGAATTTTCCTGTTCCGATAAAAAGGAAAGCATCAACCTTCTTTTCAATTGTCCTTCCGGCAATAACATCACACCCAAGAATTTGACCGGCATGCATTACCCTCCAACCGTCTCGTCCCTCATCGACTTCAACTTTAAAACCTTTGTTTTCTAAAAACCCTTTTGCTTTGTCTATAGAGTTTGTGAACTGCAAAGAAGAAACCAGACCTATCGTTTTGAAGTCTTTGATTTTTTCGAAATCTTTTTCCAAAACAGCTTCAGGATCATAATCTTCCTTCACTTCAACAAAGTCTATCGGAAAATCCAAGTCCATGAATTTTGTATGACCGAAATGAACAATCTTGTCAACCTTCAATTGCTTTGCATCGCTCACCCTGACATCGCAGGCCCCATAACAAGCTTCTCCGGATATTATGACTTCTCCATCCATTTTGTCAGCTAATTCAAGAACTTTTCTTTTCAATCCGACAGGGACTTGTAGAAGAACCCTTTGGGTTTTCATAAATGTTATTGTGAATATCTAAACTATTTAAAACCTTCTGAAAATATCGAAGAAATTAAGTTTTTGCCAA
Source organism: Candidatus Aenigmarchaeum subterraneum SCGC AAA011-O16 (assembly GCA_000405245.1). Taxonomy (GTDB): domain Archaea; phylum Aenigmatarchaeota; class Aenigmatarchaeia; order Aenigmatarchaeales; family Aenigmatarchaeaceae; genus Aenigmatarchaeum; species Aenigmatarchaeum subterraneum. The sequence goes on from ASMQ01000003.1 coordinate 7,922, forward strand.
TATTCTATCAAGATCCAAATCGAGGGAACAAAAATAAGTATCAAAATCAAGGCGACCACGACCAAAACGCCCTTCCAGCTTTTCTGTTGCTGAAGACCAAAATACAATCCTGTAAGCAGACCGCCTATGTGAGCTGCATAAGCTGTTTGAGAGTATTGACCTGTCGCCAAAAGAATCAGGAAAGACGCCACATTGGATATAGTATATAATAAGGCTACAACCACAAGCGGAACAGGCAAGATGTTCGGAAAGACAATGACGAGTTCGAAAGGTTTTATGAGCATGGCTGCTCCGAGAATACCGAAGATTGCTCCTGATGCTCCGACAGTAGGGACATCCGCACGGATTATGCCAAAATAGCTTGCTCCGAGAACAGCTAGATTGCCTATAACAGCTGAAATAAAAAATATCAACAAGAATTTCTTCCAACCTAAAGCTTCCTCAAGGATGATGCCAAAAAAGAAAAAGGCTATCAGATTTATGACCAAATGCTCGACATTGCCATGCAAGAAAATTGAGGTTATGAAGGTCCAGTATTTACCCTCTTCGATAGCTTTTAAGGAAAAGCCGTAATCATCAAATGCGGATTGAAGATAGCCGGTAGAACTCAGATAGATTTCCAAAAGAAAGACAAGTACAAATAAAATAATCAAAACATGCGTCAATTTCATGATAATACATGAATTTTTGATATTAAATAGTTGAAGTCCTTTTAAGCTTCAGAAAACTTTATATACTTATTCGATGATTAACGATTGATTGTGAAAGTTTATATGAGGCTTTGCAAAAGGTAATAATGATGAAAGTCGGTAAAACCGAACGTTATATCTTAGAAAAAATTGACAAGGAGGGGGCAGTTCTTTTTGCCTTGATTGACCCTGACAAACAACCCTTTGAAAAAGGAGCTCAGGTAGCTAAAGCTGCCTGCGAAGCAGGGGCAGACGTCATTCTCTTAGGAGGGAGCATAGGAGCACAAGGAATGATCCTTGATAAAACAGCTAAAATGATAAGAGAGGTCTCTGATGTTCCGATTGTTCTTTTTCCTGGAAATGTCGGAACCATAACTCATTACGCTGACGCTATCTATTTTATGTATCTTTTGAATTCTAGAGATGTCTATTGGGTTTCAACTGTCCATATACAAGGTGCTCCTATCGTCAAGAGAATGGGCATAGAGCCTATACCAACCGCATATATTGTCTTGGAGCCTGGAAGAGCTGTGGGGTGGATATCAAACGTTAACTTGATACCAAGAAACAGGCCTGACCTTGCAGCTGCCACAGCTTTGGCAGGAGAATACATGGGAGCACATTTTGTCGTGACCGATTCTGGCTCCGGAGCGCCTGAACCTGTATCGCCTGAATTCATATCGACAGTAAAATCCCAATTATCTGTTCCATATTTCTATGGTGGAGGAGTAAGAACTCCGCAGCAAGCTAGAGACATAATTAAGGCCGGAGCAGATGGCATACAGATAGGAACTGCTTTTGAAATCGATGATGGGCAGGAAAAAGTTAAGGCTAAAATTGAATCAATGGTCAAAGCCATAAAAGAAGGCGCGAAAGAGAGGAGAAAAATGACAGTTGGGAAGGGTGTTGAAAAAGTAATATCATTACTCCCGCACATAAGACTGCCTACACCGCAGTTTAGACGATGGCGGAACATAAGAGAGCTTATAGAAAAGAGATTTGAAAAGAAGGAAGAAAAAGTAAAACCTCCGGAAAGGAAGAAAAAGTAAAACTAGGTTTTCTTGAACTGCTCAACCATTTCTTTCGCTACATACTCGTAAGTGATTTTTGGTTTGTATTCTAATTCTTTTCTTGCTTTGGAAATATCAAAAACCCTGTTCTGAACAATGTCGTCAACAAATTCCGGAGCGATCTTCTTTCCTCTTAGTCTGTAGAGGCGGAGCATTAGTTTTGCAGTTGAAGGCGACATATAATTCTGAGGGGGTTTGATCTTGAGGTACTTGCAAACAAGCCCATAACATTCTTTTAAAGTTCTGAAGTCTTTTCCAGCAATCAAATAAATCTGGCCCCTTCTACCTTTTGTGTTAGCTAAGAGCAATGCTTGAATAAGATCTTTTATGTGAATGAAATGTATGTAATTTTTTCCATTACCCATCAAGGGAAGTTTTTTGTCCTGCAAACCTCTCACCAAAAATCTGAATCCAGATTCGAAATCTTTGCCCATAACTTTCGCAGAACGTATCACAACCCCTCTGTTCTTTAAAACAATTCTTTCTGCTTCCAGTTTTGCTTTTGCATAAGGACTTTGAGGTCGGCACGGAGAATTCTCATTAAGAAAAATATTGTTTATCTTTTTGCCATAAACAGAAGTTGTGCTCAAAAAAATTATTTTCTTTCCTTTAGAAACATCAACCAAATTTTTTGTTCCCTGCAGGTTTACATCATAAGTTAGATTCTCCGGAGCATTGTAGTAGACTCCTCCTGCAGCAAGATGATAGATGGTATTCACGCCACGAACTGCTTCTCTCAAAGAGGATTTATCTAAAATATTCCCCTCAATTATTTCCAAATTTTTTCTCGGGGAAAGATTGCCCCTGTCCCTAACAAAGGCTCTCACTTTCTCTCCTTTTTTCAGTAGAGCTTCAACTAAATACTTTCCAACTCTTCCGCTAGCTCCGGTAACTAGAATCAATCATATCTCCTCTTATAATCTTGCAGCCACTCTAAGAAGCTTCTCTTCTCCGTCTGTTTCAACAAACTTTCGACTTCGTCAGGATAAGCATATGCAAAATACTTTCCTGTCTTGATTGGCAAATTTTCCATAACATGTATCCCTCTCTCTCTTAGAAAATCAGAAGCCTCTGCGTCTAGTTTTCCTATAACAATCTTTGGTTTGAATGACTCTAAAGTCTTCAAAGCCTGTTTCGATTTTTTAAAGTTTTTAACCCAGATAATTTTATTTGTTATCCCGTATGTTTTGTGGGATTTCAGCAGGTCTTCTCTGTCAAAATTTTCTATGGCCATAATCGGCAAGTAGCCTCTGTTTCTTATGTCGTCGAGCTCTGTTTCGCGCATGACTCGCTGCCTGTATGCGATTGATTCGTCTTTAAGCTTCTCGGTCTCGAACTGCAACTGCTTTATCAGAATGTCTCGAGCTTGAATTTCCTTTTCCTTCATAACTTCCTTTCTTGCACTCTCACTCTTTGCTACGTTTTCATCCAACAGTTGCATCTTCTGTCTTTCGATGGCTCTAGCCTTTTCAGCCATTTTGTCTGCATATGTTCTTAAAATATCATAGCTCTTCTGCAAGGAAGTTAATTTCTTTTTTAGATTTTCTGCGTCATTCTTCCAGTCCAGATTTGTTTCAGTTTTGATAATTCTTTCTTCAGATTTCGGCTCTTCTCTTGGCTTTATTTTTTCTATTGCTTCAGAGATATTTTTGGCTTTTTTAGTCAGTATCATTTCCTTCACGATGTCGCTGAAATCCGAAAGTGCCAGCGACTCCAAATTTTTATCTATGTTAGAAAACTGCGGAGCATAAAATTTGTATGCAAATATTGCGGATGCCATTGCATCCCTCTCATGCTCACTCTTAACGTAAATTTTGACCAGCTTGTCTTTCTCATCAATAGCAAGATCATGATCTGGCCTGAACAAAATACAATTAAAGGATGCGGCTAATTTAGCAATTCCGCTCGGAGACTTTTTCTTATCGGTTGCAATTATGACAGGTTTTCCGTATTTAAGAATTTGTTTTATTACTTCTGACAAAGAAAAACCTTTCTTGCTGTCAACATAAATCAGATTGCTTTTTAAATCAAAAACCGCTATGGCTGTAGTTGTTCCGATATCGACGCCTACAATTGTATAAGGCTTGTCCATAAGAATCTTAACGCTTCTTGTAAGTCGACTCCAGAAGTTCTCTTATTTTTTTTGCGGTTTTCTTCCCTACGCCTTCGACTTTTGTCAATTCTTTTTCAGATGCAGCAAAGATCTTCTCCGGGGTTTTAAAAGTTTTCAGAAGGGAGCTTGCCCTGACAATAGATACGTCGGGGAGGCCGGAGATTAAAAATTCTTGTCTCTCTTCAACAGTCTCCGGAGTCTTCTTGTTTCTGACAGCCAAAGGTCTTCTGTCATCTATCTGTTCTCTTTTAGCGAGCCAGAAAACTATGCCTGCGGTATCAGCTAAATCCTTTGTCCAAATTATAGGAATTTGTAAATCCAAGGCTATTGCAGCTAGCGCTCCTCTAATAACATTCGGATGTAATCTCCCGTAGAGAGTGTCTCCTTCAATTATGAGAACAGGTTTTTCAAAATTCTCTTTCATCGCTGAAAGCTGTTCGAAAAGTCTTTTGTCCACAATGCTCTGAACAAAGTCATCAGTAACCTTTCTTTCGATGCAGACTCTGTCTGAAGCTAGAAAGTCTCCATAAATAAGCATCTTCGGTTCGACAGTACATTCGTACTGAGCAAAATAGTCAATGATACCTGAAGCAGTTTCTCTGGTATCAATGTAAATCAGAACTTTTGCCATGAGTATAATTAACGCAATTTAAACTTATATTGTTAAGTCACAACTTCTGCTATTAGATATGTCCTAAAACCTGCAGCCCTAGCAGCTGCTCCTGTTTCTCTAGTAGAATGAGAACCAAAAATTCCTATATGAATAAGTGCTGGATCATACCCTTTGGCAATAGATTGCACTCCAGATCTTTGTATCATAAAAGATGTAAGAAAGTAAAAGTATTTATATTAGAAAAATTCTTCAAGATCTGTTTGAGGATTTTTGTTCTGCATCTCCCTTAGTATGGTCTTCATTTTTGCTTCCTTTCTCTGGGATGCCCAATAATAACCTTCGTCTCTAGTCTTTTTTGTGAGTAGGAATATAATCTTGCCAACTTTCGTTCTACCGACCCTTCCTCTTCTTTGAATCGTCCTTATCTCTGATGGAACAGGCTCATAGAAAATTGCTAAATCTGCAGAAGGAATATGTAGACCTTCCTCTCCTATCGGAGAAGTTATTAGGCAATTATAAAACCCATCATCATAATCTCTGATAATACTTATTTGTTCTTTCTGAGTCAAACCACTTTCTCCAGATTGTCCCACAAGTATAACAGGCTTGCATCCGTCCAGCTTTTCGAGAACCTTCTTAATTAAATTTATATTATCTCTGTAATGTGAAAAAATTATTATTTTAATTTCATTTTTATTTTCTATTTCTTCAGAAACAATTTCCTTCAGCTTGTTTATTTTAGGATGCTCAAAACCTTCAGAATAAAGCTTGTCAATCAAAATCATCTGATCTCTCAACAACACAGACAATATTTTTGAAGATCTGGAAGTTTCATGCCTTAATTTCTCAAAATAACTATTGACAGCTGATATGCTCTGGGTCTCTAAAAGTTCCAATGAATGCCAGATTTTCATTGTCTGTGCCAAAAGCATAATTATCTGATAATAGATAGGCTTCCTCTCCGTTGAAATCAATCCGCTTATCCTTTTTTGTGCGTCTATGACATCCCGTTTGCTAAAAACAAGAATATTATAATTTCTTAATTTGTCCAGCCTCTCTTTCAAAAGAACTTTCAGGTTCTCCTGGATTTTTTTCATCGCGTCTGGTAAATCTAACTTTACCCACTCAATATTTACTTCTTTTAAATAGGGTTTGATGTCAGCATCTGCATCTGTTCGTATCTCGACGGCATCAATAAAAAGATTCTTGCAAATTTCTTTTATTGCAGTCTCCGTGCTTCCCGGAGAGGCTGTCAAACCCAGTATCCTAGGATGCTGGGCGGAAGTGTTGTAATGACCTGCGATTGTCGGATAAGCATATTTTTTTATCGATCTGTGGCACTCATCAACAACCAACAAAGAAAAGTCAGATAAGTCGCAGATTCCATTATCAATATCATGTTGAATGGTTTGGGGTGTTGCCGAAATAATTTTAGCAGTCTTGTAAAATTTTGCTCGCGAAGACGGCGGAATCTTTCCTGTCAATAGGACAGTATATTCTTCAGGAAAATTTAGAGAGTCTTGAAAACTTTTCTGATGTTGAGCACACAAAGGACGGGTCGGAGCTAAAATTAAAATTTTTGAATCAGGATATTTATCTAATCGCTCCGCAGCCAACAAAATTGCTATAGCGGTTTTTCCTGTTCCGGTTGGCAAAACACATAATGTATTTTTCCGGATAGCTGTCTGTAAAATGTTTTTTTGATATGGTCTTTCCTCTATTGATTCAGACTTTATTAGATGGTGAGAAACAAATTGCATAATTATTGATTTTGTTTGAAAGATTTAAAGGTTTTAAATATCAAGTCCAGTCACATTTCACTGGGTCAAAGATATTTTCATATTTAAATTTTGCAAGATCCCTACCCCATATCACTTTGAATTTCTTTTTGCTTCGCCATAAAATTTTATGCGTCTTATATTTCCCTATAAGATCAGTCATTATTTCATGCGTTTCCTGATGACCTGTTATATTAAATATCATACATCTCTTGGAATTACCTATCGGGGGATACACATACGACATTAAACTCTTTTTTGCTAGTTCTCTTACAAAATTTATCAGGTCAGTGTCGTTTTCAAAATCCAAGAAGAGTATTTTTGCCATATAATTTTCTAATACTATAGGGTCATACTCCACTCTTACTTGTTGCAACAGTTCGTTTCTATATTTATGATAGATTTGATTCAAAGTTTTTTGTACGTGCCATATACCTGCAGAGTCCGTTTTTTTCTAACTTTTTTAAAATACCTCCAAACATCGTTTCCCAATCTTTTCTTTATATCTCTCCAAATTTTAACAGATGACCAGTGTTCTCGATGTTGTGTCAACAAAATAGGCAATATAAATGGATTGTTTTTAATATGTCTTGATAAAGAAATTTTGGAATGATTATTCATGTTGCTCTTCAAAAGTTCAATGAAGTATGTATAATCATCATCAGTAATATTCAAAAAATTTAGATGACCGTGCTTGTTTATTACTTTATGAAATGGAGAATAAATAATTGTCGGTGTTGAAAAATTATATAATTCATAGGATTTTATTAAACCTTTAGATAAAGAATTCTTCAGATATTGTTTCAAAGTCTTTATTCGATTTCGTGGTACAAGAAACCTTACTAGCAACACATCACTTAAATGTTTGAAATCATAAAAATACGCAGCATAATCATGCAATGGAAATCCTTCTAAAAGTTTTTTTAAATCTTTTTCACTGGTTATCAATGCATAAAAGGTAAATAGCCCAAGGTTTTCGTATTTCAAGTAATAATAGTAGTCAAAACAGTACTTTTGCAAATAGTTGAACCATCTTCTAATGGTTCGATCAGTGGGTTTTGACCCGTCATAACTTTCAAAAGAACCAGTCAGTTCGATAGAGTTCATAACTTTAGGTTTTGTAGCCAAAACATGCAAAAATTTCATCAATTTAGGATTGAAAGGAGCAATTTTCATAATTTGGCCTTTATGCTGCTGATTTTTGCAAATCAATTTTTGGACAAATATACATAATTTTTGTCCTATATTAGATAATACGCTAGACTCACTTAAAGACATTATGTTAAGCAAAAAATTTGCATTGGCATTAGTTGTTCTGGCAATATCAGCACAACTAATGGTAGTAGTGACACGACTAGTAGCAGCAGATACAGACACCGACCGTGATGGACTAACTGACGTCAGTGAAACCACAGTATACGGAACAAATCCGTACAACTGGGATACAGATGGTGATAACTACTCTGATGGTGTTGAAGTACAATATGGAACTAATCCGTTAAATCCGGCGGCACCATATCCGGCTTGTTGTGGGGGAGGACCTATTTAACTCCCTCCTTTTTCTTTTTTGTGATTTATATGAAAAATGTTACTCTTTGTTTGATTGAACCTGAAAAATATTTTAGTCACATAATTAAGATTTTGAAAAGTCAAACCGAAATTAAAAATATGATATATGTTACAACAAACAAACCATATAGCAACCTTATTACAATATTTAAAGAACATAAGATCAAATACAATAAAATTTTCTTTATCGACTGTATTTCTGGTCATGTTGGTATTAAAGCTGAGTCAGAGAATTGTATATTTCTAGATAGCCCTCAAAACCTAACTGCTATTAGCATAGCAATCAATGAGAGTCTTAAAAACATTCCTGAACCTAAAGTCCTTCTACTAGACTCTCTAAGCACTTTGTTATTGTATAATAGTGCAGAGACAATAGGAAAGTTTTCTAATTTTCTTATAAATAAAATTAGAACTTACAAAATTCAAATGCTGCTAATTGCTTTAGAATCAGATACTAACAAAGATGTTATCCAAAAAATCGAATCATTTACCGACGAGGTGAAAAGATATGGCAGTTGACATTGCTACATTATCGGCGGTTATTTCAATTACCGCGTCCATAATTACGACATATTGCGCGTATGTTATATACAAGTACAATAGACTTAACAGAGGTTGGTTGATATTCACTTGCGGTGTAACGTTAGCTATCTTTGTTAGGGTTCTTGTATTGTTACGCAGTAATCTTCTTTCTGGTCTGAGTGCTGAGACCTTTTCAATTTTAAACACTACATTATTGACAATAGTAAGCATTACAGCTGCAATTGGTCTTTGGAGCATGAAAAGTAGTTTTGAAACATTCGAAGTTGTTGAAAAGAAAACTAGGACAAAGATAAAACTTTTTAAAAAGCATAAGAAGCGATGAGAAATATATGGTAGATTATGTTACAACGGTTTTAGGTGTCTTGCAGATAATTATACAAATTGTTGCAGCTTACTTTTCCTATAAGATATACAAATATAATAGGCTTTCCAAAGCCTGGTTGGCAGTATTTTTGGCTCTTATTGTAATGACATTTCGTAGATTCACTGCGTTAGCTATAAATCTAGGTGTATTGAAACAGTTTTCTGGTAGTATTCAGTTTATAGATAGCATAGGGTTGCCATTTATAATAAGCGTCTTTTTATTAATTGGATTATGGAGCATGTCTAGGAGTTTCGAAAATTTTGAAGTTGTAGAAAAAATAACTAAGGAAAAATAAAATATTTTGATCATAAAAGAAGTAGAAAATGAAAAACCAGAAAAAACTATATCTAATCTCTTACTTTTCCATAGAACGTGCATTCTTTATGGCAAGTTCCTTCACTCTGCTTCAAAAGCAAACTAGTAAATAACGTGATATTTCATGACAAAAGGTAAAGTTCCGGCAATGAAAGAAATTCCAAGTATGAAGGAAATAAAGAAACATATACAAGATCGTCTAAAAACTATTAAAAAAATTAGAAATCATGATGAAGGTATTGAGAAAAAGAAAAAATATTTAACTAAACACGAATTGCATGATTTTATAAGAACAGAGATTAAAGGATTCGATGATCTGATTGAATTTGGAATCCCTAGAGGAAGTAGTATTTTGGTTGCAGGTGGAGCTGGTACAGGAAAAACTATTTTCTGCTTGCAAACTTTATATAATTCAGCAAAAAAGGGAGAAAAATGCCTTTACATAAGCTTCGAGGAATCTGAGAAAAGATTAAAAGAGCACATGGAGAACTTTGGTTGGGATTGGAAATCGCTTGAAGAAAAGAACTTACTTAGAATCGTGAGAAGAGAACCTGTGGAGCTTTCAAGTAATGTAGAAGCTATGGTAGCAAAAGCAAAAGGTGAGCTCCTTATAGATATAAATGAAATTTTGGAAATAATACCGAAAGAGTTTCATCCTACTATTATTGTCGTGGATTCTGTTAGTGCAATATCTGCTGCCTTTACTAAAAGGGAAGAGGGCTATAGAATTTTTGTAGAACAACTTTTCAGATATTTTGAGTCCTTAAAGTCTACATCATTCCTAATTTCAGAAACAGATCAAATCCCAACAAAATATTCACTGAGTGGAGTAGAAGAATTCTTGGCTGATGGGCTTATCGTGCTGTACAACATTAAAAAGGGTGATGTAAGAGTAACAGCGATTGAAATCCTTAAAATGAGAGGCGCAAGAATCGAGAAAAAATTAGTTCCTTTTGAAATAAAGAGTGATAAAGGAATTGAAATCTACCCAGAGGAAGCTATGTTTGTTAATCTTTAAAGGAGCACTTAAACATGTGGAGAAATATAATATTAAAAAAGTCGTACTCATTGATTCTTTTTGCAGTTATAATATTATTGACTATACAAACTAAAGAAGTTTTTGCTCCAGTCTCATGCACTGATACAGATTCCGGAAATTATCCCGAGATTTTCGGGTTTTGTCAAGAAGATTCTTATAATTTTCCTGACACGTGTTATGGGAATGATTTAACTGAATATGTGTGCGACCAAAATAACTGTCAAGATATAGTTTATAATTGCAATACATACTGCAAAAATACCTATGGCTCTTCGTATACAGGAACATGTTCGTCGACGGTTTGCGTTTGTTCTGGAGCAGGAACTACAGCTGGTTCCAGTGAACCCATAAAATTAACAATCAAAAGTCCAAAAGATGGAGATACAATTAAAAGAGGTATTCTTACACTTCTAGTTGAGGCTTTCGAAGGGACTACTCCAAGTTCACAAATGGCGGTAACTGCTGAATCAGAGCTCTTTGGCAAAATTGCTTTGGAGAATCAGTTTGGTCATACTGATGTAGGAACTTATGGTGCTAATGTCACAATTGGAAAAAATGTCACAAAGGGCTCTTACAAAATTACTGTAACTGCTAGAAGACGTTCTATTGCAGAAGAGAAGATTTCAGTAAATGCAGACCCTACAATTTACATAAATACTACACTAGAAAAAAACTATTCAAAAGGCGAAAGAATAGTTTTCAAAGGCAACTTAAATTACTTTGATAACAGCTCTGTAAATAAGTCTAACGTCAAAATAAGTATTTCTGCTAAAGATTTTGCAATTAACAAAACAATTAAATCCGATGAGAATGGAATGTTTGAAGACAGTTATTTGATTAGCTTTGCGGAACCTGATGGAATTTGGGATGTCAGAATAATAGCGACTGATAGTAATGAAAATTTGGGTTTAGTCTTATTCTCACCAAAAATTTCAACACCAGAAGGGGTTGCATTCTATGTAGTCAATTTCCTGAGTCCATTAAAGAACGCCGATTTTAAAAGAGGCAGCACAATACCGCTAACAGTTGAAATAAGGGATGAAGGAAATTTTGTAGAAAATGCAACAGTTGATCTAAAAACTCCTCAAGGGGATGTAATTAAATTTGAAGAAATCAAACCTGGTACTTATATTTCAGACTATACTTTGACTTTTTCAGATCCGATAGGTATATGGAACATCCCTGTCCAAGCAGTCAAAACTGCAAATAGAATTACTAAAGCCGGTGGGACTAGACTACCTGTAAACATAGTGTCTGCTGATCTAAATTTGCTTCTTCTTAATCCTATTGAAACCAACTTTTTCACGGGAGAATCTGTAGAAATAAAGGCTGAACTTAAATATCCTGACGGTTTAAAAGTTGAAAATGCCAGAGTGAATGCAAAAATAATTAATAATACGATTGAATTGATGGAGAGGGCACCTGGAGTCTATTCCAATAATTATTTATTCTCTGAAAAAGACGCTGGTAGCGGTTTTATGCAAATCAGCGCTGTTGACTTATATGAGAACAGCATAAAGATTCCAAACAGAGCAATCAGAGTAGAGAGTGTTAGTCCGTTTGAGTTGGTACTCCTATTACTATACAATACTGTTGTTCTAAGATACTGGTATATCTGGGCATTTATTTTAATTGCAATAGGAATTGTTACAAGACCTGTTTGGTATGGAAAATATTTGAATGTACAACAAAAAAGAATGACAGAGGAAGAAAAGAATTTATTATCACTAAAAAAAGAACTGCAATTAAAATACTTCAAGCTACACAGCGTGAATAAGGAAAACTATGATAAATTGATGTTTCATTATAATGAAAGAACGCTCGACTTAAATGAAACTAAAATTAGCGTACAAAAGGAACTGAAAAAAATAACACCTATGAAATGGGAGACTTTTGTTGAAACCAAAACCAAACAACTTAAAGATTTTATCGAATCTAAATTTTCTAGAAAAAATATAAAAGTACTTTATGAAATTTTTTCTTTTAAAGCTATCGGAGAGCCTCCGGCATGCCAGCTCTGTCTGGGATGAACCTGTATGTTAAACAATCTTTCGGAGTTGTCATCGAGAAGAACAGCTGCGCCCTTTGTCTTCGGCAAATCAGAGATACTTTTCTTAATGTCCTCTAAGAGATAGGTTTGCATGATTTGAGATAAAGCATCCAAATCAGGTTTTGCTGTCAGTCTATGAGAAATGACCAAGTCTGCCTGTGCAATAGCTGATTCATGCAGCCTGTTTGGTCTTTGAGTTATCAAAGCCAAGCTTATGCCAGGCTGTCTTCCTTGAGTGACAAGAATCAGGAGATCGTGCGTAGCAGCAGTTTCGGATTCTGCAGGTAAAAAGTTGTGAGCCTCGTCAATAATGATCCAGGTCATAGGAACCTTTTTTATTGTTTCCCCTGCTATCAAAGCCAATTCTTCTTCTCTTCTTGCGGCTGTTCTAGTCTGATAGATTTCTCTTGATAATACTCCGACCATTAAGTTTCTGACATTCCACTCCATCAAAGAAACATCTAAGATTGTTGCGGTTCCTGGTTTCATAAAAGTTTGGACTGGCGTGGCTTTCTCCGAAAATATTCCCCATCCTTCTGCAGCAAGAAATCTGTTTTGCAAAGACAGCTTTTCTTTTTCATCAGCTCTCCTGTCAACTTCAATAGCATCTATTATGTCTGATATCGTGAACTCTTTTCCTTCTAATCTCTTGATTGTCCTCTCCAAAAGTATTCCCAGAGGATCGTTAAGATTGAGACCAAAAGTCAAAGCCCAATCACCAGCAGAAAGTTCAGAAGGCCTAATAGAAAAAACACCGTCATAGGGAATCCCAGATTTGTCATAAAAGCTTGTCAATCCTACCGGAACAATGTTTCGTGTGTTGAAACCTTTGGGTTTCAACTCCCATTTGGATAGCAAAGGCAAGTCCATCTCGTTCGGAGTCTTCATGGACCAGAAAATTCCTGCAGTGTCTATCATTAAAACCGACAAGTTTTCTCTTATGTCTTCAGGCATGTTCATTATTTCTTCAGCGATAACAGCTCCGGTGTAAGATTTTCCGGAGCCCCTCTTTCCGACAATAAGAGCAACATGCGGCCTCACGACGTCAACCAAAACAGGATTTGTTATGTGGGTTTCAAAACCTGCTCCAACAATATGCCTTCCAAGAGAAATGCAACCTTTTTTTCCGTATTTTTTTAAATCTTCAGAATCTCTGCCGACAACTATATCCTCTAGAACCATAATTACAATTAGAAAATGTTACTTAAATTGTTTCTGTTTTATCAGAGCCTTCTGTTGACTCTGATGGCTCAGGCTTAGGAGATTCTTCCTTAGGAGCTTCTGGTTTTTCTGAAGGTTTGAAGTATCCTGCAATTTTATTAAACTTCTCTCTTTCGTATTCATACAAGTAAACAATGTACCCGGAGATTAGAACAATAATCATTACCAGAATTCCTAGAGGATTGGATATGAATCCTATTACTGCTCCGGTTATGCCACCTGATGGGACAGTAACATTTGAAGGTGGAGTTACATTCGCTGGTGGTTGCGCTGGAGAAGCGACAACTCTCAATGTCAATGGTACTTCACCTGTTGAAAATTCTGAAGCAACTTTCACGGTCAAGTGGTTGTCTCTTACAGGAGCATTTTGAGGGACATTTATGACTATGCTAAAAGTTGTAGCTGCACCAGTGTCTACTTTCTGAATGAATACAGGTGAGATAGTAAACCAATTTGAAGGTATGCCATCAAGCGTGTTCCGAATATTTATCAAATCGACATAACCCGTATTTCTTATCGTGACTGTTATCGCTGTAGACTGTCCTTGCTGGACAACAATAATGTTCGGTGTGGATAGCAATAGCTCTATAAACCCGCCGGCCCCACCACCGCCACCGCCTCCATCCGAAGGAGGTTGTGAAATCACTTGTGGTCCATACAAAGTCAATATGTTCAAATTATTGTCACAATATGTTGCTCCGCCGTATGTCACGCAACCCCAATACAAAATATTATCAGTTATGTTTGCATCGGTCACAGTCATGTTCAATATCAAAGACCTTATGATTGTTGAATTGATGACTGTCGAATTAATTACAGTAGAGCTGTCTATAGTGGAGTTGATTATAATCGAATCTAAGACAGTTGAATTCGTTATGTTTGAATTTTCGCAAAGACTGTAATTGAATGTTGATTCAAAAATGTTGCAGTCATTTACTGTTGAATTCCAAACCAGAGTGTGGTTTATGTTTGAGTGCGAGACATTCGAATATCCGACATAAGACCATGTTATGTTGGATTGCTGCTTGACTGTAGTATTTCCTATCCATGAATTATTGAAATTGAAAGGAGGGCCGTCGACTGCTATCACATCTCCGCCACCTGTTGGGAAGTGTGGATCCCAATCAACTCCATCTAGATTTACGTTATCTAAAACCTTGTTCACTATTCTTGAGTTTAAAATATTGGAGTTTGAAATGGTGGAATTGATTATTGTCGAGTTAGTTATATTCGAGTTCAAAATCATGGAGTCTAAAACCGTTGAGTTTACTATGTTAGAGTCTTGAACTGTGGAGCATCTTATCGTGGATGTTCCTGTCTCCACATCAGTCCAGTTGTTTTCATAATAAATGCTGTCAACATTGCTGTTGATCAAATGACTCATGCATTTGACTGTAAGATACCAAGTCTGCGAATCAAAAGTGTAATTTTGGTCTCCAAGGAAATATCCTGTAATGTTGAATGTTCCTGCTGTCGAAGTGCTCCACTGAATTTGCAGATGTTCAGAACCTGACTGTGTTGTGAAGCCTGGCAAATCTGATTCTAGATAGACAGGATTTCTCCCACCTACATTAGTCGTAACCAAGAAAGTTATCATTTGATTCAGCGGGAACGTAAGATTTCCTTCTGTACCATTCAAGAACAAATTTACATTCAAAGCAGCAGGATTGACAATTAAAGTCCACGCCACTGACCCTGCGGTATAATTCTGCCCTCCGCTTGTATTGTAAAGATAATTGTATGCTCCGGCGCCCAAAGTTTCAATGTCACTAACAGGAGAACCTGAATTTAGAAGTTCTCCATTTCTATAAAGATTGAAAGTCAGGTCTTGTATAACATCTGACCAGCCGGTTGCATTTGATTGAGTTCCATAAGTTATTGTCAAATCATTTTCTTGTCCGTTTAAAGCTAAGTGGAGTATCGGTGCTCCAATAATTGTTTCGTTAGGCTGTGCTTGATTTATGACATAGGACATTAAAGCAGTCTGGTTTGAATTTCCTGAAGTGTCAACCGCGCTCCATGAATATGTATACATCCCTGCTGGCAAATCTGTCAAAGTAATCGTATAGACTGCATTCTGCGCAGTTCCAACTCTTGTTATTTGTCCAGGATAGTTATAAACGGTTCCATTGAAATCCAGAGAAACTTGTTGTACTGCGACATTATCTTTCCATGTTATGTTGAATTGGTAAGAATTTCCCGGAGCATATGTTGTTGGGGATAGAGGATTTGTTACATTGCTGAACCATTGAGGTGATGCCGTATCCAAAGCAGTTACGACTGTCAAAAACCAAGTAACTTTTCCAGATGTATAATTTTGAGTCGCAGGATAGAATAAAGTATAATTGTAAACACCTACTGGTAAGGCTGTTATTTCTGATGGTGTTTGCCCTTGTGCAATTAAAGATCCGTCTCTGAATAATTGTAATAAACCTTCATTAAACTCCTTCCAACCTGTTGCGTTTGATGCAGAGTCCAAAATCATTACTCTATTTCCTTCAGTTTCATTAAGCGCTAAGTGAATATCAGCTTGCGCTGGATTCGTTTCGTTTATGACAGGATTTGCTCTGTTAACTGTTAGAACATTTGAAAGTGGCGATGGCACCGTATAATTTAGATTAGGGGCTGCTGAGCATGAATAAATATATTGGCCTGCTCCAAAAATTTGAGTATCTGGATTGATAACTGTGGTAGAATTTCTAATCAAAGTTAAAGTTGCAGGAGCACTTGAAGTGCACTGAACTGTCGTTTGAGTAGGATATGTCACTGTCCAACTTGGCAATGCAATTAAATTCAGAGTCAATGTTGCAGGATTAACAGTTAAAAATCTTGTCACTGAACTAGGTAGATAGTTTGTAGAGCCTGGAAAATAAACTGTATAATTATATCCGCCTGCTCCGAGCAAAATTGTTTCTTGCGGCGTTTGACCTGTTGAAACTTGAGTTCCATTCCTATAAAGTATCAATGAACCTTCTGTAAAGTCTTTCCATCCGGTTGCGTTGGAAGTTGTACCATAAGTTATCATTTGGTTGCTTTCAGTTCCATTAAGAGCCAAATGTACAAAACCATTTGCTGGAGCTCTGTTAACAGTTAAGAATCTTGTTACAGAGGCGAAACCATAATTTGCAGATCCCTCATAAACATAAGTGTAATTGTATACCCCTGAGTCTAAAGTTCGGATATCGCTTGCTGGTGATCCTGAGGCGACTTGAATCCCGTTTCTATACAGTGTCTTAACTGCTCCAGCGTCTCCTGTTTGTACCCATCCTGTAGCATTTGACTGAGCACCATATATTAAAGACAAATTGTTTTCTTGTCCATTCAAAGCTAAGTGGATCAAGGCTTGCTGTTTTGTTACTGCATAAATTTGTGAAATAGAAGCTGCTGTATAATTCTGTGTGGCTGAAACACTGCAAGTATACTGCCATTCTCCTGTTGGTAAGGTTGTTGTTTCAGGGTTTGAAACTTGAGTTCCATTCCTAGATAATCGTGGTATCTGTTCATTGTTGTTCACAGAACATGTCGCTGTAGACTGCGTACCAGAAATAACAGGGGATGGTGGCGTTATTGTTAAAGTTAACTGCGAACTTATCGGCGAAATTGTCAGAACCTGCTGTATGGAAGAGGCAGTATAGTTCTGATTGCCTGCAAAAGATCCGTTGTACACGTATGTACCTGCTCCTAATACAATGCTCTCTGGATTTGGAACAGTTCCACCATCCCTCTTCAATACGACTTGCGATTGTAGAGAAGAAACATTAATTTCTGCAAGAACATTGGATGTCGTTCCATAAGTCAAGGTTGCTGGAGCAAGCCAGGCATTTCCATTTAAAAAAAGTATGAAGCTTGTACTATCAGGATTCACCGTCAACATTCTTGTTATAGACCCGGCAGTATAATTTTGTCCTCCACTTGTATTGTAAACATAATTGTATGTTCCTACTCCGAGAGTTTGGATGTTGTTAGCTGGTGATCCTGAGGCGACTTGAATCCCGTTTCTATACAAACTGAAAGTCAAATCTTGTATAACAGTCGACCATCCTGTTGCATTGGATTGAGTTCCGTATAAAATTGATAAATCATTCTCCAGTCTATTCAAAGCCAGATGAAGTATTGGAGTTCCGACCTGAGGTTGTGTCTTTTCAACAACATAGGACATTTGCGGCGTGACATTCGCGTTTCCAGCAGTATCGAACGCTTGCCAATAGTAGAAAGTTGTTCCTGCTGGCAAGTCTGAAAGTGTGGTATAGTAAACAGCATCTTGCGCAGTTCCTGTTCTTGTAAGCACGTTAAAACTGTTCCAAGAGCCTTGATAGTTGTAGTAAAAATTTACTGTGTTTATAGCAACGTCATCTTTCCATGTTATGTTGAAGTTGTAATTTTTTCCAGGAGCATACTGAGTAGGCGACAACGGATTTGTTATATTATTGAACCATTGTGGAGGTTTTGTGTCCGGAGGAGGTGTTATAGTTAAAAATCTAGTTATTTTTCCAGATGTGTAATTTTGGGTTTCCGCATAAAAGAGAGTATAATTGTAAACTCCAACAGATAAAGTTCCTATATCTGGATTCAAACCCTGTGTGCCATTTCTATAAAGAATTAATGATCCTTCAACAAAATTTTTCCATCCTGTTGCATTGGATATTGTCCCAGCTACTATTGCTGTGTCACCTTCAACATTATTCAAGGCCAAATGTAAAAGAGGTTGCGCTGGATTCGTAGGATTCGCTTTGTCAACAGTTAAAACATTTGAAACTGGGGTTGGAGTAATGTAACTTGGATCAGGAGGTGCAGAACATGAATAGAGATATTGTGCAACGCCTAATGTTTTGGTATCAGGATTAGCCACTGTTGTTGAATTTCTAATCAAAGTCAAAGTTGCCGGAAGATTTGCTGTACATTGGACAGTTGTTTGGGTAGGATAAGTGACGCTCCAAGATGGTGTAGATGTCAATGTCAACGTTAATGTAGCAGGAGCAACTATATTTTCTACTTTTGTATCCGGAGAGGCATAGGCTGCTCCGCCATTTATGTCATCAGGGTCAGCATCTGCTCCGCTTGGAGCAACTGTCACAGAGCATGCGACAGCAATTTTGGATGTAACTGTGAAAGTTGCAGTTTTAGATTCTCCGCCATTAAAAGAATTCAAGGATTGCGTGTTCGAACTAACAGCGCCACATCCTGAAGGACTGAAACTTATAGATGCTTGAACACTACTTGCTGGAGCGGTTGCAGAATCTCCATTAGTTATAGCAGCAGATGCTGTGAATGTCTGATCAACATATGTCTGTGTCGGGTTCAAAGTCAAAATCGTCCTTAAAGAAGCATGCTTTTTCACTACAAAATTGACGGTTGTTTGCTGACCTTGTGGAACGTTGACGTTTGTTTTTGTGTAATTATTATAAATACCTGTTCCATCTCGATAATCAGCACTGACTGTAGAAGTAGAAACATTAAAGAAAGCTTCGCCATTAGAGTTCAGAGGCTTAGAAACTCCACTTACTATAACATTTCCAACACTAACAACTTTGTTCGTGTTATACTCTTTTACAACTACTTTGACAGTTTGTTGCAAAGCTTTGCTTTGAGAAAAATCATAAGTAAAATATTTGTGAGTCAAACATTCAGAAGGATTTTGAACTGAGACTGAAAAACTAAAGTTTTGAGTGATAAATCCTGATTTTGTAGCTGCCAAATAGAAATCTTTTGCAATCGGAAAAGTAATAGGGAAGATTGTTAAATTATTCAGAATATAGGAGCCAGATGAAAGGGTTGTGTTTGTTTTTTGACCATTGAAACCCATTCCTGAAGATGCTGGGGGCGGAGTTAGAATAACGGTTGCTCCGGAGACTCCGTTTCCTGCAGAATCATAAACTGTTCCGGAGATGTGTAAATAAATAGGACAAACCGGTGGTGCAGATTCTACGTTAATAGAAAAGAAAATAAATAAAACTACTAATCCTGTTAAAGCTAATAACCTCTTCATTCCTACTACCTCTTCCAAAAATAAAAATTAAATTTATTACTCAGGGTACATGTGATGGTGGAGTTTGACCCCTCGCCTGAGCCTGTTGAGCAAGGCGTTGAGTTCTTCTAATTTGAGCATTTTGCCCGGAAATTTTTGCCACGTAGTCTCTTGCAGCCTCAGATGCCCCTTGAGCCAAACGACTAATCTCTGGTGGATATGCAGCTGATTGACTTATACTTTCTAATTTAGCCAATTCCTCCCTTATTTGAGCTTCTCTATCCAAGTGAAGTCTCTTAAGGTCAGCTAGCGGGGCACCTTCTTCAGCCATTCTTTCCAAATCCTCGGAAGATTGTCTATACTTTCCTTCACGCATAATCATTTCATCTAGTTGTGGTGCTAAAACAACTGTTGTCAAGTTTTCAACACCTGTTCTTAATTGATCAACATCAGAACCTTTAGCATGCAATTGACGTCTATAACCTTTAACTTCTTCAAAAACTTCTGGGATTTCCTTTTTCTTCCTTCTTCTGTCTGCAATATATGCTCCAAGACCTCCTAAACCACCAAAGAGGGCAGGTCCTCCAACAACGTTAGTCAAAAATTTGCCTACATCTATCACAGGTACATCTGTTACAACATTTGTTGTCACACAACCAGTCTCATAACAAGTAGTCTGAGTTTCGTGGACAGGAGTTGTGGTTTGAAAACTTCCCCACCTGACTGCCATGTCTGCTAAAGACACAAAAAGACCAAGAATACCAAGATTACGTGCTGTTCTTGCCCATTGCGACCATTCTGTATCTGGTTTAGCAGCATAAAAGAACTTTTTATAACCGACTTTTCTTTCTCTTATTTCGTAAACTCCCTCAGAAGCTCTTGCTTCAAGTGGAATTTGATCTTTAGAATCAAAGAAAACTGGACCTGCATCACCAACTAAACCAAAATACTTTCCATTACTTGCCCTATCTTCACTTTTCAAATAGACGACTTCAACAAAAGGATGACTCCTCTTTCCTTCTAGCTTATCTTTTACATGCTGTGGAAGGTCGTTATATTCTTTTTGGGTTAGTATCAAACTTTCAACCATAGATTCACCTTTCAGTAGTTATAAATTATACGGCACCGAAAAGTATTTAAATAGATAGGTTAATCGAGAGAACTTAAGTCATAATCGACGCCACTGCTTTCCTTAAGTATTCTTGCTATATTTCTTGCTTCTGCTTTTGCTTCTTCTGTGGCTCTTTCTTTTGTCCTAATTTCAGCAATTGAACGTGATTTTTCTTTAACCCACTCACTCTGTGCATCGCTATACTCGTTAGCTACTTTTCTCCATTTTCCCTCATATTGTACTGCTGTTTCGTGAGCTTCTGTTAATTCTGTTCTTAATTGAAAGATCTCTTCATTTCTTCTTCTTACAGTCTCTTGTAATTCGCTTACTAAGGCTTCATCTCCACGAACAGGTTTTTTAATTTCTATTTTTGGATATCCAGGTAATTTTAAATTTTGATAAACTTTCTGGGCATCTGCAGCGATTGTTTCCCACACAACTTGAGGATCTTCCCCTTGAGAAAGAACTACTCTTCTATATTCTGGAGCTTCGGCAAGTTTTGCATGAATTACATCTAAAGCTTTTGCAACTTCCTCGGGGTCGCTTGAATAAAAAGTAGCTAAAGGAAGGGCCGCTGTAGCTGTGATGTACTTTCCACGTCTTTTTAAAAATTCATCAATTTCTACATCAGATTTGCTTGCCATAAAATCACAAATCTTAACGTCCCGCAAGAACCTCTTCTATTTTACGTCTAATAAATTCATCCATACTCATTTCTCCTTTGCTTTCAGAGGTAGGAGCTACTTTCATTGTATCGTCTACTAACTCATAAAGAAACATACCTGAGTGTTGATTGATTCCTCTTCCTTTTCGTACCTTCTGATATCTCTGAAATCCTGGTTTAAACAATGTTATCCACATATCAGGAACATAGCCGATTGGTCTAGCTGTTTCAGCTATGAATACTGTATGATCAAAGTGCGATTTCCCTGGACCTTCTGCCAGACCAAACACTTTTATATACCAATCATCTTCTGTGAGTTCTTTCCCCTGGTCTTTCAATCTTTTAGCTTCTAACCTTCTTAGAACATCTATGTGATCAATAACCATCATTCCTTCTTTTCCTTTGTACTCTTCGTTTATCGAATCTACAATCAGTTGAATATAATTATTTTTTGCTAATTCTTCTTCTGAAAGTGCATCAAGACTTAGTTCTTCTGCTAAATCACGAAATTCAAATCTTTCTTTTACAGCATCCCATTTTTGGTGAACTCCATGAGGCAAAGTATTAACAATGCTTTCTGTTTTTTGAAGTACTGGGAAATATGCACCCTTTTTTTGGGGATTTTTAGCCAAATAACACGCCATTACATAGACTGCCCATGTAGTCTTCCCGGCACCCGGATCTCCATCTAAAATAACAGATTGAGGTTCGGTTGTGTAGTCTCCAGTCATAATCGTTGCGTTGCCACTACCAACTTGTTCTGGAGTTCCGTACATTGCACCTTCAAATGCACCGTGAAATAAATCTAGCTGGGGACCTCTCTTTTCTGTTCGACGAACTCTTATAGGTTCTTCCATAAAAATCTATTGATTATTAGATAGTGGTAATTATTTAAAGCTTTCTGAAACCGAAATTCAAACTTTTAAATAGGGGATTGAATATACTTGTATGCCTAAAAACAAGCGAGGTTTTCAATGGAGTATAGGACTGGTCTGGTTCTTTGCAATTTTTCTCGTGTCAGCCATAGCTACAGTCTATCCGACAGCTATAGAATCAACAACGCTCTGGTTAATACTAGGAATTGCAGGAGCTGTAGTAGCAATAGTAGACATTCGAAGGAGAGATGAAGAAAGATTCGTGCATGGATTGATAGGATTTCTGCTTGTTGTCATTCTTATACTGAGCCTTCGTATCAACGCAGAAATAAGTACTTTCCTTTTGAATCTCGCTGTAGGTTTCGGAGTCGCTGGATTGGTTGTCTCCTTAGGATTGATATTCAAAGTCGTCTTACAGAAAGCCGATTAGAATAAATCCAGCAAAGGCTGCAGCAGTTGCAGTAATCCAGACTGTTTTATTCCAGGCAATAATCTTTGAGCCGTCCAAAGGAGCTACCGGAAATAGATTGAAAAACCCTAGGAAAAAAGATATTCCTGCTGTTCGAAGCAAAATGTTTGAAGGATAAGAGAAATTTAGAAGGACAAAAGCGATTCCAATTGCTATATTGACTAAAGGTCCTGCCAAAGAAATTTTCCCATACTGCTTTTGTGATAGCTTTGCCACAGTAAATGCGAAGCCTCTTCTTGCAACAGGATTTATGAAAACTGCTCCGGGCGCAGCAAAAACCAGTGCCCCTCCAGAGACTAATGCTGTCAGAATGCCCAGCATCAGACCAAAAAACCATATTTTGTACTCAGCTTCGAACCCATACTTTTGAGCTAGGTATTTGTGGGAAAGTTCGTGCAAAACAAAAACCACAACAATAATGAAAAGAGTTTCTAGAAAGAGGCCTGGCTGGAATCTGCTGAATATTATGGCGAGAACAACAATCGATACTATAAGGTCTTGGATCTCTGTTCTGGAGAAACGCATATTTAATTTTCTACTGGCAACTTATAAATAATTATCACATCTATTATTAATTGGTTTTAATGAGGAAAGGGGCAACAATATCTCTAGCTTTGATCGCAGTAATCTTGGTTTCTATAATCGGAGCATTGACTTATCTTTCGGTAACCGGATTTTTTGTGGCTTCAAATGAGGAAACAAAATTAAAACTCCTCAATTTAGACCTCAATGAAAATTTAAATTACACTTTTGATGTCGGAGTTGACAATCTACTCTATTTGAAGAGTCTACAGCTCTCCGGAGTCCTGACAGGAGACGGAACAGTGAATGTCTATTTGGTTGATGGAGATAATAAATTTCTAATTGCGGACAGAGATGCTATAGAATCTTCAGGAAATAAGAAAGAGAACAATTCTACACAATCAGAAACAACCGTAAGTGAAAATGGAACTGAAAAAGAAAAACCGGAGAAAGTTAAAGACTCTGAAATAACATTTGACAATGTCTGTGTAGAGACTTGCAATTTAACGGAGGAATTTAATCAGACTTCTTATACAATTGAATTTGAGATATCTGGAGTAATTCTAAAAGCAGAAAGGTTGAGATACACGGTTGTCAGACGTATTCCTGGGGGACCTCCGGTTAATATAACACCCACACCAGAGACGGAAGTTCCAAATATAACTGCTCCGAAGAATGCCACTCCAAACATTACTGGAATGACACCTGAACAGCCAAACGCAACTGCTCCAGCTGGCAAAAGTCTATTATTTAATCCGTCGTTTGAGGACAGTAGACCTGAAAACGCGAACATTCCTAGAGATTGGTTCTATGCTAGGTTCGTATCCTATTGGGTTCAAGATGATGATCTAGTCCCTTGGGATTCCGCAAAATACAGATTGGATAGCCAAAGTTATGATGGCGGGAAATCCATTCTACTCGATGCGATAAAAAATTCTTGTTGCAGAGATGAGGATGCTGCAGGCACGATAAATTCCAGAAGAATCAAAATAGATTCTAGAAAAAATTATATTTTAGAATTTTACTTTAAAACAGAGGTTCCTAATCCTTGCAACTACTCTCAAAGAAACAACATTTGCGTCTGGGATGATGTTTATTATTTTGAAGTGCGCTTTAACGATGCTTCCAATGCAAATATTGGCGACGTATACTTCGGTTTCAGACAAGATACAAATAATCTGGAGTCTAGAAACTCTGACGCGGAGATTTTAGAATTTTCTGATGCTGGAAATGGTTGGAAGAAGGTTAAAATCAGAATAGGTTCTCTTCCAGAATCTGTAGACAATCTAAGGGTTGAAATGGGAGAAACCTTGACACCTCAATCCGTCAAGGTTTGGATTGATAATATAAGATTTGTTCCAGAGTGATCATATGAAGACAATAAAATTTCTTTATTTGGCTTTGATTGTTCTTGTGACTCAAATGACTATTTCTCAGGGGGTTGAAGCGGTCTTTGTTACAGAATTCTGGACTCCGACCTCATGTAAAACAAGCGCTGGCGTATGCACGCCCTCTAATGTGCAGGAGGATGATAACACGTTTGAAACTTTTAGCATAAAACCTTCTGGTTACATAAACGGAACAGCATGGAATGCATCAGTTCCGAACCACTTGGATAGGGTGCACATAAATAACATTTCTGTCAATGTGCGTTGGAAAGATCAAACAGTAGGCAGGGGTGGTGAAAATCAAGTAATGAGATACTGGAATTCTTCTCACTGGATAACCTGTGCAGGTCCTTTCGGCGAGACAACAACTGAGCAGGATACATGGTGTGTAAATGTAGAAGTCAATTTTACCAATATTACCTCCATAAATGCAATTAAACTAATGTTTTATGGAGAAGATTCAGTAGGCTCAGTACAATCTCTTAATATAGATCTCTTAAAAGTTTATATAAATTATACCGACCGTGCTCCCCAATGGCGAAACAATGCAACAAACGCTACCGGACATACAATAGATGCCGGAAAGGCAATAACACTTGGAGCTCAAGTCAGGAACGAAGTGAATATGAGCATGGCTTGGCTATCGACAAACGAGAGCGGATCTTTCCAGAATTTCACAAGCAGTTCAATATTCATAGTAAATTATACAGACTCCACAAACAACAAAGCACATTATGGGCAGGAAAGCACAAGACCATCCACTGGAGCAGGAACTGAATTTACAGCCGATGAATACACACAAGTATCAAGCTCTAATGACGCGAGGATGGTCGCGAATGCGACTACAGCTGGAAATTATCCTTTTCAAAACTTTGTCTTCAAAGTGGGTTTGCCTCAAAACATCTCTAATATAACTGTCTCATGGGAAGGTTCTGGGCAGAACACTACACATGTTGAATTTGTTTTATTTCTTTTCAATTATACAGCAGGATCTTATTCGAGGGCAGACTCTTTAACACAGACAACTGTCACACCAAGAGAAGACATAAGAAACATAACTATAGGGGCGGAACATCTCTACAATTTCGTGAATTCTACTGGACATTTGAATTTAAGAGTCTACGGAGCTTTATCTCCGGGCGCAGCAATACCAAGCAATGTTTCTACGGATTATGTCGAAGCAAAAGTGAGACTAGGAACATACGGCTCTCCTAAAATATTTTCTGCGCCTAATGGTGGATTCTACTGGGCAAACTTCACTTGGATGAACGAGGCTTATACACAAGCAAACGTAAGTTGGTTTGTCTGGATGAACGATTCCAGAAAACAGGAAAATGTTACAGATCTGAGTTGGTTTCATATTGTTCCTGCGGTTGCAGCCTCGAGAGCATTCCTTTTGATGATGCCTGCACCCTATGCTGGGGCAAACTACAATTTTACAATAACTGCTTTAACAGAACCATCGGCAAACTCAACAAGCTGGGTAAGCTTCAATTTCACCCTACCTCTGCCGAACACATTGGTACAACCTTGCACGTTAGGCAATTGTCCCACAGACCAGCAGGATGCGCACAGGAAACCGATATTTCTAATAGATAATATAGGAACTGTAAGCGTAGACATTCATTTGAGGCTTAACGAAACTTTGCCTAGAGGAATTTATGTAATGGCCAATGCAACCTGCACCGGATGCTCATCTGCTACAGCAGCTCCAACAAATTTAACAGATTTAAATGTCACAATCGTCAGAGGTCTGCCTACTGGCGCAGGCTTGGCAAACATAAGCCTGTGGGCGAATGCGACTGTAAATGCTCAACTGGGGGAGACAACAAGCAACCTCATACTGAACACTTCTACTGCAGCGTGATTCAATGAAAAAATATTTTGTATTGGCTTTTTCAACTCTAATTTTATCTATACTAATCTTTTTTATCAACAGCGGAACAAACCCAGGCCTGACTGCATTTGAAATTTTTAAAACACTGATAGATTCAAGACCCAAACACTGCATTGATGATTCTTGCATAAATTCGGTTGTTTTTTCAGAACTTCCTGAATTTCCAAATGACTTTTCCGGAGATAAATTTTCACGAGAAGATGTTTGGAGACAGCCTGAGTTTTATCCTAATTTTGAAACGGAAGGGATAAAATATTACATTGATCCTCCAGGCGGTTATTTGGGGACGCAGGGTTTTGGAGTTTACCCGGCAGAAAACAGAATTAATGCTAAGACAGGGGATGAAATAGAGGTTGAAACATTTCTCTACTCTGCATGGTTTGTGGTAAACTACCAGGGTTTAAAATTAGTTCCGTTTGTGGATGACTCTGCAAAAAATTACTTTGATGTTGAAATATCTCCTGATACAATTCTATTGGAACCAACTTTCCCGTTGTTCACATACAACTGGACTCAGAAGGTAAAAATGAAAGTTAAAATCAAAAATCCTTCTACAGGCTCTTACAAAATAGGAATTGATGTTGTTGCTCCGCCCAAAGAAAGAGAAAATGGGTGGTTTGACGAATTCAAGGGAAGATATATCTCCGCTGGAGTGATTTCGGTGGGAAACCCGATGTATGCGTTAAATATAAATATCAGTTAATTCAATTTAGACACACCGAAAGATTTAAAAGTATAAATTGTGTATTAATAAAAGGTGAAAGGGCTTGAATAAATTTGTTTTAAGTTTGTTGATTGCTGTTTTTGTAACTTATATTTTCACAACTACACTTGCAGCTGCCGAATATGCTTCTATAAGATTATACTTCAACATTCCTAGAACAACAACATTCACCCTTCAAAGACCAAATTCTTACATAACGAATGCTGATATGTTCAACATTTCTGGAACAACTACTAGTGGTGCAACTGATGCACAATGGATAACCTTCAACTTTACCACACCTTTACCACAAAACATGGTAGAGCCTTACTACCTAGGAAACTCTAGCCAAAACCAAATTACTGGGGGGAAGCCAATATTAAGAATCGACCCAACAGGTAATACAAACTTAACATTAACTATTTGGTTGAATGAAACGCTTCCTGCGAATGGTGGCACTGTTGTAATAAAGGTTATGTGGAATGGAACCTGCACAACCCCTGCCGGAGCAGCTAGCACTGGCGGTTACTGTGGAAATGCGACACCATTAGCTGGCGGTCCGACAAATCTTACAAACGACCCAGAAAGACTTGTAGTAAACTTGAGTGAGACAGCTTACTATAATCTCACTTTATGGGCAAATGCGACTGCAACTGCACCTTTTGGACAAACAACCGCAAACATGATAATCAATTCTACGTTTTCAGGATCATGTTGTTAAGATTACTTTGAAATTATTTTCATAGAGCATGAGTAGATGCATTTAAATACATTACATATCTAAAATATAGTGATTAGATGGCAAAGAGGAACTTCAACAAAAACCATTATATTTTAGCCGGTGTTGTTGTACTCGTTTTAATTGTTTTAGTACTTAATAGCTCAAATATAACTGGAGCTGCTATTTCTAAACAGCCAAACTTTAGACCGCAGTACTGTGATCAAGGCGAATGTATAAACGACTCTCTTATATTTCAATATCTTCCGCCTTACCCTCAAGACTTTCAATCCGTTGACCTAAAAATGGAAGCTTCTTTATATCCTATACCTGAAAATTTCACATGTTTGGAGTGGTCTCCTGATTATTTAACCTGTTTGAAACTTGATGATGATAAAAAATATTTGACACAACCTGAATTTTACCCAACATGGGAATCACAAGGTGTAAAATATTATATTGGCTTGAAACCTGGAGTAGGAATCGCGTATGAAGGCATTTCCGGATTTGGGGCATATCCTGGAGCACTTGTTATAAAATCCTCTGGTTTTGAGGCATTAAAAGCTGGTATGGACGTTGTAGCTGTTACATATGTTTACACTTCTTGGGGTGTTAGATCTTACCAAGGATTTAGATTAAATACAGATTTCCCAGGCGAAGTTAGAGCAGAATTAGGAAAATTTGAAGCCAAAAACCCGCCAAACGCGAGAGACTTTTTTGACTTAAAAATTTCACCAGAAGAAATATTACTTGAACCAAACTACTTGTTTTTCTACCCTAACTGGGCACAGAAAGTTACCATAAATATTCACGTTAAGGAAAGCACTCCGCCAGGGAAATATGTTATAGCTTTTTCGCCTGCTAACCCATCAGATAGATTTAATGCCGCTAATGCAAACAGATATGGCTTTAGATATCTGCCTTTCGGGGGAGCAATCAGTGCTGGCGGTAATATATACTATGTATTTCTTGAAGTTAGCCCCTGATTTTTAAATTAATTCATAGCATATTATTGTCATGAGATTTGCTGTTTTAATTCTTATAATATCGATTTTATTAGTGCCTCTGGTTCTGTCAGATGCTTTTGGAAGCGGTAGGCTACTTATTAAAGTGTCTGGTGGGGATTTGAGTTGTACACCTTCTCAGATTGTTAATAGTTCTATACAGGTCGGACAAAGCTTTACTCAAAATATAACTGTGCAACACAGTGGCAGCGATAGTTATCCGGCTAATGGTTATACCGTCAATTTTACAAAAACTAGTGGCTCTCCTGGAGACTGGGCCAGTTTTTTGAACCAAACATTATCAGTTCCGTTGACACCTACAATAAATTCAACGATAGCTACCATAACTATTCCTACAGGAACCGCAGATGGAAATTATTTTGGATATGTATTTGCAAACTCTTCAAACAGTACGTTCACTAATTGTACAATATCTTTGAATGTAACTGTGACTAGCGTGGCTCCGCCACCACCACCACCACCACCGCCATCAGGAGGCGGAGGGGGCGGAGCAATAGGATATGTTTTTGACACGAGAGTTAAATTAGAACCAGGCTCAGAAGTGGTCTTGCCAGGAGGCAGAGTCTACTTTACAATAAATATTGTTAAAATCTCTGGTCCTGCAGGTTTTGTCGATATTAACATGACATACAGAATAAGTGATCCAGCTAAACATGTGGTCACCGAAGTTTCAGAAACTGTGGCTATTGGTGATGATAAAAGAGGTTATGATTTTTTAAGAAATATCCTAACTCCAGATAATGCTGCCGAAGGGACATGGACACTTCAAGCCATAACTAGATATGTTTTTTTCCAAAACACGGGATCTACAACATTTACTGTCGCTTCTGCAAGGCCTGGATTAAACATCGTCGAGTATCCGGAGGTTGTTATAGTTAGACAGGGGGACATAGAATTTGCCCATGTTAGAGTTGAAAATATTGGTGGCACTGTTATTCCTAATGTCAGATTGTTTGTCCTGGGAGTTCCTTCAAGCCGATATTCTGTAACGCCAAATAGCGTAAATATTTTTCCTGGGGTTCCGCAAGACTTTGTAGTAAAATTTATAATTCCGGATGAAGCTACAATAAGAGATGTTCCAATAATTTATAGAGCCGCTGCAGGAACAACGATTGATGAAAGAGCTGCAATTCTTTCTATCAGAGGAAGCACTTTTGATTTAGTCAAAATCAAGGACATCAGAGTACCGACATTTGCTGTAACTCTTGCAGATACAGTAAATGTAACTTTAGAAAGCGCTATAGACAGACCTATTAATGCTACAGTGTCTATACAAGCCCCTGAAACTTTTATTTTAAAACAAACCTCAATAACAAAGACCATTGAACCAAGATCCACAAACAGCTATTATTTTGACATGAACCCGCAGGTATCTGGTCTTTTTACTATGGACATAAAAGTATTGTATGAAAATAAAGAAATCACCAAACAAGTCTTGGCACTTGTACTACCATTCGAAGTCATCGTCCTGATGCTGATTTTCTTAATTGCATTACTAATATTATATTTGAGAAGAAGAGGGGAAGGACAGGGAGGGAGATGGTGGAAGAGAGAGCCTTGGAAAAGGCGGATGGGGAGAAAAGGTTAAATTCGCATTGCTCTAAATAGTCTCATGAGATATGAAATATTTTTCATATTAGTTGTTATTATTTTTTCTATTTTAACTATTCCTGGTTTTTCTTCTCCTGATTTAAAATGCTTTCCTGAATCAATAAAAGAATCTATTTATCCTGGAAACAGTGTAGTTGAGACATTCTCAATTTGGCAGGAGAAGACCGATGAACCGTTTAATGTGCAGTTATCTCCGTCCATAGAAAACCCGCAGATTAAGATTGATGTCCCGACTAAGGTAGTCCTTGTACCAAAGTCACCTCTAACAAATAGGACAAATGTAGTTATTTTTGTTTTTTCTGATGCTACTGAAGGAACTTACGATGGGACTCTGTTCATTAATCATGGCACTCAAGATAACTGCGTAATTCCTATAAGGGTGGATGTCAGTAAACAAACCATAATACATGTCAAAGGCAACCTAGCTTCGAGAAGCGTGGCTTTGGGCGAAACTTTATTTGTTACTATAAACGTTGAAAAAGAAATTGGCCCTCCCGGACCGATTGATGTTAGCTTAACATACAAAGTAAAAGATCCTACAGGAAAAATCATAGACTCTAAACTCAATAGATTATCTGTAGAAAATACACGAAATATCGAATACAATCTAAATATTCCGGAAAACGGAATCACAGGCGATTACATTTTTGAGATCGTGGGACAGTATGGTTTGACTTTTGATGCTTCTGCTGCAATATTTCAAGTCGTATCTAGCAAAACCGAACTTGGAGCCTTGGCTGGTTCCAATGTTATATTTTATGCGGTGGCAGTTGCACTAATAATCTTCAGCCTCGGTGCAACCTACAGCGCACTAAAAGGATCAGAGTCCAAATACTTTATGAGTAGGCATGAAACTTACAAAAAAAGAATATTAAACCAAATAAAAAGTCAAGTAAGACTGCATAAATATAAATAGTGACCTGCTCTCAATAGTATTGAGTCTATGGGAAAGGTTATAGGAATCCTATCCGGGAAAGGCGGTGTGGGAAAAACCACAGTTGTTGTTAATTTAGGTATTTCTCTAGAACAGATGAAGAAAAAGGTTCTTATAGTCGAAGGCAACATCACAAGCTCAAATCTTGGTTTGCATCTAGGAATTGCAGATTATCCGGCAACGATTCATGACGTTCTCAAGGGTGAGATGAAGATTTTGGACGCTGTCTTGGTTCATCCTTCAAGGGTCCATTACATTCCCGGTTCTTTGGCAATAGCAGACGCCAGAAATGTAAATCTAGGTATCCTAAGAAAAAGGTTGAAAGCAATAATAAGCAAGTACGATTACATTTTGATTGACGGCTCTCCAGGCTTGGATGAAAAGACAGTTCAGTTGATAAAATCTTGTGATGAAATTATCATTGTTGCAAATCCAGAAATAACTTCTATAACTGATGCGGCAAAAGCCATCGAGGCTGCAAAAAAGGAAAAAATAGAAATACGAGGCATTATACTAAATAAAGTCAAAGAAAAGGACTATGAATTGTCTTTGGAAGAAATAGAATCGACAACAGACACACCAATAATAGGAATAATTCCTGATGACTTGGCTGTTCCAAAATCTATTGCACTGGGCTTTCCGGTTGTAATGTATAAACCAAATTCTCCGGCATCCAGGGCTTTCTATAGACTTGCAGAATCTATAAGCGGACCTGCAAGTAGAGAGAGGATTAAAACCGGATTCTTTGCAAATATTAAAAAAATCTTGTTCGGATGAGTATGGTAGACATCTTAAACCCTCAAATACTCGCAGTTTTTATTATATTTGTTCTTGTTTTGCTTGCTTTCTACAAGTTAATTAAAAGCCTCATAAAGGCCGTACTAGTAATTCTTATAGCATTTTCTTTCCCTTGGATAGCTGCCTATCTTAATTTAGGATTGGCTGTGCCAACAACCATAGATACTGGGCTACAATTTGCTACAATCGGTCTTATCTTATTTTTAATTTATGAGTTCTTCCACTTTGTTGTGGCATTCTTTAAATTACTGCTATGGCCATTCAAAGTAATTTTCAAAAGGAAATAACAATGGCGCTCGAACTGAGAAGGCAGGTAGTACATGCATTAGGAATTTTTACAATATTCCCTCTTTTAATTTTTGGAAAATATATAACTTCAGCGCTTATTTTTGGATTCGTTTTACTCTTGATACTTCTTTCAAGAATCAGAAAGAATAATAGACATTTGGATAGATTTATTAAATATTTTGAAAGAAAAAACGAATCTATTGTCGGTGCTGTCACATTTTACATTGGAGTTTTTATAGCGCTGATTGTTTTTCCGGAAATGGATGCTGTTGCTGCTATATCTGTTTTGGCCGTGTCAGATTCTTTGTCGACAGTCGTGGGAACATACTACGGAAAGCATAAAATAACAGAAAATAAAAGTTTTGAGGGCAGTTTTACTTTTTTTGTTTCAGCATTTTTGATACTGCTTATTTTCACAGATCCGATTAGGGCTTTTTTATACTCGCTTGTCACAACTGCGGTTGAAATCGTACCCATGGATGATAATTTGACTATCCCGGTGGTTGTTGGTTTGCTTCTGAGTTTTTAAGCAAAAGCTATATAAGTAGGTAGAGAACATAATTTCCTTAAATGATTTTATGAATTATTTGTTAGCAGAATTAAATACGACGCAACCTACGAATATTCCTGTTCCGACTGCTTTCGGCACCGGGGATCCTATTTCCGTCTTCATAACATTTTTTATAATTAATGCTGTCCTTCTTTTTATCTATCCAAAGTTTATTTTGTTCCAAGCAATTCTTGAATTAGAAAAAAGTGCTACGGACTTGGAGGACATTGCAGACAAAAGCAGAGGATATGTTACAAAAGCGCTATCAATAAAATCTGGCTCTAGAATGAAAGATAAAATCAGAAACTTTATGGATTTTTTTGCGATACCGCCTGTTGATATAGATCCGTATGGTGTTGTCAAGAAACTGGATCATATAATCAAGAATGCGGATAACAGATTGAAGATTTTTGTGAGGGAAATAAGCCCTAATATTTCGTATGAAAAAGAGTCTAATATAAAGAATGCTATAGCTGGAGCAATGATGACCCATCAGATAGCGAAGATTGTTAGACATTATTTGGAGCAAGTTAAAAAATATAAAATATACCAATTAGCAATTTTGTTGCAAATGCAGATTCCATTGATAGCAAGAATAGCTAAAGCTGCCGAGAAGGCTACATTTGCATTTGTTGAAGAAATACCTATAGGAGACGGAGTAGGACCGCTTGTTGTTGCAAATTTAATAAAAAGCAAAGCTAAAATTTACGAGGATGAGGAGTTTGTTGTTTCCAAAGCGAAAATTAGAGGAAGGACGGTTTTCATTTCAAAAGCTAGAGGACCTGGAGCAAGCACCGGTTATCCTGGAAAATTCTTGATAAAATTCCTAAGAAAGCAAAAAATTGATAGGATAATAACCATAGACGCTGGGTTAAGGCTGGAGGGAGAAAAGACTGGTGGCATTGCAGAAGGAGTAGGCATTGCAATCGGAGGACCTGGTGTTGACAGGTTCGAGATAGAGGAAATTGCAACAAGGATGAATTTGCCAGTTGATGCAATAATAGTCAAAGTCTCTGAAGAAGAAGCTTTGATGCCAATGCATAAAGATATTGTTAATTCTGTTTCACGTGCAATAGAGACAATAGAGAGTGCGGTCGAAAGGTCAAGGAAGAATCAGAGGATTTTGCTCATGGGGGTAGGAAACACATGCGGTGTCGGCAATGATTTAAGATCAGTATCAGAGGCTGAAAGAAAGGTAAAAGCCTACTATCAAAAGATTGAGGAGAAAAGGAAGAAAAGCTTATAAGCTATTACATTTTATTTCTAAGTGATAACATGTCAATGAGACCAGGAAGATGCTATAGCGAAATAAAGAATAAGCCTTTCACGCGAATTTCGATACACAAACCTAGAAAAAGCTATGTGAAAGGAGTTCCGGCATCAAAAATTCACCAATTCGAAGTTGGGAATGTCAAAGGTAACTTTCCTCTTAGAATGGATCTGATCAGTGGAAAAGATGTCCAAATAAGGTCGAATGCCTTAGAATCTGCAAGAATGATGGTAACAAAACATTTGGCAAAAAACCTTGGAGAAACAGGATTTTTCCTAAAAATTCTAGTGTATCCTCATCACGTCTTAAGAGAAAATTCTATGGCTACTGGAGCTGGAGCAGACAGATTCTCTCAAGGAATGCGCCAGTCCTTCGGCAAACCGATTGGACAGGCCGCTAGAGTAAATGCGGGACAAAGCATTCTAATGGTAAGAGCCCCGGAGAAGACAGAAAAAATAGTAAAGGAAGCGTTGAGGAGAGCTTCAGCAAAACTCCCAGGCGAAACCAGAATAAAAGCCTAGCTATTCTAAAACTATAGGACGGTCTGACCTTAAAGTCTCCATTTCTTTCTCTAAAAAGTTTATTTTCCTTTGCATGTCTTCTATGATTGTTTGCGTGGACTTGAACTGAAAATCAAAATTTGCCATTGCAGTATCTATTTGAACAAATTTTCCTTGCTTCTCTAGACCCAGAAGCTGCAGATGTATGGTTTCGATAGATTCTATTTTTGCTTCAATGGTTTTTCTCAAATCATTAAAGCTGTTGCGTAATTCTTGCAAATCTTTGGAAAAAGAACCGTTATTTGCTTTCGGAGAGCGGTTTTGAAGAGAGTCCATAATATCTTCTAGCTTTGCAAACCTTTTTTCAATTTCAAAATTAGCTATTTTCTGCTTTTCCTCCAATCTTTTGAATTCCTCGGACACGTCAGCCATACCTATTATATTGTACCTATAAATATTAATATGAAATCTTTGAAAAGAAGTGTGAATATCAGAGACAGCGGAAATACAATTCCGTATCTTACACCTTCTCTTATAGTAACATACTTCTTAATCTTTTTTATTTGAGCAGCCTGTTTCCGCTATAACTGTTCCTATGTCTTTTGGACGTATGACCTGCGGCCCTATTTTCATTTTTCTAAACACATCGATGAAATTTTTCATAAAAATCTAAACACATTGAAAATAAACAGCAAAGCCACTATTAACATTATTCCGACAACCGCCCATAACATTTTAGGGTCATTCGCAAACCCAAAGGGGATTGGGCCTATGAATCCCCCGAAAGCATACTTTGTGTCTTTTGAGCCTAGGCTACCTATGATTATCAAAACTATTGCAACGAAAAGTAGAACCACCCCAAAGAATACAAGATTTTCAGCCATGTTAATTAGATTTATCTTCAAACAATTTAAATAGATTACCATGGTTTTTGAAACTGTTCGTTTGTTGATAGCTTTGATTGGCAGTTCTATTGGGGGTCTATGGGATTTGAAAACAACAAACATACCAGACCCTTTGATTTATTCTATGGCTGTAAGCGGGATTCTATTGCATGTCATTGAAGGTCTGCTTACAGGCAATTTCACGCCTCTTTTATGGTCTCTGGCCTTCGGTTTTGTTTTTCTTCTCTTCTCGTTGTTAATGTATTATTCAGGTCAATGGGGTGGCGGAGACGGTGGCCTTTTGGTGTCGATAGCAATACTGTTGCCTACAGCATCGGTCCAAACGATGTTTCCTTTCGCTATAAGTTTTTTCATAAATTCAATCTTCATTGGCGCCATTTACTCTATAGTCTACGCGATTGTTATTGCAGTAAGAAACAAAGAGATTTCAAAAAAGTTTTATAGTGCAATTAAAGCCGATAGTAAAGTCCTTGTTTCGATAGTTTTCATTTCTTTTCTGGCGACTTTACTTTTCAGTTATATCAAACCATTGAACGTCTTTGTTTTCATCCCTGTAATGGTGTTAATTTTGTATGTTTTTCAAAAATTTGCAAAATTGATTGAACAAAGTTTTTACAAGAAAATTCCTGCAAGTAGACTGAGAATCGATGACATGATTGGAGAGGACATGCCAAAGCTCAAAATTTATAAAAAATACTTAAGAGGCCTCACAGAAAAAGAGG
>ASMQ01000004.1 GCA_000405245.1 Candidatus Aenigmarchaeum subterraneum SCGC AAA011-O16
CCCCGGAGACTAGAATAAATCCGAACGGTGTTGATGTAAAAGTTTCTGAGGTTTGGGCTATTGATGAAAATTCTGTTGTCACTATAAACGGAAAAGAGAGAACAATAACTCCGGAGAAAAAATTGATTGCTCCGGAGCAAGACGGTTTCTACCATCTTAAAAGAGGTGCTTATGAAATTAGGATTGCTAATGAAGTCGAAATACCTTCAAATGCTTTTGGAATTTTATTCTCCCGCTCAACTTTAAACAGATTAGGAATATTAAAAGCTGATTCAGCCATTTGGGACTCCGGCTACAAAGGATTCGGAACGCAGACCATTTTCGTTCCCATAAAACTTGTCAAAATTCACAAGGATGATTTTTGGTTTCAGATGGCCTTCTTTTCAAGCGATGAAGTAAAAGTTCTCTACGAAGGCTTCTATAAACATGAAAAACCTAAAAAGGCTTAAATAGATTTGAAGACAAGTGATATTCATGGCAGAAAAGCAAAGAATGGAAGCTCCGACCTCAATGGCAGGTCTGGTCAGATATTTTGAGGAAGAAAAATCTCTTATCAAATTAAAACCGGAGCATGTGGCAGGAACATGTTTAGCCCTCGTTGCCATAGAATTAATTCTCGCAACGATAGCTTGATTTATAAATAAGGTTTTCTAAATAGTAGATATGCTTACGGAATACGTTGGAAATGCCTGGGCAGCGTACAAAAGGAACTTTTCTTCGATAATCTTTGCACACTTATTGATGCTGCTGATAACTTCCATGGTGGCTGTTGCAGGTTTATTGCCTTTGATTTCAAAATTTCCAACTCTAATTGGCGGCGGCCCAGAATCATTACGAACAGCATTGATTGCGATTGTTCAACAGTCTTTACCAACTGTTCTGTTTACACTTTTGATGATTATCGTTGCTTTTTTCCTCATGAGTGTTTTGAGTGGTGGGTTAATCAGGATGTACTATGAAGCTCTGAAAGGTAAGACAAAAATCAACACAATGTTGCGCACTGCAAAAGAAAAATTCTTCACAATAATTTTAGCAGATATTTTAGTCATTTTACTTTTTGGAGTCGGCACGATGGTTTTTGTTATGATAATTGCTGCGTTGATAATCGCTATACCAGCATTTCTTGTCCTAGGTGTCTTGCTTGCTATCCTAGGTATTCTTGGAATCTCAGTCCTCGCTTTGTTTGTTACTCTCTTCATGCAGCCAATAGTGATTGACAACAAAGGTCCATGGGATTCGATTAGGGCAAGCTACAGAATTGTCAGGAAGAATTTCACTGAATTTTTAGGCTTAGTTATAGTTTTTGCGATTACAGCTATTGTAGTCTCTGCAATCCCCTTTATAGGGTTTTTAATAAATCTGTTTTTGATTGCTCCAGTCCAGCTCTTGTCATACACGGCCTTTTATTTGAAAAGGAGGAGATAGTACGAATTTCAGGAAAGATTTTTTTGATAAATGGGTCGCCGTACTCAAGAGTCCATCCGAGACTTTCAGAAGAGAAAAAGGCAAGGCCATGTTGGGTATCGGGGTTCAGCACATAGGCCTGGTAGGTCTGATAATTGCTGTAATAAATATTGTAGCCGGATCCTTTAGGGTTTCTACGGGTCCAATGATATTTGGCGCATTAGGTTCGATGATTGCAGGAGCTTTAGCGCCAATAGCAATTATAGTTTCTTTTATAGCTACGCCTCTGGTCATGGTCATTCAGTGGCTAATAATTTCAGGAATATTTTTTATATTTGCATCGATATTGCACGGTAAAGGAGATTATGTCACACAGTCGTATTTGATTGCACTATATCTTGCACCATTGTCCTTGCTCGCCTCTATTTTGGGTCTGATTCCATTTCTTGGTTCCGCATTGTCTGCGCTTGTCTTCTTGTACGGTCTATACCCATTAACTTTGGCTATGAAAGAAACGCATCACTTCACCACAACAAAGGCAGTTCTGTCTTGGCTTCTGCCTGTAATTGTGTTAGTAGTCATAGGGACCGTATTTGCTGTAACAGCTATACTAAGCCTCCTAAGTAACTTTAATGCTTAATTTAATTCTTTGTAAAAATTTACCACCGCCATAGGTAAGATTCCTTTTTGCTAAAAACAAAATATCTATTACTTCATGATAGAAGAAGAAAGAAGAGTGCTTTTTGTATCAGGCTGCATATTTAATCCTAATGTTCTTCCGATAGAAAAGCAAAACTTTTCAACTTCAACAAAAGAATTATTGAAGTTTTTCTCTGAATTCGATATAGGATTGATACAGATGCCTTGCCCGCAATTTGAGTTCAACGGCGGACTAGGCAGAAAGCAAAAGACAAAAACTGAATTGGACAGAGAAATTTACAGAGAGTCTTGCAAGAAGCTTTCGAAGAAGTTAATCGAATGCATAGAAAAATACCGCTCCAAAGATTATAAAGTTCTAGGAGTTTTAGGCGTAGAGTTCTCGCCAAATTGTGGAGTGAACAAAATAGAAAACGGTTTCAGAAACGTTCCCGGAAAGGGAATCTTCATTGAAGAATTTGAAAGGGAGATGTCAGAAAAGAACTTTCAAATTCCTTTAATCGGCTTGGACCTTAACAACGTAGCCAAAACAATAGAAAACCTAAACCTACTATTAAAAAATTCTTGAGGTGATTTTGTGACTGTAAGACTAACTGTGACACAAGACAAGGTAAACGTTGAGTCTGATACACATGTTTTGCATCAGAATGTCTATGATGACTCTCTTTTGATCGGCGCTATGAGAGTTTCTAGAATAGAGAAAGTTGAGGGGAGTGACGACTCTCAATTGCGTGCCGATTTTGACAGGCAATACAAAAAAAAGACAGGGCAAGACGGCTATACGTGGTATTAGTGGTTTCTATGAGTGACATCGATAAGAAATCACCATTTTATCTAAAGAGCTCTTTCGAATCCGGCTATCACGAAAGTGAAAATAGCGTGGTCTACGAGAGAGAACTGAAGATAGAAGGTCCTAATGCCACCTACGTCAAAAATGAAGCGCCTTGGATAAAAAGCCATACGATGCCTTGATGATTTCTATGGACACAAAAGCAAAAATCTATAATAGGGGAGAGGTCAGAGTAGGCATCGATTTTGCAACAGTTTCAGGCGAGGGAGAAGTCAGATCCAACGACTATGCGACGGGAAGAGCGATTTCGGATATAGCAAGTTCTGTCGAACATGCAATGGAGTTTGCAGTTGACAGATACAAAAACAGGAAGTGATTTTATGGGAGACTTTTATTTAAAATACAAGGCTTCAGGTACATCGATTGTCTATTCAGGCAATCCTTCGATAGGGCATGTAGAAGGTTCCGGGGACGTAAAGTCGAATGATTTAGATAGCATGCGGACAGCCTCTGGAAACCTGCCCGGTTCTGTTGACAAAGCCATGACTTACTCTTTTGAATTAGCAAGGAAGAAATAATGTATTCAGCAAAAGTCAAAGCCAGTATGAGCATTAATCTCGAGACTGGAGAAAAGATTTTGAGGACTTTGGAGATTGATGCAGGAGATTATTCAAATAGAGAAGTCTTGGATGAGGCAACAACATCCTACAATCAAGGGCGTAGTCTGCCGAGCATGCCAGAATCTTCTGGCAATTACCCGGAGCATGATTTTGTAAAGTTGTGCTCCGGGACTTTCGACATTCTAGAAAAATGGCGAAATAGATACTATAGAAAATATAAAAAAGTAAAAGAAAAAAAGACTAAAACGATTAACTTCTAGTTCCACTGATTGTTCCTGTTGAATTAAACTGTGTTCCAGAACCTGTTGAAACCAAGTAATATTGGAATGCCAAATCAAAGTTATATGTATCGCCTGTAGTGCCAGAGCCCCCTATTCCGGTAACTGTTATGAAATCACTTCTACCCGTTATTCTTATTGTAGAAACATTTGTGGGGCTTAAGACATAAGCTCCTGAACCTGCTGTTCTTCCATAGACAACTGCTAGATTTATTTCTTCACCGACTCTATTTTCCAATAAAACTCTTATGTTTCCTGCAGAATCAATGTCGACTTGGAGAGGGCGTAATTTTGTGAATCCCTGGATGGATGCTCCTACCAATTTTCCTGGTGTGAAGAACCCGTAAAAGTATAGAACTGCACCGACGACAAGTACTATCAGAATTGCCCATCCATATGTCATCAGATATTCCATTGCTGTTTGTCCTTTGCTCATTCCATACACCTTGCTCTCTATTTATTAAAACCTATATATAAACCTTTCTATCATAATGCGAAGAGACTTCCGAAAAATAAACCTAACACAAATCTAGCTATAAAAAAGACAGCAATCGATCCACCCATAAGGAGCGGAAGGTATTTCAGTCCTCTTTTCTCCTGTCCGTACTGTATGAGGCCTATGATCAACGAGCCGAAGAAGGATGTTATTATAAGTGCTGCTATAGCAAAGTAAAATAACTCTGTTCCGGTTATTTGTGGGGCGCTTATTTTCAAAAGACCTTGCTGAAGAGTCTGTGCGGCCTGGAGAAGTTCAGGTCCCCAAAGCTTATTCATTATTTCCACAAAAAATAGACTTATTGCAAAAAGAAACGGAGCGCCTAAAACTGTTGCGAAGAAAATAAATATCGTATACATCATCACAGAGGATCTGATTTCTTGCTTTAGCGCTTGCGATGTTCTTATGTGGATAGATGTTTCCTCTAGGAGACTTGCGAGCTCTCCTCCAGATTCCATGCCTTCAACGATAAGTCTGACAGCTCTATCAAGAATATTTGATTTTATTTTTTCAGTCATGCTGAACAAAGCTTCTCTTATAGGTGTTCCACCCAGGCTTTTAGCTCCAACTTTTCTTATTTCTTCTTCCAGAATCCCGAACTCAGGTCTTGCAGAAAGCCATATTGCTTTGTCTATAGTCATTCCCGCTCTCACATTCGAAGCAATTAACTGCAAGGCATCCGGCAAAACTTCTTCAATTTCTCTAGCCCGCGCGTCAGCTATGAGCACTACTGCTATGTTTATGATAGCTAAAAACAGAACGCCCGCAGTGAGTCCTAATAAAATACTTAAACTACCGAAACCAAAAATCCAAAGATCAAAAGCTACTACAGCAGTAAGTATTACGAAGAACGTTATGGAAAATCCGATAAATCTCTCAGAAACACTTTCGTCAAAACCTGCATAGAGTATTTGTTGTTTTATATAATCCCTGTATCTTGCTGGGAGGAAATACTCGGCTTTTTTGAATGTTTGGGATTTTTTTTTCATATCTCCATCGCCGGCCTCTTAGTTTTTATTAAACCCATGTAAAAGAACTGGAAAAGTATCAAACCAACTGCGATAACAGGGAATATCAATTTCGGGACGGTTAGCCCTGAAAACGAGGATAAAATTATCAGGAAAGTTATACCCAAGCTTGGAGCGATGACTGCAATAAGCATGTACATCATTGTATAAGGATTCAGCTCCTGCCCGTATCGTTTGATTGCGATCATTTGTTCACTTGTCAAATTCACAACAATAGCTTCCAAAGCTCTTCCTATATCGCTACCAGCGCGGAGTGCATTTATTATCTGCCAAACCGCTCTTCTGAAATGTAAAGAAGGATTTCTTTTGACTGCTGTGTCCAAAGCATCAGTCTCGCTTGTTCCGGCATTTATTTCTTTAACAACTTTTCTAAATTCTTCGCTAACCTCTCCATAACCTTCCGAGACTCCAGTCAGAGCATTAAAAAGAGGAACTCCGGATTTTATTTCTATGAGAATATGGTGCAGCGCATTCAGCAAATCTTTTTCTAAATTCTTCATTCTTCTCAAAGCAAGGAGTCTAGGCCATGTCAATAAGTAAAAGTAGACGAAAAGTCCAAAGACAAAACCAACCCCCAGGGAGAGTGGAATGGATGGAGCTCTTGCTATCACCCCGCTTACCAAAGTTAAAATAAAAAGAATTGCAAAATAAAAAATTCCTGAAAAGATCGCGAGACTTGCATATTCTCTTGAATCCAATTCCACACCGGCTTGAAAAAGATTTAATTTTAATGCTGGCATTGTTTTTGCTATAAAGTTCCCAAAACCTAAAAAAGATCTAGAAAATTTTAACGCCTGTTTTAGAGGAAAAGGTACAAAAGGAATGGTTAGCGTTTTTTCTTTCATCTAAAACCCTTTATACTTGTTGTAAACTGAGTTCCTTCATTAATGCCGGTCCTAGAAGT
Source organism: Candidatus Aenigmarchaeum subterraneum SCGC AAA011-O16 (assembly GCA_000405245.1). Lineage (GTDB taxonomy): Archaea > Aenigmatarchaeota > Aenigmatarchaeia > Aenigmatarchaeales > Aenigmatarchaeaceae > Aenigmatarchaeum > Aenigmatarchaeum subterraneum. The sequence goes on from ASMQ01000004.1 coordinate 6,178, forward strand.
TCTTCCGGTTTTCCTTTATTTTTAATTACTTTTAGAACCCGTTCTCTATCCTGATAATATTCAGCTACAACCTTTCCGACCGTATTGACGGTCTTTATGTTGTTGTCAAGCATCCACTGCAAGACAAATTCCTTTTCTTTTAGATCCTTATCCAAATCCTCTTCAGACATTCCTGTATGCAATCTTATTTCTGCAATTAATCTAACACTTTCATTAACTTTTTCAATCACATCATCCTTTGGTCTCCATCTATAAAGGATTTCCATTTTAACTCTTACTTTACCCTCAGTCTCTGTAGTTAATACTTCTGCAACTTGGAAAGTCCTTCTTATTCCTAATCTCCTATGCCTAAACTGAACCAAGACAAGGTGCAGAGATTCCAAGAGGCTTTCAGGCAAATTTATAGGAGGATTTGTTAATCTTCTGAGGACTTGGTCAGCGCTATCTGCATGTAGTGTGGCGTAAACGCTATGACCTGTGTGCATTGCTTCAAAAAGCACTTCCGCTTCCGGTTCCCGTCTTATCTCCCCTACTATTACTCTATCAGGTCTCATTCTCAATGAGTTAATCAACAGATTGAGCATGTTTATTTCCCCTTTGCCTTCAGGGTTTGGTTCTCTCGTTGTCAGGGGAATCCAGTGAAGGAAGTCCGGTAACTTTAATTCTCTCGTGTCTTCTATGGAAAGTATTCTGTGGTTTGACGGAATGAAAGGCATCATCGCATTTAAAATGGAAGTTTTTCCTGATGCTGTTCCACCTGCCACAAGGACATTCAATTCGTATTGCATGCAAAGCCAAAGCAGTGCAGCAATTTCTTTGGTTATTGTTTTTTCTTTCGGATCTATGAAGTGAATCATTGTCCATGGCTGTCTTCTGAATTTTCGAATAGTTATTGTGTTTCCTTTAGTCGATATAGGAAACAATGTAGCATTCACTCTATCTCCGGTAGGTAGGTGCGCATCCATCAAAGGATTTAGATTTGTTATTTGTCTGCCTACCTTTCTTCCAATAATACTTGCATAATTGTAAATTTGTTCTTCGGTAGGTACAACGATATTGGTCTTCAACCAACCAAATTTTTTATGAAAGACATAAAGAGTTTCCACGGAATTATTGATTACTATTTCCTCTAGATTATCGTCATTTAATAAAACTTCTAATCTACCTAAGCCAAGCATCTCATGTACAAGATAACCTGCCATGATTTCCTTTTCTTCCTGTGAGATTCTAGGCATTTGCTGACTAATCTGGATACTTGCAGACTCTAAGAATCTTTTTTTAATATCTTCTAGGGCTCTTGGATCTAATATCTCAGAAATTTTAATTTTTACTGTCTCGATAAGTTTTTCTCTGATAGATTCTAAAACAAACTCTGTGCCTGGAGCAATCACTGGAAACTTTATTTCATAGACTGGTATGTATTCCTCCGGTCTTCTGATTATTGTTACTGTTCCCGGAACATTGTCCGCAGAAACAGAATATTTTGATAATATCTCCATTAAATTTTCACCCTTCTAGACAAGAACCCCATTAGTCTCTCAGACGTACTGCTTTTCGCTCTTTTAGTTTTGTGCCGTCCTCTAGGTGCCTTTTTAACTTTCTTATGCCTATGTTTGACTTTTTTTGGTCTGTGTTTTGCTTTTTTAATATGATGCTTAACTTTTCTTTTTCTGATTTTTCGTTTTATTTTCTTAACCCTTTTAATTTTCGGTTTAGCCCTTTTCTTTTTCTCAATTTTTTTAGCCTCTTTTTTTCCAACCTTTTCTACCTTTTTAATTTCTGGTTTGACCGGCTTTATTTTTTTAATCCTCTTTTCAACTTGCGTTACTTTTTCTTTGAGCGCCTCCTTCCTTTGTTTGATTTTTTCAACTTTTTTCTTATGTCCTGAGATTATATTTTTAAGGTTGGTGAGTATAGGTATCTTGATAGGCCTCTTAACTAAAGAGTCAACTATTTTCATTTCCTTTTCGAGGGCTAGAATTTCATCTTCTATCGCTTTTTTTTCTTCATCTAAATTTTTTATTTTATCTTCGTGTTGCTCGACTGTTTTAACATGTTCATGGATTTCTTTATCAAGACCCTCTACTAAGCCCTTAACCCTTTCATACTCGAGTGCGGCCTTTGCACTGACATTTTCAATTTGCTTAACTTCTTCTACTATATTTTCTTTAGACTGTTTCAAGGCTTCAAGATCTTTCATCGCCTTTTCAGCCTCCTCAAGTCTTCTATTTAATTCTTTTTCTAAAGATTCAAAATTGTCATGAGACACAGTGATGTTCTTTTCTGTTTCTGTTGATTCCTCTTCAAACTTTTGCGCCTGCCCTTCTAATTCTTCTTTTTTCCTTTCAAACTTCTCGACTTTTTTTACTACAATAGAAGGCGTTAGCTCCCTAGCAATGATTATAGGCTTTCCTATTGGCGGATACCTCAACGTGACTAAATCATGTTCTTCCAAGAGCTTTACCCATTCCTCTATCTGGTTTTCATCGATGTTCAAAGCCTTGGCTGCTTCAGGAATCGTTATTCGCCCCTTTTTCTTGATGAGATTTATTAGTTGATCAACCTGTGTTGATATAAGCAATTCTTTCAAATTCATAGCCAATCGACCTTCCTAGCAAAATCTGTAGTAACATTTAATTTGGCAGGATAATTAATAAAGAAATCTGTTGTATTGAGCCCTATTTTTGTGCTAGTATCTACCTGTGTATCTTTCAGGTCAATATGCATTACTGTGCCACCCGGCGTCAAATCCCCAAACTGTATTTTGAGAAAGAGGCCTGTGTGAGTCTCGTTTTTAATCGGAAGATTATTTGTCCACACTCTATTCACATCGAACTCGTATTGGGGATACGGTTTAACAACACCATTTTTGTCTTCGACTGTCAAATTCACTTTAAGGCAGTATTGCGTGTTCCCGCAAGGTTGCCAATTAGGATCCCAGTCCGTGCATGTGTTGGTACAGTCAAAGAATGCATTCTTCATTTTTAGATAAAGAGTCACATTCTTTATGTAAGAGAAATTTGCTGGGTCAACATTGATGTCTAACTCTTTTTTTGCGAAGCTTGGCCAGCTGTATACAATATTCATCGGACTGATAGCTACTTGTGGCGGTAGATTTCCCAATGTTATCTCAGTGCCCGCCGTATCTTCGAATCTCACACTAATAGTAGGATCGCTATAATAATTTTTTATGAAGTTCTGATAATTGTTAAGCTGAGTTCTGATGTCCTTAGGAGCCGGCAAGGTATCATTGAATTCGGCTATATCGTCGTTTTTGTTTGGTGTTATGTTCATTATATTTTGAAAGCTATCTTGAGTGCCTCTCCAAGCATAGTAAACCCTTTCTGCGGAGACCTTGTCAGCTATTGCTTTTGATTTATCTAAGTTCGTTCCGGTCACTGTAAAAATGTAGGCTACTATTCCAAGCATTATTAAAAACACTGAAACTGTGTAAAGCAACCCTTTCATTTTAACCACAACTCCAATTCTGCTAGACCATATCTGTCTTTATCATTATTTGTAAAGATCCTTTTTACTTTAACTATATCGTTTACTTTAGAGCAACCAGTTTTTGTCGCATTAAATATGTCTTCCAAAACAAAACCACTCTGATATTTGTAAACACTGAGTGTTATGTTTCCGCAAAATTGCGATGGAAATACCTGCATTTGCGTTTGCAAGTCAGAGTTCACAGTACTTGCTGATTGCTGTACATAATCCTTGAGAGTTCCCTCTTGCTGCAAAACAGCCAAAATATCATTTCCAAAAGAGCTCAATTGCTCTCTTTCGGAAAAATTTCCTGTGTTCACCGATAGTAAATTCACTATTATGAAAGACATTACAACTGCCGTTATAGCCGCCATTACAGCATCCAGAGTAAAAACAAACCCTTTTCTATTCATATGTCTTTATCACCATCTGCATTTTTTGATTATTGACTTTGACAAATCTGACCATTGATGCTATAGAATTTGCACTCTGATCGTCAAAACCGAAACTAGAAACTCCATTGCATATCGGAGTATTGTTATTAAATTGAACAAAAACATCGAACCTCTCAGCCCCTATATCAGATTTTATATTTGCATAGGTCTGATTAGCCAAACCTATTATTTGATTGCAAAGCAGAATATTTTCGTTCCCTAACCTACTTGATGTCAGATAGTCTCCTATAGAATTTGCTTTGTCTTTTAGTTCTATGTTTTGTGTTGACGGAGTAATGAACCAGAAATAGACTATAAAAATTATTATCATAAAAAATATTGAAAGTGAAACCAACAAATCTGATGAAAAAACCTGTCCTTTCATGTTACCACGAGATATAGATTGTATTTGCTATATTTTCTACTTTTATAGTCTTCCTTTCGACTTGAAATGGTATTGTAGTGGTCTTGTTTCTTACCTCATCTGTTACAAAATTTTCTATGGAAACGAGGTCACTACTAACCTGGCAAACAACCGTTTTGTTTCCAACAATTATTGTATAACTTAGTTCAAAGATTTTTGGTGGCAATGTTAGATTTTGAGTAAATCCCGGCCCATAATAAAATGCAGCATCAATCTTGTCCGCAATATTGGAGCATAGAACATCAAGATTGCGTTGTCTTTCTGTTTTTTGCAAAAGGTTTTCTCTACTGAAAGCCGAAACAAAAAAAACTAATATAAACAACAAAACCACTACGGCAATGCTCATGAACTCTGTTGATACTTGTGCTTTCATTTTAACCCACACTAGTTACGTTGACATTACTGGAGAGCATTTCAAGTTTTAAAACTCTATAGCCAGGGTTGACGGGTAAAGTTCCTGTCATATTTGCTTTCGAAACAGCGATGAAATCGGATACGCCAGATGGGGTGAAAACACTTATTTTTACAATTCTATTTGAAACAGAACTTTTTGTGGAATCGTAACCTGCAGGAAAATAAACGCTGATTGTGCTTCTTGCTCCAGGACCTTGGGCATAAAGACTGTTTGCTTCAGCAGCAATTATGTTCGCAGCAATTTCAGCTTGCCTAGTTCTTGTTGCAATTTCATTCTGTTGCCAAATATAGGCAGAGAGCGGAATTATAATTGCAAGAACGGCGCCAACGATCATCATCAATTCTATTGCCGATTGAGCTTTCATACTTTTAGTTATGCGTCTTGAAACAAAAAGCTTTCATTTGTAAACCTTTAAATTGAAATAAACAAATCTCTAATATGCAAAACCCTTGGCTCTTTCTGAAAGAGCATATAGCAAAAAACATCGGAGCCAAATTAGAGGACATTGAAGAGCCAATAAAAGAAGGCCTGGGGGATTTTGCTTTCCCGTGCTTTAACTTGGCAAAAAAAGAGAGGAAAAACCCTCATGATATTGCAAATAATATAGCAAAAAATTTTCATGCAGACCCTATTAAAGAGACAAAATCCATCGGTGCTTATGTAAATTTCTATGTAGACTGGCAAGAATTCTCGAAAAGGTTTCTCCCTATGATTAATGATAAATATGGAAGTTCCGACGTCGGTGGAGGCAAAACCGTTATAGTGGAGCACTCTGATCCGAATATTGCAAAACCAATGCATGTTGGCCATTTGAGAGCTACAGTAATAGGACAATCTATTTATAGAATATACAAATTTCTAGGATACAGATGCATAGCCTGGAATTACATCGGAGACTGGGGTACACAGTTCGGCAAGGTCATTACAGCCTATAAGAGATGGGGTTCTCCGCAAAAGCTAAAGAAAGATTCTATAAAAGAACTTTTTAGACTTTATGTAAAGTTTCATGAAGAGGCAAATAAAGATTCTAGTCTGGATGAAGAGAGCAGAAGATGGGTTAAAAAATTAGAAGACGGAGACAAAGAGACTGTGAAGTTATGGAAACAGTTCAATGACCTAACTTTGAAGGATCTTAAAAAAGTTTACAAATCCATGGATGCTGAGTTTGACCTATATCTCGGAGAAAGTTTTTTCAACAGAATGGCGAAAGAATCCATTAGAGAGGCTGTTGAAAAAGGTATAGCAACAAGAGACCCAACCGGAGCTATAGTCGTAGACTTATCAGAATACGGTTTACCGTCATTTTTAATACAAAAATCCGACGAAGTAACCCTTTATCCCACTAGAGACATTGCTCTGATGAAATACCGATATGACAAATACAAATTTTATAGAAATATTTATGTTGTCGGTTCGGAACAAAAACTCCATTTCCAACAAGTGTTCAAGACATGTGAACTTCTTGGGATAAAAGGCGTTGAAAAGTCTGTTCACGTTGATTACGGATTAATGTCACTGCCTGAAGGAAAACTATCTACAAGAGAAGGGAGAGTAATATTCCTTGAAGATTTGATAGAGAAAGCAGTTGAATTGGCGAGAAAAATTGTTGAGAAAAAGAACCCTAAACTCTCTAAAAAAGAAAAGGAGAATGTTGCAAAATCTGTCGGAATCGGGTCAATAAAGTTTAATGATCTTTCCAACGACAGAATACATAACATAACCTTTGACTGGAAAAGAATGCTGTCAGTGGAGGGAAAATCCGCTCCCTATATTCAATACACATATGCAAGAGCAAGTTCAATTCTAAGGAAAGCTAAAACAAAACCCAGAGGCAAAATAAAATTGGAAGAACCATTGGAAGAATCTATAGCAAAGAAGCTGGCTCAGTTTCCGGAAATTGTAGAGAAGTCAGCGAAAGAATACAAACCGCATTTTATTGCAAATTACTGTTTTGAATTGGCTGAGATATTCAATGCCTTTTACCAAAAACTTCCTGTATTAAAAGCTGAAAAAAATGTAAGAGAGTCAAGACTGAGACTTGTAGAAAATGTTAAGGTCGTTTTAAAAAACGGTCTTTACCTTCTCGGAATAACTGCTCCGGAGAGAATGTAGGAGGTTTAAAGCTAGTAAAATCATTTACTCTTTTTTAATTGCTTTATTTTTATCTCTTTCAAAATCTCTATTCCACCCTTAATTTCGTCCAAATTATTTTCCATTTCACCAATCATCATGATCGCCTACGAATATTTTATTAGAGCATTTAATTTTTCCATCGAACTAAACAAGTTATTCATGTTTATTCCAACTATTGGGACCTGAAAATTCTTTTTCCTCATCTCCTCTTCAAGCTCCTCAATGAAAATTCCTTTGCCAGGCGTATTCTTTGTCCCGTTGGTTATTTGATGCACGGCATATGTTGGTGAAAACTCAACACCGAGTAATCCAACAACATTGTAATTTTTCTGTTTATATTTCTGTATTTGTTCTAAGATTAGTTTTGAAAATTGTCTGCAAATTTTTCTGAATGATTTGGTATCATAATCGTCCTTGGTTTTAGGTTTTCTGTCTAGTCCAAAGTATTCTGTTTCCGGATCAGGCATTTGGACTATTCCGACTCCAGCCTCAGCAAAGAATTCAAGCAATTCTTTTACTGCTCCAGGATACTTTTCCATGCCAACAGGCAACACGTTCTGGTTCAACAGACAATGCGAAACAAAAATGACCCTTTTGCTCCTTTCCATGAGAATCCCTAAAGCCCCTACCCTATTATATAGTTAAATTCATATATAAAGTTTACTCGTGCAGAGTAGTGAAAGCGAATGGCGATACGGCGATTAACGACGAGGTAATAAGCAATAAATACATTCGGAGCTTATGTGGTTAGATACAGAGCAAAAAGAAAGGTTTTAAAAGTTTTGCCTAGCAGTGTTTATTACCCTCCAAGTGATAAAAAATGCCAATATTCGGTAGAGACCCAAAAGATAGCATCGCAGAGATAGTCAAAGATCTCTTAGACGGTGAGGAAATAACTGCCTCAGAGCAAGACATATTTCTAAGAACTAGATTTCCTGAAATTGCAAGGATCGCTTCATCACAACTTGAAGCTGCGAGAGAAGATTATGGAACAAGGTACGAAGGGCCTACATTTGTACCCACTGTTGTATCTAGTATCCATAGGCATGCTCCGAACTTTTTTGATAACGCTTTTGTAAACACGCCTGTATTCTATAAAAGATTTTCTTTTGTAACAGACTTTGAAGATATGAACATTTCTGAAAAACCATATGGTGAATTTCCAGAAGACGTCAGAAGAGAAAATCTGAGAGTTAAAAAAGATTTTAATTCAGTCTTAAATCAAAATGCTTCTGCGGTTTTATGGAGAGCCCAGAAATGCGAGGACTTGGATGTTATTGGTTCCTTTAATTTTATTGATGAGCCTGACAGAGCAGAATATTTGAGGATGGCTAAAATTCAGAGGGAAGCCTTTGGAACAGTAGTCAGGAAGGGTGGAGCACTTGATATCTGCATGCGTGTTTTCAAAGAAGATCCAGATTATCCATATGCAGGCAATACAGCAGCTCAGATATTGAGACTGGGAGGTAGAGTATGGAATTATGGTGGTGGTGAGAAGTTTATAATTCATGAATTAGCGCGTACGCTTCCAAATTGGCGTAATCTTGTTTTAGGTTACAGTCCTGATCCAAGACATGTTGAAGAACAGACATCAATAAAAGCACGAAGGTATAAAGACACTATTTCAGAAAAAGCAGAACCAACTTATGGAGAACTACTTGCTCTGCAAGCTTACCTTAGAAGAAAATATACAGACAGCGATTTGAATTTGGTATTGAGAGGAACCGAAACAACTGTCATTCACAGAGAAGTTTTCACAGGGCAAAAACCAACATCTGAGGAACCACAGCTCCATCGCTATTTTGATGCAACAATATTTTATAACTACCCTCAAATGTTTGTTCCTATTGCCGAGGGCATAAGGGTACACATAGACGTTGAAAGCATTGCAGGAAGGCAGATTTATTTAGCTAACGACAGACCCGCTTATGCTAATAGCAATAATAGGCATAGCAGGTAAGTTACTTTAGATTTTGCCACCAAAATTCAAAATTTTCTTTGAACGCAGAAATTAGAACAGGATTATTAAAAATAACCATTTCATACTTTCTTTCATAATCTGACCCTGGTAAGCCATACATAGGAACATTTAAGCCTTCTTTTGAAATTTCTATATTAACAGCCGCGACTTTGTCATCTATCACGTGTCCTCTAACAAGACCTAGATAACCAATTTTTATTTTGATTCCAAGTTGTTTAGCTCTCTGAATATTTTTGAGTACTTCTATTTTACCTTTAGGATCAGAAACAACTGTTCGAATTTTTACGCCCTTTTTAATTAAATCTTTTACTATAGAATTGAAAGTGGGTTCTCTTACCCATGACATGTCTCCGGAGAAAACTAAAATTTCTTTTTTGGCTATTTTCTTTTGATCATCCAATATTTTAGTTATGTTGCTTCGCTTCTCCATTGCCCAGATGTCCCACTTTCCTTCCGGAACTTCAATTTTTTCCACATCACTATTCAAAGAATCAACTGCAGCCTTCACACCATCTTCTAATTTTTTCAATTCATACTGCATGTCATTTTTTTGTATGTCAATAAAATTTTTCAAAGCCTTGTCAACAGGCAAAGGTTTGAACTTTTTTGGTCTTGTTTTAGAAATCAAGACAAAGCCTTTTCTTTGCAATTCTGTTACTGTATCGTAAACTCTGGGTAAAGGTATATTTCCGACCTCGGAAATATTTTCAGCTGTTGCTAAACCTAGTTTTAGAAGTGTCAAATACGCTCGAGTCTCGTAATCTGTTAAGCCAAACGACTTCAAAACCGCTTCTGGCTGCATGTTATCACTTTTAATTTTATTTCAGTTTCACTCGGTTAACCGGAATTTCTAAAAGCTAGTTGATTAGCTGAACTATTTAAATCTTCTTATCGCGGGTCGTACTTCTACTATAGAATGAACAGTCGGCACGTCTCTGTATGCAGATTTTTTGCCAACTTTAACAGGATGCATCCCGGCTTTTAATGAAGGTCCGATATCCATAGGATCACTGTCACCAATAAAAGCATGCTCAGAAGGTGTTGCACGACTGAAAGATATAGCCTCTCTAAATGGTCTTAAGTCAGGTTTTAATCCAGTTACACCTCGTTGGAATTTACTTGTTCTGACATTGTAAATATCTCCAGCGCCTATTATTAATTTGAATATACTTTCCGAGATTTGCAAGGCTTCCAGTGCATGCTCGACATAGTTGACTATGCCGTTTGTTATTATGTACAAATCATAGTCTTTTGATAGTTGTTCAAGTGTTCTCTCAACTCTTCTTCTTGCACCTTCTTTCAAGTAAATTTTTGCAGTCCTCATTTGTGCTTCCCCAGATATACGCGCATAGGCATGCATTCTGCCAAAGTATTCAAACTCGGTCTCGTTCCGTCTCCTCGGTCGCCGTAACCTGTCTACTTGATCTTTCGTATAACCGAGTTCATCTCCACGAATGTATATTGCTGGTTTTAGTGCCTTCTCATATTTTGGTACATCTACAGATGCGTAAAAAGTCAAATCAAAATCCGATCCTACCCACGAAATCGTCATGCTACTCTCCTCTTGAATATCGGCAAATCCGGAGCTTCGTAAACATTATCGATGTAATAGTCCGCACCTTCCTCTTTTGACCCAATCAAAACGGTCGCCCCAAAACCTAATTGTTTAGCAGGCAAAATATCAACTTCAAATCTGTCACCAATCATAACTGCTTCTTCGCGAACAATACCGAGTTCCTCTAAAGCTTTTAAAAACGGCTCAGGAAACGGTTTTGCTTTCGGAACTCTATCTGTAGTGATTAAAGATGCAAAGTAGCCAAGTGGTAATCCGATAAGTTCCATTTCGCTTAGTAGCATATCCAGGGGTTGATTTGTTAAAATAGCATGTCTGTAATTTCCTAATCTTCTTAATGCCTCTCTAACCTGAGGTTCGTCTTTCAAGTACTTTGTTTTGTCAACACCCCTTATAGCAGATTCCAAATCTCTACCACTTAAACCTAAAGCTGTGAATCTTTCATGATCTGTAGGGTATACACTTTTAAGTTCTTTGTATCGCCTTATTCCTTCCTCCCCAAGTTTTGCTCTGATAGCACTGTGTCTAGCTTCAGCAATTTCATAATCTAATTCTAAGGGGCTAGGGCAAAGCGTTTTTGTCCAGTCCCATAGTACACCTTCAATCATGCTAAGAAGTAAATCCGAAAAGGATTTAAATACTCTCTAATCTAACTTGTTTTAGCGTGTACCCGACGCAATAATTTTAGCGGAAACGGGTGCAGGCAGTTAATTCTGCATGTACTAGGTAGATTTGTATGCCTTTTGGAAACCTTCAATTTAGAAAACCGGAATTCAGAAAAATATCTGATGTAATTTGGGAAATACCTACAACCTTTAAGAAAGAAATGAGAGTTCCTGCTAGAATTTATGCTACAAGAAAACTTTTAGATGAAATGGATTTGCAAGTTTTTGATCAAGTCACCAATGTGGCAACTTTACCAGGCATAATCAATCATGCATTTTGTATGCCTGATGGTCACTCCGGCTACGGATTCCCGATAGGTGGAGTAGCAGCCTTTGATACAGAAAAAGGTATAATTTCTCCTGGAGGAATCGGATTCGACATAAACTGTGGTATGAGACTTGTTTTAACAAATCTTACTCTAAGAGATGTCAAACCACATCTCAAGGAATTAGTGGATAATCTTTTCGAAAGAGTCCCAGCTGGAGTAGGTTCTAAAGGATTTGTCAAGCTGAATTCACAGCAATTTAGAGAAGTTGTGGAGAATGGAACAAAATGGTGTGTTGAAAACGGTTATGGATGGAAAGAGGATCTAGAAAGGACCGAAGAGGAAGGAATAATGAAAGACGCAGATTCTTCAAAAGTTTCTAATAGAGCTGTAGAAAGAGGAAAAACTCAAGTCGGAACTCTGGGAAGCGGGAATCATTATTTAGAGATTCAGCACGTCAAAGCTGAGAATATTTTTGACGAGCATGCTGCAAAAGTTTATGGAATCTTCCCTGATCAGATTGTTATAATGTTTCATTGTGGGAGCCGTGGTTTTGGTCACCAAATAGGAACAGATTATTTAGAAAAATTCTTGTCGATAATGGACAGCAAGTATAAAATAAAAATTCTTGATAGAGAACTGGCTTGTGCTCCATTCAGTTCCCCGGAGGGACAGGACTATTTTACTGCTATGAAATGCGGGATAAATATGTCTTTTGCAAACAGACAGGTTATCTTGCATAGAATAAGGGAAGTTTTTTCAAAAGTCTTTAAAACAGATGCAGAAAAGTTAGGATTGAAAATGCTTTATGATGTTGCTCATAATACTGCTAAACTTGAGAAGTATAAAGTAGACGGGGAGATGAAAGAAGTTTTAGTTCACAGGAAAGGAGCTACAAGAGCTTTCGGTCCTGGGCATCACGAGATTCCGGCAATCTACAGAAGCGTTGGGCAACCTGTTCTTATTGGAGGGAGCATGGAGACTGGAAGCTATTTGCTTGCTGGAACAAAAGGTGCCGAAGAACAGACATGGGGAAGCACAGCACATGGTTCCGGGAGAACAATGTCTAGGACAAGAGCAAAAGGAATGTTTCGGGGTGACAGATTAATTCAAGATATGCTGAAAAGAGGGATTTATGTTAAATCTGCATCTATGTCAGGGGTTGCAGAAGAAGCAGGCCCAGCTTACAAAGATATTCACGAGGTTGTAGAAACAGCATCTAGGGCAGGCATATCAAAAAAGATTGTGGCCTTTTTGCCTATTGGGAATGTAAAAGGATAGTATGCCATACAAATTTTTAGAGGACATATCTTTGGCAGATGTAGCTTTCGAGGCTACTGGTAAAACTCTAGAAGAACTTTTTGAATCTGCTGCATTGGCAACAACCAATGTCATGATCAAAAACCTGAAAACCATTAGACCAAAAGTTAAAAAGAAAATAAAGCTGAGGTCGAAAGACATTGAAAGTCTCTTGTACGGGTTTCTTCAGGAATTGGTTTTTTTGAAAGATGCAAAGCGCCTAATTTTCAGCAGATATAAAATAAAAATAAATCAAGAAAAGATTGAATTGACTGCTGAAATTTCCGGAGAAAAATTAGACCCGCAAAAACAGGAGCATATTGTTGATGTCAAAGCCGTGACCTACCATCTTTTCGAGGTTCGCAAAATTAATAAAGGCTGGAAGGCAAGAGTTATTTTGGATATATAGTGATTTCATGAATTTAGAAGATTTTGTAAAATGGTTTGGTCATGCATCCTTTCTTTTAAAAGATGAGAATGGGAGAAAGCTATTATTTCTAGATCCGTTCGAATTAAAAGACGTTAAAGACAAAGCAGACTTGGTTTTAATTACTCATGCACATTTTGACCACTGGAGTCCCGTCGATCTTAGGAAAGTCTTGAAAGAGAGTACAAATGTTGTCGCTGTTAACGGATGTTCAAGATTAAGTTTGTCTGCAACACTGCCTCCGGAGAGGTTTCATATGACAGAGCCGTTCAAGGAATTTTCAATGGAAGGAATTAAAGTAAAAACTATTCCCGCATACAACATAAACCCTGTAAGATTGAAGGCTCATCCGAGGGAAAATAATTGGGTCGGTTATGTCGTTAACATAAATGGAAAGCAGATTTACCATGCCGGAGATACGGATTTCATTCCTGAAATGAAACAATTAAAAAATATTGACGTTGCGATGCTTCCGATTGGCGGAACATTTACCATGGATGTTAATGAGGCTATAGAGGCAGCAAATTTGATAAGGGCAAAAGTAACACTTCCCATCCACTATAAAAGGCTTTTGGGCGATACGTATAAAGAAGCGGAGCACAGGTTCAAGTCTGGAGTCAAGGGCGAGGTTGCACTTTTAGAAGAATTTTCGTGATTCAATGGGAAGAAAATACAAAATCACATATAACAAAGACGAATGCATCGGAGCAGTTGCTTGTACTGTTGTCGCTCCGGAGATATTTGTCTGGAGAAATGATGAACAGAAAGCAGATTTGAAAGGTGGAAAAGAAATTAGACCGGGAATTTTTGAGTTGATAGTTGATGAATCCTTGCTGGAAGCTGCGAAAGCAGGAGACGATGTCTGTCCTGTCGACATAATCGATATCGAAGAAGTGAAAGACTAAGCTATTTAAAGACTTCTAATCAAATTATCTTTAGTGAGTGTATGCAACAACTTATGTTAGACATTACGCCGAAAGCAGTTTCGAAAGTGAAAGAGATCATGAAGAGCGAGGGAAAGGAAAGTTCAGGTCTAAGAGTAAAATTGATTCCTGGCGGTTGCGCAGGCTTCATGTATGATTTTCTTATTGAAGCGAAAGCCGACAAAGGTGACAAGGTAATCGAGAAAGATGGTTTGAAAGTTTTTATTGATGAAGACAGCCTCCAATTCATGGAAGGAGCTGTTATAGATTATATAGAAGGTTTGAAGGAAACAGGATTCAAAGTCAATAATCCTAATTTTCACCACAGCTGCAATTGTGGAAAGTCTGTTGGCTAGGATTTCAAATAAACTTCTATTGAAGAGCCTGTTCTTATTCTGCAGTCTGAATAGCACAAAGGAACAATTTTTCTTGCTATATCTTCAGGCTGAAGCATGAGAAGTCTTGCTATACTTGGTAACACACTGCCGACATCGCCCTGCATTTTCGTGTTGACAGCTCCGGGACATACAGCATATACTCTGATTCCCTGTCTATCCACCTCCTTTGCCAAAGATTCTGTCAGGCCTATTAGTCCGAATTTTGAGGCGCAGTAAGCAGCTAAATCCGCAAAACCATATTTCCCTGCTCCAGAGGAGATGTTTACAATAACTCCTTTTTTTTGTTTTATCATATGTGGCAGAACTTCTGTGCTGCAAAGGTAAGGACCTTTCAGATTTGTATCTATTATGCTGTTCCATTCTTTTTCTGTCGTTTCTATCAAAGGCTTGGAGATAGCTACTCCGGCATTGTTCACCAGAATATCAATTTTTCCAAGTTTTGACAGCGTCCTTTGCACTAAATTTTTAACGTCCTTTTTATCAGAAACATCAGTCTTTACAGCCAAGACCTCTCCGCCTGAATTTTCGATTTCTTTTCTGGTTTCTTCCAATTCTTTTACAGTTCTAGAACAAATGACAATCTTCGCTCCGTCTTTAGCGAGCATGAGAGCAGTCGATTTTCCAATGCCTCTTCCTCCTCCAGTCACGATCGCAACCTCTCCTTCAAGCCTCATAAAAATATCACTCGTTCTCAACCTTTAAATAATTCAGTTCTCTATAATACAAAGGTGATTTCTTGCCAGTATCAGAAGCTCCTTACACAAGAAAATATTCGCATACAAAAACAAGGGGTCATGAAGGAACTGTTAATTGCGGCTTTTGTGGAAGAATAGTTCCAAGGTATAAGGCTTTTCAGATACATAGAGGTTTCAGGATAACCGACCCGACAATTCTGGCTGCAGTTGATAGAAGCCAGATGCATATGCTTTCTCACAAGATCTATGTCTGTCCTTCCTGCGCAAGATACAGAGGAATCGTTCAGAGAGGGAAAAGCGTTCAGAAAAAACATCTCTACCGCTAAAATACCTTTAAAAGGCTTAGACTACAATTAAAATAAGCGTTTTTATGAAAGTCTCTGATGTCAAACCAATAGCAATGGCAGAAGCCAAGGAAATTCTTTCCACTCGTGAGAAGGAGAAGAAAGAGCTATCTTACGAGCAGAAACTGGCTTTAGACCATCTGAAGAAATTCAACAAAGTGAAGTATGATGATGCCAAAAAGCTCTGGGAAGAATTAAATAAGATACTAAGGATGTCCCCGGAGACTACAGCGCAGATAATAAACATTCTTCCAAAAAACCCAGACGAGCTGAGAATGCTTTTTGCAAGGGAAAAATTTTCTTTGAAAGAAGATGAAGTAACAAAAATACTTGAAGCGATAAAGAAATACGCGTGATTGCCATGCAATTTCTAAGAGATGAAAGTTGTATAGTTTTAGATTTCTTGCCGAGAGGCCATGCTATAGGAAGGCCTGAGCCTATAGCCCAAGTCTTGGGTGACAAATACTTTTCCTTACTGGAAGTTATTATAAGAAGAGAGGTCACAGTAAAATCCGGAGACAAAGTTTACATCGGAGAAGGAAAAAGAGATCATGTAGATCATGTCAAAAGAAGGATAATAACTAGGGAGTTGACAACTTTTGCAAGATCCGAATTACCTTTTGTTGTTGAGAAGATTGTCAAAGAAAATGAGAAGAAATTCGTGGATTTCTTCAATACTGCACAGCCACTATCCACAAGAATTCATCAATTAGAACTTCTCCCAGGGGTGGGAAAGAAACATATGTGGGACATAATTGAGGAAAGAAAAAAAGGCCCCTTTACAAGCTTCGAGGATTTAAAGCATAGAATAAAACTTTTGCCTGATCCTTCAAACGCTGTAATCAAGAGAGTACTCCAAGAATTAGAAAACGAGAACGAAAGATATCATTTATTTGTGTCTGTTCCACCTAAAAGATTTTAATGCAATGTCCTAGATGCAAGAGCAAGAATTTATCTTATCTGCCGTGGCTAGGTCAAATATACGAATGCAAGAAATGTGGATGGAGGGGAGTTGTATTTTTAAAAGAGAAGAAAAAATGAGAGAATTTCAAAAGCTTTTACTCAAAATACCTAAAGGAAAAGTGACCACATATAAAACATTGAGCAAAAAATTGAAGGTTCACCCTAGGACTGTCGGCATTCTTTGCGCAAAAAATCCTTATCCAGACAAGTATCCTTGCTACAAAGTCGTTTCTCACCGCCAAAATAAAAATATAGGTGGCTACTCCGGAACAGATGTGGTCAGAGGCAAGATTAAGAGGTTGAAAAGAGACGGAGTAGAAGTTGTAAATAACACAGTTGATTTGAAAAGATTTTTGCACGCTTTTTCTTGAGTTTCACTACCAATCGGCTTTGTGTATTAAGTGCTGAAAATCTTCGACTTTATACACAGGAATTAGACTTTTTACACAGATATTTTAGACGAGTTTTCCATACTTTTTATCAGTTCTTTCAAAAAAAATGTTATATTCTTTTTCTAATTCATTATTAAGTTTATATTTAATAGTTGTAGAATCTATAAAATCGCATATAGAAAGTAATATGTTAATTAAAGAATTTAATTTATTAGAATCATTTTCAATTTTATCTATAGAATGTCTATCATGAACGATGAGATTTCTTATTATGTTAAAATCTTTGAGGAGTGATATGTGTTTATTATCTATTAGATCTGATTTAGAAACCCATTCAATATATTTTCCTAATGTCCAATTTCCTATTAAACTACTTTTTAAATTTTTTTCAAAAAGTAGTTTAGAAAAGAATAGATGTTCAAGATCTGCAGATGCTTGTAATAATGCTTTTAGATAATTTTTATTTTTAATGTCTTTCCTTGTGCTATCTGTAAGTAGTTTTCTTTCCACCATTTTTCAAACCTCATTCATCTTATATTCTCAGAAATAGATTTTCTCAAAGCCTTTTCTATAAATTGAGAGACTTCTATGTCATTCTTAAGGCAGTAGAGCTTGACATCCTTCCAGAACGCAGGATCAATCTTTATGGAGGTCGTAACTCTTGTCTTAGTTTTAACAGAACGTCTCGGCATTACAGTATTATTATAGTATGTATTTAAATACTTATGCATACATAACAGTAGTATGGTATTATACAATACTAACATAAGAGGTGGTAAATATGGACGCTACGGCTCCAACTGATTTGAGAAAAATGAGAGGAGTTGAGATAGCTAAAACATCAAGAATAAGGAAGACAGACAAAGGATGGGTAGTCCCATCCCAGTCTGGAAAAGGAAATTATCTCGTGAGACTAAAAGAACATGAACCGACATGCAACTGTGCGGACTGCGAGACAAGAATGAAAAAGTGCAAGCACATCTATGCGGTTGAATATATCCTAAGAAAAGAGATAGATGAAACTGGAAAAGTCAAGATAACAAAGGAGATCAAGACTTACCCACAAGACTGGAAAGCATATGACCAAGCAAAATGCCAAGAAAAAGAGCTTTTCATGAAGCTTTTAGCCGATTTATGCAAGGGGATAGACGAGCTTGTATACAAATTTGGAAGACCCAAACTGTCTTTATCGGATATGATATTCTGCTCGGCTTTCAAGGTCTATTCATTGTATTCGCTGAGAAGATTCGAAACCGACATAAAGATAGCTAAAGAAAAGGGACTAATAAACAGCAAGCCATGTTTTGCAAGCGTAGGGCATTTTATGCAAAGAGAAGAATTGACCTACATTCTGGCGGATCTGATAAAGAAGTCCTCCATGCCTTTAAAATCAATAGAAACAGAGTTCGCAGTAGACAGCACAGGTTTTTCGACTTCCAGATTCAAGAGATGGTATGAGTTCAGATATGGAAGAGAAAAAAACTGGAGAATTTGGATAAAGGCACATGTTGTATGCGGGGTCAAAACAAACATAGTGACTGCTATTAAGCTTTCTGAATCGATTGCAAGCGATTATCGGTTTTTTGAAGAACTTGTGACGAAAACGGCAGAAAATTTCGAAATAAATGAGGTTTCAGCAGACAAAGGTTATCTCTCAAAAAACAACTTTAAAATCGTTGACGAGCTTGGCGGGACTGCCTATATACCTTTCAAGAAAGGAAATACAGCAAGGACGAGGCATCCAAGACTATGGAAGAAAATGTGGCATTTATTCATGTATAACAACGATGAATTCATGAAACACTACCACAAGAGAAGCAATGTAGAGACGACCTTCCACATGATAAAATCGAAGTTCGGCGATGCGGTAAAAAGCAAGACAAAGACAGCCCAGATAAATGAGGTTCTCTGTAAAATACTATGCCACAACATCTGTGTGGTCATACAGGAGATGCAAGAATTAGGAATAGCAGCACAGTTTGAAGAATAGGTTGTAAATATGAATGATTTTAAACCAGCAACGACCTATTATTTCATGCAAAATCTTAAGGGAAAGCCAATCACGGTATCGTCTTCCAGCCTCAGACTGATGGAAGAATGCAAGAGATGTTTCTGGTTGCAGTTAAGGATGGGCATAAGAAGACCTGAGGGAGCATTCCCGAGCCTTCCAAGCGGTATGGACATAGCAATAAAGAATCACTTCGATTATTTCAGGGAGAGAAATGAGCTTCCCCCAGAGTTAAGAAACAAAATAGATGCTAAACTGTTCGCAGACATGAAAAAACTGCATGCATGGAGAATCCCGCAAAGAGGAATAAGGTTTGTTGATCCGAAATCAGGCATAACTCTGATGGGTGCCATTGATGATTTGTTAATCAATAATAGCAAACTGATAACTCTGGACTTCAAGACAAGGGGATTTCCTTTGAAGGAGGACACGCATGAAAGCTACCAAGACCAGAT
This sequence comes from Candidatus Aenigmarchaeum subterraneum SCGC AAA011-O16, assembly GCA_000405245.1. Taxonomy (GTDB): domain Archaea; phylum Aenigmatarchaeota; class Aenigmatarchaeia; order Aenigmatarchaeales; family Aenigmatarchaeaceae; genus Aenigmatarchaeum; species Aenigmatarchaeum subterraneum. The sequence goes on from ASMQ01000004.1 coordinate 25,462, forward strand.
GGACATTTACAATTTCCTTTTTAGGAAGAACGGGCATGACACAGAGAATTACGGATATTTGCTGTTTTATTATCCTAACCAGTTCATGCCCAATGGGGAGTTTCATTTTCACAGCGATATAAGGAAAATTGAAGTGAATGTAGATAATGCCGAGAAGCATTTCAAACAAGCCATAAAAGTTTTGATGGGCGAACTTCCAGAGGAAGGATGCATTTTCTGTGCTTCTATAGATGAAAAGGCATTAAGCGACTTAAATGTCATAGGTAAAATACAAAACGTTGGAATAGAAGTGAAAGAATTATAGGAAAAGATGCTAAAAAGCTATTTCTGGAAGATAGAAACCATCATTCCATAGTAATAAAATCGGGTAGAAATCGAAACTTAAATTCTTGTTCTACACAATATAATTGTGTCAAAATACGATAATTTAGACCCAAGAAAAGAATTAGAACAAATAGTTTATGGTGATTTAAAGCGTGGATTGGAAAAACGGGGATTTGAAATCATGCACAATGGCACACCTACAATGAATGCTCCAGCAAATAAATCTGATATAGAAATTAATGATGATAATTATCGAATATGTGTAGAAGTAACCAAAAGAAGAAAATCAACGCAAGATGGAGAATATCAATCAATTAAAGACCATTTAATTAGAGCAAAACGTGAGAACCCACGTAAAAAATGTTTCCTTATTTTTATTTCTCCAGAAACATATTACAGAACCTTCAGCTCTATAAGAGACTCAAATATAGTAAACTCTGATAAATCAGACCTGAAAATAATACCCTTGTCTTTTGTTAACTTTGAACTTTTCATAACTAAATTAATACAAAATCCAAAAGAAGATTTCCCAAAAAGAGATATTCTTTCTCTTTTCGATAAAACAGAAGAATACATAGATGATGAAGCTATTCTAAAACTTCTATCTAATACACTTTTTTACGAAGATACAGAATTAAAAAAGGAAATAAGTATAAAAGAAGAAGAAAGACATCAGCAAACTGTTCAAGATTTAATTAAGGACTTAAAAAAATTTGAAGATGATTTAAGGAAAAATGGGATAGCAACACATACAGACGCAATTAAAAATGTCATATATTTAGTTTTCATGAAACTATATGAGGAAAAAAGGGAATACGAGAAAAAAACAAATAGATTTAGTAGAATGGGATTTATAAAATTCCAAGATGTAGAAGATAATCAAAAAACAGCATGTCATAAATTATTTGAACTGATTAAAAACGATCATGAAATAAAGATTGCAAAGATGTTTAATGAGCATGATTTGCTTGCTGAAAAATTTACAGATGAATTTGTTATGAATTATTTTGTCATACCATTTGAAAAGTATTTCTTTTACACCACGAAAGTTGATGGTCTGGGTGCCGCTTATGAAGTTTTAGGTCAACTATCTGGCAAAGACACGAAGGCTGGGCAGTTCTTCACGCCAGAAAATGTTGTAAGATTTATGATAAAACTTGCCGATTTAAAATCAGATGATATCGTATTAGATCCTGCTTGCGGAACTGGAAGATTCTTGATTTATGCGATGTATGATATGCTCTCAAAAATTAATGGTCGAAATAGGGAAGAAAAAGAGAAAAAAATAAAGCAAGAACAACTATTTGGTTCGGACTTTGATTCTTACGTATCAAAGCTTTCAAAAATGAACATGTATATTCATGGAGACGGTAAGACTAATGTTCAAGACAAAGATGGTCTTCTATTACCAGATAAGGATAATAAAATAGATGTCATATTGACGAATCCACCTTTGGGAAATCTAAGTTATAATCTTCCATCTTACAATGACAATTTCAAAATAAATCGCATGGTCGTTATACCACGAAAAAATCTCACAGAAGGAAAAATTTTATCATGCAGAAAGGCTTTGGAAAATAGCGTATCTGAAGAAAGAAAAGAACAATTAAGACAAAAAATAAATGAACTACAAAATCTATTACAAACTGATCCAGAAATAGTCATTACTGGAAATGAAATAAAGGGTGGGGCTTTGTTCATTAACGCTTCAAATCATTATTTGAAAAACGATTCTAATGATGACATGCCAATAGAATGGCGTGGTGGAAAATTGGTAATTATTGTTGATGAAGGTCTACTTAATACAGATGATTATTCGAAATTAAGAGAATTCATAAAAAGGAATTTTTATATAAAAGCTGTTATTTCTTTGACAAGCGATACTTTCATACCAGTCTCTAAGACACCCAATAAAACTTCAATTCTTTTTGCTATCAAAAAGAGTGATACTGATGCTGTTCAAAAAGAGCCCATATTTTTTTCATATGTAGACAAAGTTGGATTGAACACAAAAAGAAAGGTTTGCGAGAATCATCTCTTTAATGGAACAAATGTTAATACAGTTATTGAAAATTATAATGAATTCAGGAAACTCGTTTTATCTTGCTATTCTGGAAAAACTTTCGATGAAAGGACATTTATTAGCAAAATTAAAAATGGCAAGAGAATAGATATTCAAAGAGAATCATTTTTCTTTGCAAGAAAATTTGACGAAATAGAAGATAGATTGGATATAAGATTTTACGACCCAAAATTTGATGAGATAAAACAATTTATGAAATCTAACAGAGTGATGCATCTTAGAGAAGTTGTTCTGCCAGATGGTATGGATTATGGACTGACAGCAAGCGGACAAGAAAGAGGAAAAATACCTTTTGTGAATATAGAAAATCTTACTAAAGATGGGTTGATAGACGACGCTAATATCAGATTCGTTAATGAAGTTAGTGATAATTTGCTATTATCAAAAGGAGAACTTCTCATATCACGAAGTAGGTTAATCGGACTCGCTTCTATAACTACAGAAAAAGAGGTCAAATGGACTTATGGATCTTACATAATCAGATTTAAACTTGATATGTCAAAGGTCGAGCCTTTATTTGTGGCAAAATTCATTAACAGCAAAAAAGGCATGCTTCAGACAGAATTGCTAAAAACTGGTTCTGTTGGTGAAAATATAAATTCTGAACAATTATTAAGAGTTACAATTCCAAAAATAGATAAAATAAAACAATTGGAAATATTGAGAAAGATAAAAGATGTAGAAGATAAAGCTGAAGAAATAGAAAAAAAAGTGTTTTTAGAAAGAGAAAAAGCTAAGAATGTCATCGAAGATGAATTATAATTATGACATACGAATCGAAAACAAGCGAAACTGAAATTCCTTGCCCATTTTGTAATGAGGGTAAAATTAAATCTCTTTATACTCCAATTATAAAAGTTACAAAATTCTCAAGAGCGGCTTCTAATAAAAAAGCTACAAACTATTTCAAACCCGAAAAATATGTTATACTATCAGGATGTCCTATTTGTCATAAAACTAAAAAAGAAATAGAAAAAAGACTTAAAGAAGGTAAGCAACCCTCAAGAGAAGAGGTTTTAAGACGTATGAAAGAAGCAGGATTACCTACTAAGTTTTAGCCAAAGGGCAATTCCTATGCTTTCCTTCTATGTAGCATAAAGGTTTCCAGCAACGAATATCTAAACCTTTGGCTTGAATTATCTTGAACTTCATAAGAATAAAAATACTTATCTTTAGGAAAGACCTATGTTACTCATATTGGTGGTGAAAATGAGGCTGACAGAAAAAGGAATAAAATATGTATTGAATTACGAGAAAGAACAAAAAAGAAAGCCTATTGATGTTAGCAAAAACAAGAATTTTGTTGGGTTTGATATAATCAGTATAGACCCAAAGAAAAATGATCATAGGTTGATAGAAGTCAAAGCCACCGAAACAGAAAAGGGAATACCAGATGCATATGCAAACGAGTTCACAAGGAATTTGAAGTTTGTAGCCACGCATCTTTATGTTGTTAAATTTAAAGGAAATAAATCGACTTTATATATAATACCAAAAAAAGAGATAGACAAATATGAACACAAGATATTCCCTCATGTAAGATTCAACCATAAACTAAAGACAGAGATTGAAAAGTTCAAAGTTAAAATATGACTTTTTACACACAAACCCTACTTTATACACAAAAGTCACTACTTACACAAAGCCCTACCAATCGGTAGCTTTAAATATGGGCCAAAGTATTTATTTATTACTAAGTAATGGTGATAATTGATGAATGGCAAGTTTAAACTGCCTGCACAAGTGAAACCAGAAGCTGGATTGAATGGTGACTTATCGATGTTCAGAAAATTGGAATTAAAAAGACCGGCTGTTGTTAGAGTAGGCACTATGGTTAAGTCTTGTTTCTATTACGAGGGTACAAAGCAATGTTTAGGTCCAATGTGCCTTTGGCCAAAGGTTGGAGTCTGCCCTATTTACAATAGATTAATGAGAGGCAAGAAATTTATAAAAGCCAAGTAGGTTTCTATGTTTGAATTAAGAAGAATGGAACTTTTAGATGTCCAGCCTGTTTCTGTTCTATATCGCGATGCTAACCCGCAGGAAACACTAGAGCAAATTGTTGAACGAACAAGAGGCTATTTGCCAACAGATGGCGATACAATGCTTGTTTTAGCAGATGCCACGGCATTGGTAGGTGGAGTGACAGGAATTCGCGAGACAGAAAAATTAGGTCTGATAGAAGATATTGCAGTAGCAAAACCCTATCGACAAAAAGGCTTTGCTAAAAAACTATTGGATGGTGTTGAAGAAGCATTTCTTAGGAAAGGCGTTGAAGAAGTTATCGGTGACATTCATTACAAAAACGCTCAAATTGTTAACCTTGCTATTCCAGCAGGTTACTTGGTAGAAGAAGTCATCTTGGATTATTTTGCGCCTGGCGAACATGCAATCAGAGTGCACAAAAAGTTAAAATAAATTTTTAATATATTTAAAATTTGCATCAGTCTTTACACCTGTTGGACAAATACTACTTCTACTTGCTTTAAATCCTTTCGACTTAATCTTTCCTATAAAATCTTCAATTTTCGGTATCTCTCCGATTCTAAAAATTTTTCCTAAAATATGAATATCATAGTAGAAAGGTGTCTCAATTTCTCCGGAGATGGATCTCAACAATTTTTCTTCCCGTTTTTTCATTTTAAAATTTCTTTTTTCCAAATCTGTCAAGATGTCTTTGATAAATTTTTTATCATTTATTTTCCCAAGATAAATCAAACCACAGTGTTTGAAGCTTTTCCCGCAATTATTGCAAATTTCTTTCAAATCTCCAAAAATTCTATTGCCGCATGCGCAATAATTAACATATCCAAAGTCTTTCAAAATATCCTTAATTTTTCCTGCATGTTCTATCTTTCCAAAAACTCTGAAATAATGAAGGGTTGAGAACGATAATTGTGGAACAAAGATTCTTTCATATTTCGTCATGTTCAAAATTATGAAAGAAATCAAAATTCTTAATCCAAGTTCTGTGTAAAAATCCGTTTTAAGGGATTTTATTCCATATTTCCTTAAACAGGCTTCAGGATAGGTTCCAGAGAGCGGAGCAGTATCCGTCGCAGTGACCATCAAGAAACCTCTATGCCATATTGATCGAGCCGCAGAGTCCATGAAAACGTTCGGAGAACCAAAAGGATCTAAATCAATAGCGTTGAAAACATTGCTCCGGAGAAGTATATTTGCATCCTTGTTTTCAGCAGAGCATTTTTTTAATTTGTTTAACTTAATATTTTTCTTTATTGTTTGATAGGCTTTTGGATTTTTATCGTTCAAAACAACAGACTTTATTCCCTTGACTTCTTTTGCATACCTCAATCCTCTGATTCCTGTTGCAGCCAAAGGATCGCAAACATTTATTTTGAATTTTATTCCTTTTTTGTAAACCTGCAACGCAGAAACCGAAAGATCTCGAGTCATTTCTGCTTCTGGATTGAAGAAAACAGAAGAATTCTCTGGTAGAATGATTTTTACTTTTCCTTCTTTCGCTTCTTTGTATTTCATATGTTAATTATGACAGCCATCTTAAAAATTAGCAATCGTCTAATTACGTCTATTGTCGAGGCTATGTATATATAGTGTCGTTCGTAAACTTTTACAATCGTGGTCCGATGGTCGAGACATCTATTGGTATTGATGATATTGCAGTTTACGTACCTCATCTTTATCTGAATCTCAATGGCGAATTTACCGAAAGCAGGAAAGTTGACCCTCGTAAATTAGCTTCATTAGGAGTTTCGAAAATGGGTGTTCCGGATTCGCATGAAGATTCTGTAACCATGGCAGCAAACGCTGCATTAAAACTTATAAAGAAGAATAATCTCTCTCCGGAGGAGATAGGAAGAATTCATGTTGGCACCGAAACCCAGGTTGACCATTCAAAACCTGTTGGATCCTATGTTTTAGGTTGTTTGGAAAAAGATTTAGGCGAAGGTTCATTACGACACTGCCTAGTTCCCGGCGATGCTATTTTTGCATGCCTTGGAGCAAGCGGAGCTTTGCTTGATACGTTGAATTGGATAAGAGCAGGAGCAAACGATGGAAAGGCAGGAATAGTGATTGCAACTGACATCGCAAAGTATGAAACCCATTCTTCAGGAGAATATACCCAGGGCGCTGGAGCAGTTGCTATGCTTGTTAGAGAAAACCCAACTCTACTTTCCATAGAAAGACCTGTTGGTGTTTGTACAAAAGACGAAAGAGATTTTTTCAAACCATTACATCGAACTACTCCGGTTGTTGACGGCAAATATTCTAATCGCTGTTACTTAGATACTATGAAAAGTGCTTTTGTGGATTATAGAGCAAAAGCACTTAGAGCAGGTCTGGTAAAACTTGCCAACGGTGAAGCTCTTACAGATCATATTGAACATTTAGCATTTCACCAGCCGTATCCAAAAATGACAGTATATGCTGCCGCCTTTCTTTTTCGACATGAGTGGAGAGGTCTTCCTAGATGGCAGCAGATTGTTAGGCAGATAGGATATGAACCAGGAAAAGAACATTTTCAAACCGACGATGAATTTTGGACAGCGGATGATCAATGGCGAAGAAGATTCACAGAAGAAACAGACCAGTTCAAAGAAGCTTTTAATAGTAAAGTTCAAAGCAGTCAAGAAGCCTCTAGAATTGTTGGCAATATTTATACGGGTTCGATGTACTTAGGTTTTGCAAGCATGCTGGAATATGGAGAGCATGGTCCTTTCGATAGCGTTGGTTTTGGCTCTTACGGAAGCGGTTGTGGTGCTCTCGCATTCAGAGGAACTCTTCAACATGATCATAGCTCTGTTGCTGGAAGTTTGGGTTTGCGTAGTATGCTGGAACAAAGGAGAGAGGTAAGTCTTGAGCAATATGGAGCTCTTCATGAAGGAAAGGCAAACGGAAGCATAGTAAAGCCTCATGATGAATTCGCTCTTGTGGGTATTGGAAAAGAAGGTTGTGAAGAAGGTCTAAGATTTTACGAATTTGTTAAATAACTTTAAATACATCAGAAACGAAGTTGGAAAGTATGCAAGAAATTCTCGAAACTTTAACAGAAATTAAACCCCTAGTAGATAATTATATAGAAAAAATTCTTCCCAGAAAAGGAACGCCACAAATTCTTTACGAAGGTTCTTGGAAATATTTGGAATATGGTGGAAAGAGGTGGAGACCTGCTTTACTTGTTTTAGCATGCAAAGCTTTGAACGGCAAAACAGAACAGGCCATTCCTACTGCAGCGGCCTTGGAAATAGCTCATACTTTCTTTTTAGTTCATGATGACATAGAAGACTACTCTAATATCAGAAGGGGACAACCTACTTTACATGTTCAATATGGCATACCCCACGCCATAAATATGGGCGATTTTCTCTTTATGAAAGTTTACGAAGCACTTTTATCTGGGAAAAATCTTTGGGGTCCTGAGAAAACCATGAAAATTCTGGGTTTGTTCAGTGAAATGTTTAAAGAAACCGCTGAAGGACAGGCAATGGAAATTGAGCAAAGGGATAAGGATTTATCTGAAGCAAGCTTTGAGTGGTACAAAACGATGTCCTTGAAGAAAACAGGCTTTTATTCTGGTGGGGTTCCCTGTTCTGTCGGAGCCGTAATAGCCGGCGGTACAGAGAAACAGATAGAAGCTATGAGGAAATTTGGTTTCGGAATCGGGATAGCCTTCCAGATACAGGATGACATAATTAACGTTACTATGGCTGAGAGCGATGAGAAAGTCGCTCCGGGAACTACTGGAGGAAGCGTTGGGAAGGATTTTGCCGGAGACCTAGCCGAAGGAAAGAGAACTCTTATGATTGTCCATCTCTATGAGCATGCAAATAAAAAAGAAAGAGAGAAACTTAGCAAGCTTATTGGAAATCAGAAAATAACACTCAAAGAAAAGAGGTATATCATAGATTTGATGCAAAAGTACGGTTCTATAGACTATGCAAAAAATTATGCAAAAGGCATACTTAAAAAAGAATTGAATGATTTGCAAAAGCATATTCCTAAAAGCGACGGCAGAAGTAAACTCGAAGGACTAGCAAACTTTTTAGTGGAGAGGAATTTTTGATGAAAGAGACGATAGTTCTTGTAGATTCTGATGACAAACCAATAGGCTTTGAAGAAAAAGACAAGTGCCACTCCGGAGATGGAAAACTGCATAGAGCCTTTTCGATTTTTGTTTTCAATGATAAAAAACAGCTATTGATTCAGAAAAGAAGCAAAGAAAAAATGTTATGGGGAGGTTTCTGGGCAAACACTTGTTGCAGCCATCCTAGGAAAGGGGAAAAAATGGAAGAGGCTGTCCACAGAAGACTTGAAGAAGAGTTTGGTTTTGATTGTGAGCTTAAGGAATCATTTGATTTCATATACAAAGCCAAATTCAAAAATATCGGTTCTGAACATGAACTCGACCATGTTTTTGTAGGTTTTCATAATGGACGTGTGAAAGCGAATCCGAAAGAGGTCGCCGAATGGAAATGGATAGACAGAGATGAGTTAAGAAGAGATTTGAAAAACAATCCAGACAAATATGCTCCGTGGTTTACTCTTTCTATCGATGAAGTTTTGAAATACGTAGAGGAAAAGAGAGCCAACATAGAATTTAAAGGTTTCTAACCAAATTGATTTGATGCATATGGAGACTGTTACGGCAGTTTTGCCCACAACGACACCTGAAACAAAGCTTGAAATACCTGTCTATCACAGTGAAAAATCCCAAAGAGTAGCCGTAGTAGTTGGAAAGTATTCTGGTCAAGGTCTCAATTTAACTCAAATTCATCAAGCGTTAAAAACTAATGACGGCATAACAGATGTTTCTTACGAAGTTGTTGGTAGAGTCGTGCGCTCTTGCAAGGATTTTGAATATGTTAATGGTCAAAAGACAAGCCATAAACCGAATATTCCAGATAGTGTATATAAAAAATATAATGGCGAAGGTTACACCAGAGCTCAAATAGCTGCAGATTTAGAAGCAAAAGGTTACTCTGTAACAGACGAATCGAACGTTAACCGAAGAATTAGAAAGCTTAAAATAGAGGTCGTGCCTGTACCTCCTGGATTCGGAAGGGCTTTTACTCAGGAAAATTTATTAGAATTAACTAAACAAGAAGATTTTTCTGTTGAAACGGCAGCACAGAAGTTTGGAGTACACCCGAAGACTGTCCAAAAAAGATTGCATGAGCTACATGACGAAGGTAAATATTATTATCCTAGAAAACCATCTACCGGTCCTAATACAAAAGTCTCTGACGAAGACGTATTGCTAGAGCATGAAAAAGGTTTAAATTCTAATGCAATATCCAACGCGCTTGATGGTAAAATGACCCCAGCCGGCGTAGCATACAGGTTAAGATCGTTGAAAGTAGAGCCTCATATTGGTCGTAGAAGGGGAGAATATAGTGGTCCAAGTTACAAACATTTTACACCACACAAAAAAGAAATTAAAGGTCCACTGACAGTTGATGACTTAACCAAAGCTATAAAAAACGGTATCAGTAATACAGGAATGAAAAAAGAAGAAGCACGAGCGATGGCAAATCATGTTCTTAATTTTTTTGGCTATGCTGAAAGAATTATTGACAATGTTTTGGAACCAGAAGACAGAGACGCTTTCTATATGCTTGAAGATTTAGGAATTTTAACGACTGAAAGGGAGGATACAACCCTCTATGACGGCAGAGGGTGGAGAATACATTATTGGCGCTTCAGAAAAGACGAAATAGCAGAGCTTCTAAGAGCTAAAGAACAAAAAGCAGAGCCATCTTTATATGATGATGTTCCAGAAGATGTTTGGAGTAAAACCAAACCGGAAAAGACACCGAAACAATAAACTGATTTTTAAATACTCTTCAAATCAACTATTCTCTGATAGTTATGATAAGACAGCCTATCGTATCTGTTTTGGGTCATGTGGACCATGGAAAGACAACTTTGCTAGACAAGATTAGAGGCACGACTGTCGCTGCAAAGGAAGCGGGGTTCATAACACAGCATATAGGTGCTACGGAAATTCCTTTAGAAACCATTAAGGAGACGTGTGGAAAGCTTCTTGATAAATTCAACATAAAGGTTGTTATTCCTGGTCTTCTTTTTATTGATACTCCGGGTCATGAAGCCTTTACTTCTTTAAGAAAGAGGGGAGGGAGCATAGCTGATTTGGCTGTTCTCGTTGTTGACATAACAGAAGGCTTCCAAGCTCAGACAGACGAATCCTTAGAATTTTTAAAACAATTCAAGACACCATTTGTTGTGGCTGCAACTAAAATTGACAAGTCAGAAGGTTGGATTTCACATAAAGGTTTGAGTTTTCTCGAAAGTTTTCAAAAGCAAGCCGAGCATGTCAGAGACAAGGCTGAAAAATCTGTCTATAAAATTGTGGGTCAATTATCAGAGAGGGGTTTTGATTCTGAAAGGTTTGACAGAGTTTCTGATTTTAAAAATAATGTGGCAATAGTCCCTTGCTCCGGGATAACAGGAGAAGGCGTTCCAGATTTGTTGATGGTTTTAACAGGATTGGCGCAACAGTTCTTGAAGAAAGAGTTGGAGATAACTAGCGAAGTCGGATATGGTTCTATTTTGGAAATAAAAGAAGTGAAAGGTCTTGGCGTCACAATAGATGCTATTTTGCACGACGGAGAAATTAGGAGAGGAGACTGGCTTATAATTGGAGGCAAGGAGCCTAGGACAACAAAAGTAAAAGCTCTATTAAAACCTTCACCAAGGAAAGAATTGAGAGTTGAAAAGCAATTTGACAACGTAGATTCAGTTTCTGCCGCAGCAGGAATCAAAATATCTGCTCCGGGACTTGAACACGCTCTTGCAGGAAGTCCGATAGCATCTTTAAGATCGAATGCTCCGGAGGACTTGATAGAAAGAATTTCTAAAGAATTCAAAGAAGCTGCCGAAGAAATAGAATTCGAGACAGACGAGGAAGGTATTGTATTAAAAGCCGATACTTTAGGGAGCCTGGAAGCCCTAGTTCACATCCTAAAAAGGAAAAACATTAAAATTAAAAAGGCTGAGGTAGGAAAAGTTCTGCGAAAAGATGTCATTGAGGTGGAAACGATAAAAGATCCCTATAGAAAAGCCATAATAGCTTTTAACGTAGGAATTGATGAGATTGCTGAAAAGGAAGCGAAAGACAAGTCTCTTAGGATTATAAAAGGAGACATAATTTATCGGTTGATTGAAGAATACGAAATATATATTGAAGAGACAAGACAGAAAATAACTAAAGCAAAGCTCGAAAGCATAAATCTTCCTGCGCGGATAAAAATTCTACCAGGAATGGTCTTCCATGTTTCAAATCCTGCCATTGTGGGTGTTGAAGTTTTAGCCGGAACAATAAAAGCAGGTTTTAAGTTGCAAAAAAACGGAAAAGAAATCGGAGAGATAAAGGCAATTCAATCTGAGAATGTTTCTTTAGAGAAAGCGAAAAAGGGGGATAGGGTTGCAGTTTCTATAGAAGGACCTACAGTCGGCAGACATATAAGAGAGGGGGAAGAACTGTCAACAATTGTTACCAAAAATGATCTTCGAGTTCTAGAGGAATTAGGTTTGAAAGAAGAAATAGAACTTGCTAAAGAATTACTCAAAATGTAAACCATCTATCAATGTTTCATGATAGTACGGGCTTGATTGTATCTGTGTGTGATTCAGCAGAAAGAAATTGATGTTTCCTAAGTCACCATTACCCATTCTTGTGAAGTTACTTAAAGGTATTTCAAATCTTCGCCACCCGCCCGGTATCGGTGAAAAACCAGGAAATAGAGTATATACATATGAATTGACAGGTGAAACTTGATTCTGGCCTGTCGCTAACCAAACCTGATAATTAGTAGTGTCTTTGGAGTTGGTTTTAAACCAAAACATTATTTTCGTATATTTTGTCAGATCCCATCTTGCATCTTTTGGTTTTGGATAAAACAGATACACCATTGGATATTGGATATTTGTGTAATTAATACTGAAAGACCCGACTTTGGAATCTTTTTGGTCTAACAAGAATATGCATTGGAAGCAAAAAGTTCCAAATCCTCCTGTCGGAAAACGTCCAGACTCGCTCCATCTTGTTGAAGAATTCTCTGTCCAATAATCTCCATCCAAAGGCCAATACTTAAAAGTGGCTGACTGGACAGTTTCTGCTCCTTCTCCAGTTGTTATTCTAAGAGAGTAATCTCCAAAGAGTTTGGTTTCAGGAAATATTGTAAAAGTTCCTGACCTTCCCTGAGGAAGAATAGATGCAGGAGTACCGTCAAGATCTAGTGTCACATTTTGCAATTTACTCCCATTAGCATAAGTTATCATGCTAGTCAAGTCAGAGCCACCACGATTTCTAACAAATATTTTATTGTCCAAAATAGAATCAATCTTGAGTTCCGCTGTCAATTCAGAGGTTCTTCTCTGTGTTTCTCCGGATACCTGCTCCGAGGCTCTTTGAAAAACTCCTGTTATCCATAAATATGCAGTTCCTACCAAAGCAACAGAAATCATGACTAAAAGAATTACGGTAACTAGAGTAGAGAGACCTTTCATATCTAAATATTTAGGGTTTGTATTTAAAACTCTATGTCAGCTTAAAATACGCGAAAACCTAGCAGAATCAAAAACAAGATAAGGACTGGCTGATGTATCAGATACAAAGGCAAAGAGTTTCTTCCAAGAAAACAAATCTGTTTTATCATCGAAGCACTTTCTAAATTTTTTATTTTAAATTTTCTTTGGCCTTTATGATAGAACGTGTTTCCTAAAAGCAAGCCTATCAGCATCACGCCAAACCAAGGCAGCAAAGGAAAATAATCAAGAGTGTAAAAGTTTTTAGGAATAAAACCTAGCCAGACCAATTCAAAAAAATCAAATCTAAGATTCTGGAGATAGAGTCCACTCAAGATGATTAGTAATCCTAAAACCAAATTCAATTTTCTAAATTTCAGAAAAGGTATTGCTAGGATGGTTGAAAGTCCGATAAGGTGGAGAATGCCAAATGCAATGTACGCTTGCGGGACGAAAATCCACGTTACAACAGTTATTCCAAGCCCCAAGCTGAAAATCTTTAAACCTCTTGAAAAAAATTTCGAATAAATTTCTTCAGATTTGTTTAGTTTGTTATAACCTAAGACCATTGATGTACCTGCAATCAAAATAAACATGCCAGCAATAATCCTCGGAAACAGATACCAGTAAAACCAACTCTCACCAATTTTGTATATGTTCAAGAATGCAAGAGCAAACATGTAATTGAAAATTATCATCAGAATTACGGCAATTCCTCTCAAAAAATCTATTTCCCAAAATCTTTTCGTCGGCTTCATCCCAACCTTTAAATACTTTGTTAATTGTTATAATAAAACTCGGTAATGAGCTGTCTTAGCAGCAAAACTGGGTGAGAAAATGCCTTTCAAAATAGTAATATCAGATCCAAGAACAAGAAAATCCTTTCAAATAGACAAAGATGTACCTTCTCTAATCGGTTTGAAAATCCGAGATTCTTTCGAGGGTTCTACGCTCGGACTAGAAGGTTTTAAGTTGCAAATAACAGGTGGAAGCGACAAAGACGGTTTTCCTATGAGAGTCGATCTTCCGGGCCCGGGAAGGAAAAAGGTTCTGCTTTCAAGTCCTCCAGGTTTTCATTCGCTTGCTGAAGGAATGAGAAAAAGAAAATATGTTAGAGGAAACACGATATCTCCGGATATTATTCAAATAAATTGTAAAGTAACTGAAGGCGAAGGTGACATTGCGATGATTCTAGGAATCCAGCCTAAAGAGAAAAAAGAAGGTGAGTAATTTCGATAAAAGACTAATTCCTGAGGTAAACATCGGAACTTTAGGCCATGTTGATCATGGAAAATCTACTTTAGTGGAAGTTTTAACAGGGAAGTGGACTTCAACTCATTCTGAAGAACTGAAAAGAGGAATTACAATAAAACTAGGTTATGCGGACGCTACAATATACAAATGCACAAAATGCGGCTCTTTGTCTACGACTGTAAAATGCCCTAAGGATTTTGAAGAATGCGAAGCACAAAGAACCGTCTCTTTTGTAGACGCTCCGGGACATGAGACTCTGATGGCAACAGTTTTAGCCGGAGCAAACCTAATGGACGGAGTTCTGTTTGTGATAGCCGCGAATGAAAAATGTCCGCAACCGCAAACTCGTGAACATTTAATGGCTTTAGGAATTGTTGGAATTAAAAACATAATAATAGTTCAGACGAAAATTGATTTGATTTCAGAAGAGCAAGCTTTAGAAAATTATAGACAGATAAAAGAATTTATCAAGGGGAGCGTGGCTGAACATGCTCCGATAATTCCTGTGTCAGCGCAGCAAAAGATAAACATAGATTCTCTTTTGCAATCAATTCAAGAAAAAATTCCCACTCCTGTTCGTGATGTTTCTAAACCTCCTAAGATGTATGTCGTTAGGTCTTTTGATATCAACAAACCAGGAACGCCTGTAGAAAAATTGAAGGGTGGGGTCTTAGGCGGAGCTTTGGTTCAAGGAAATTTTGAGGTAGGAAGGGAAGTTGAAATCAGACCAGGTATTAAAATAAAAGAAAAATGGGAATCCCTGAGAACTAAAATTGTGGGCTTGCAAAAAGCAGAAAAGGATTTGCAAGAGGCTGGATCAGGAGGGTTGCTCGGAGTCTTAACAGAACTGGATCCTTCGATTGTGAAAGCAGATTTTCTTGCAGGTTCGCTGGCGGGTAGCGAATTGCCATCAGTTTTGAACAAAATTTCTATTAAAGTGAATCTTCTCGGAGCTCTTTTGGAGGGTGAGAAGATAGAACCGATAAAAATTGGAGAACAACTGATGTTGAACATAGGAACAGCGAGAACGTTGGGCGTTGTCAAGACTACTAAAAAAGAAGTCGAATTCGATCTTAAGCTTCCTGTTTGTGCAGAGGCTGGAAACAGAGTGGTTATTTCCAGAAGAATTTCAGACAGATGGAGACTAATTGGTTGGGGTTTAGTTAAGTAATTTAATAGAAGATTCCAATAATAGATATGCGCTGCCAAAAATGCGGAGCAGAGTTTGCAGAATACCAATGCTCTAATTGCGGTGCCTTGGTCTGTAAAAATTGCCATAGAGAAGTTGACGGCAAAACATTCTGCAAGGACTGTGTGCCAAACAAGGGCAGTTCGCTTCAAGGACTGAAGTCTTCGATAATTACGGTAGCCATACTAGCTGCTGGAAGTGCTTTGATTCTTTACATCGGAAATCATTATGCGCAGTTGATACCTTCCGCAGAGTCTTTAGGAGGGCTTCTAGGCGTATTCAAAAGCCTAGGTTTTATTATTGTCGGCGGATTGGGCGTCCTTTTGCTCATTCTTGTGGTTGCGTACATCGTTTTGCGGAGAAGGGTATAAATATATAAGAAAGTGAGCTCAAATGATTCTTATGAAAAAGTTAGTGCTGTTTGTCCTGTTGATTTCAGTCTTTTTAACCAAGTCTGTATTGGCTGATGGTAACTTTGCTGTGACTGTCCAGACTGATGAAAAATATTTTGCTGGAAGGACAGGAATAATAAATCTGTATATTTATAATAATGGGCCTCAAGACTCTTTCAGCATTTCGATTCTCGGAACACCTTCTAACTGGTTAAACTACCCTGTTGCAGTCGTAGTGAACCAGGGTCAAAATATAACTGTTCCAGTGTCCATTACTCCGTCCGTAGACGCTTTGCCTTACCCATACAGTTATGCGATTTCTATTGAGAAGGGTTCGACTTCTGAGAGAGCACAGAAACAAATTTTAGTTTATGTCGATCAGGTTTCGCAAGCAATAATAAGGGACTTTAGTCTAAGCTGCATGTCCTGTGAAACAAAAGTTGACGTTTCCGGAACGGTCCAGAACGTAGGGACGCAAAGCTTATTGTTAACTTTGACTTTGAAGTTCGGAACACAGGAAAGGGTAATAACTGTCGGAGACTTGGCACCGCTCAAAACCAATGCATTCGCGGAAAGTTTTGTTTTGAAAGGACTTAGCCCAGGCAGTTATCAGGTCGAGGCTAAACTGAACTCCGGGAGCAGGCTAGTCTATTCTGACATAAGACCTTTTTCCATTCCGACAATAGAAAAAATAGTTTACGATAAACAGGCTTCATTTTCGGTCTTCGGAAATTCCGTGACACTGACAGCATTCAATGACGGTAATGTTGAAAGAACTGCTAAAGTAACATCAGATGTTGTGCAAGGCTGGTATTTGTTTTTCTCGGGGCCTCCGCCAACAAGCGTCTCGGGTGACGAATATGCATGGTCATTCAGCTTGAAGCCTGGAGAGAAAACACAAGTACAATATTCAGAGGTTTTCTGGCCGGTTTATGTCTTCATAGTGATTTTTGTTTTAGGAGGACTTTTCATATACTGGCAATTCAATTCTTTCACAGTAGGGAAAGTTGTCTATGACAGAATGTTAAAGAAGGGAAAGGAAGTCTCAGTCTCTCTACATGTCAAGAACATGATGAGAGGAATGGAAAATGTTGTCGTAAAAGACACGATTCCTTCTGGTCTGCAACTAGCAAGAGGCTTCGAGACCATGAAACCATTGATAAGAAAAATAACTGGTGGAACAGAACTGGTTTGGAGAATAGGAAGCCTTAAGCCTCAGGAAGAAAGAGTTGTTCATTATACTTTAAGACCGACCGAAACCCACGGAAGCATACCTCTGCCATCAGCTGTGGCAAAAGCCACTTTCAAAGACAAGACAGTTTTGCGAAAATCAAATATTGTTATTTTGCATGGAGAAAAGGAAGGCATCAAAGTTTTGCCTGTAAAGGTTTCTGAGTAATTTTAAATATTCTCTAGTTCAATCTTTCTTTCAACCCGCGGTAACTCAGTCTGGTAGAGTGATCGGCTGTAGAACTTTGCTTTTGCATGGTTCACTAGCAATCGCTCAGAAACCGATATGTCGGGGGTTCAAATCCCTCCCGCGGGACATCAAACTTTAAATACCTTTAAACCACAATAGATTTTTGTCGCCGGTCATAGAGGAGTGGTAAGACCCGTTCCCATGTCGAACACGGAAGTGAATCGCTCCATCGATTTCGTTTGTACTGTCGAAAAGACGGGAAGGCGAGGACGCTGGCGACCCTTTTATGATTTTTATGGCAGAAAGATTCAAGATAATACCGACTTCTCATCTATTCCTTCTAAAAG
>ASMQ01000005.1 GCA_000405245.1 Candidatus Aenigmarchaeum subterraneum SCGC AAA011-O16
TGTTTAAAGAAAGAGGTTTTAGTAGTTTAAATAAATTCTTAACTTTTTGCTCCACATGAGAGCGCCAGCTACTATCAGAACAATTCCTACAATGATCAAGGGGAACATGTATTGTCCATACGGAGCAGAGGTTGTTTTGAACAAACCAAAAAAATACTTTGCGATGTTGTAAAAGTTCCTGTAATTAATCCAATTACCACTAAAATAACTCCTACTATTATTAAAGCCTTTTCACGCATCTGTGACAGAAAAGTATTTTTGTCATTCAACAAACTATCAGCATAGCTGTTCCAGCAGTCTTCAGAATATTTGATGCCTGTACCTCCTCGCGAAGCGCAGAGCGGAGGTTGTCTGTCATCTGGCCCTATTTGAAAATCCGGATTCGCGGCATTCCAGCTCTTTAGACCATCATTAATTGGTATTGTTATTGCATTCGGATTAGAAAAGGAACCTGCAGGAATATCAAAAATAAAAACATTGTAAACTCGTTTGCCAGAAGAATCCGTATGAATGTAATCTAGAGAAAATTTGTCAAAAAATATTCTGATTTTTTCGCTTGCCGGAGCATTCTGATCGATGGGAAGCAGTGATATTTGAGATCCGCCGGTCGTTCCTGGCGGCGTCTCCTCTTCTGTAGGAACCAAAGTTTCGCCAGCCTTTGTTATTCTTTGAAAAACCGGATTGATAACAACAACGTATACGGCAACCATTATCACAACCATAGCGATGCTGAATACAACATATTGAAAATCAACCATAAGAACTAATTTCAATTTTTACAATATAAAGTTAAGTTGTTGGGTCTGTATCAAAAACTGCTACAACAAAAGACAGATAGTTGAAATTTGAATTGTAATCAAGCCTGACAGCAACATTAATGTATAATTTGCCTTTGCAAATTTTGTCGGGGCCACAGTAGTATCTTATTTCTCTTTTTTTAAGGGTGGAGTCTCCGGACTTCAAGTCAGCATCGTAAACATCTCTCCATTTAACGTAGTTGAAATTCAATAGGTTATCTTGGGCAACATCCCAAGTTGGCTGGGAAAAAGTCCAGGGTTCAATAGACCCTAATTTGTTTTCATAAAATCCGAATTTGATAGCATCGACAATCTGATCAGCCGAATAGGTTTTGGATTTAAGGTTGATTGTATAGGTGTTAAAATAAAACAGATTAACTTTATCCAAAATTTTAGTCGCTTGCTTTGAAGCATCTCGAATATAGTAAGGAGCGATTCCATAATGCACAATTCCTAACGTTCTTATCGCATCAAAGACATCTAACGTAGAATCAGCCTCTTCCGAAGCTAAAAATGGTTTGTATGCAATTCGAAGGGTATATTTGCATTTTCCATTGTCCACAGCAGACTTTCCGATATAAAATTTCAATCGTCCAGGATAAAGACTTCCTGAATGCAAATATTGCGGAGAATAGTACGTGCTAGCTGAGCTGCTTGATGGACTGAAATCTTCTGAAATTGTTTGCTTTCCAGAGATTGTTTCTGCTTCTGTTTGCAGGTCAGTTCCGTCATAGTAGAGACTAAAAATATCTGATACGGATTTCAAATCAATGTTGCTTAATGCGTCAAAATTACAAACCTTCTGTCCGATTGTAGGGATTATTTGGTCTGTAAGCTCTTCAGAATTACAATAAATATAAGCACCTGTCTGACCCGGTAAAACAAAAGGCAAATAATTCGGATAGTCGCCAAAAGATATTTTATCTATTAGGCATTCTTTTTCATTTTTAATAGAACTTATCAAGCAACTTTTTAATTTTCTGCAGAACCGGGTCTGGTCAGAAAAGTAATTTGAGTAATCCGACTGTGTCAATAGAGTAGTTGTATCCTGTATCCATGGTCTATAGTCATAGCTTCCAGGTTTCACTACAATATTTTCCGGCTGTCCTGGAGTTGGTGTTTGCTTTTGGATGCTCGAAAAATAAAATCCTATGACCAATGCAAGAACAAGAAATGCTGCAAATATGGCTACAAGAAGTGCAAACCATGGGGGTAAAAGACCTTTCATAATTATCCGCTACAAAGAGCAATATGAGGGTAGATTGTTATTTTTCCGTTTTCGCCTTTGGTGTCATATCCTTCAAGCAAGAACTCAAATCTTACTGTAAACTTCAACGCGTTGAAGTTATTAAAATTTCCAGAGTAATAAACAGTAGGTCTTGGGTTTAGTTGCAATGCCTGGTTATTAACTTGACAATCTGAAAATGAAATACCGCTGGAGGGTTGGTATGCATCCCATGGAGCATAACTGAAACTTATATTTGCAGCTTTGTTAAATTGTGGTGATGGAATGGTTACCTTTCCAGTAATAGGGATATCTACTATGGTCGGCGGATTATAAGGGAGATCAGCGATTAATTTACCATTGTCAAAATTTACTTTATTCCATTCCTTTAGTCCTGCATCCATTGCCGCAACAACTTCATAAAGATTTGGCCTTTCGTCTGTAGGATTGAACGTTACAGTAAAAGTATCAGGAAAGTGGCTACTCAATTTTATATTTTTAGGAAAAGTATTTGGGTCTAAATATCCGCAACATTTTAACTCATCTTTTAAAGTGATAAAAACATCAAATATTTTGAATGCTCTAGAGCCTTCTGAGCTTGCAAAAGCTCTTTGGACACAAACGAAAAGATTGTAGTTACACGTCCTATCGAAATCATCTCCGGCAGTTGCATTCTGAACAATTATTCTAATCTTTCCTCGTTCTCTTTGGCCGGATTGGACGTAAGAGAAGCTAGGATAGAAATAAAAAGTCTCATACACATCCGAATTCGGCGCATTTATGTTCATAACAAAATCTTTGTCAAGATTGCAATTGTGGACGTTGGGCTCATAAAAAAAGAATCTGTCTGTGTCAGGTGAATTTGAATTGCTCTCATCGCCTTCGCGTATTTGCACAAGCAAATTTTTGAATGTACAAATTTTTCTAGTTAGGTCACCAAAAGTTTCAGTCAAATCCTCAGGCGAACAAATCGGATTAAAATCACTGTCGGCCCTAGAGGTAAACGTTGCAATTGGCGGCTGTGTGATTTCGCAATTGGAGCTTGTAGTAATTCCTTTTTTTATGCAGTTCTTTAAATTTTGACAATACGGTCCATCCTGCGAAAAAAAACTTTGAAAGTTAGCGTCTATTTGTGCTCCGGCTGATTTGTCAAGAACAAAAATATCCTTTCTTAAAACATAATTTGGAGGAGGGTTGAAAAGCCTAGGTATCTCACTTGTTGTATTTTCATAAGCAGACTTTGAATAGCTTGCGAGACCCAAAGAAATTGCAATAAAAATAGCCATTGCAACAAAAATAATTAGTATCAAAGGCCCTATATCGGCTGCTTTCATAATTTTTATTCTGTTTCTTTGATATAAATGTTATAGAATTAGAAAGGATTGTAGTTCGCATAAGGCTTGAGATAGCCTAGCAAAAAGGCCGCAATCAAAAGCGCAACAACTATAATTACTATTGTTATCAAAATGCTTGCATCAAAACCTTTCATCAAACCGCCGGAGTCAATATTTGTGCCAGAGCGCTGCCGAAAACTGAATAGACAGCGTACCATGTAATGAAATATATTATGCTAGATATGATTAGTATCTTTCCTATCAGGTCTCTCTCTCCTATCGAATCCTCTCCGTACTGGATCCTGTTCAAGAATATCGCCATGAGTATTGCAGTTTCGACCATGTAGAGACCGACAGTCAATTGGAATTGCGGGGGACTTATGGGCAAACCTCCTCCAAGCAATGATGGCATTATGAACGCGATTTGAGCTGCGGAATAGCCTCCACTAGCTCCGGCGATTCCGCCTAAAGTTCCTGTAAGATTCTTAATAATCTGCAAGATTATGACTGCCATTGTCACTGTCACTCCGGAGACAAGTGGAGCTAGAAACATCGAAAGGAATTTCATGCTAGAAATAGTTTCTCCGAGAATGTCGTCTATTTCCTCTTTTATGTCATGGACATTCTTCAGATATTGTGAAATGACAATCATGCTGTCTGCTGCAGCTGCAACACTCTTCTTAGAGGATTCAATAATAGTCTGCATGATAGATTGGATAAGCTTGGAAGGATAGCGCCATATTGCGCCCACTTCTTTATCAAACAAAGCCTGCTCAAAGGTATAGCCGAATTTCTTCATGTTCAAGCTAACAATATCAAACATCTCCACTATCTTAAGATTCTTCAATTTTTCTCTTGCCCTGTCGACAGCTATCTCAATAGGAATGCCGCTTGACAGTGTGTTACCAAGCTGGAATAAGGCGACAGAGAATTCATCTTCTATTCTTTCAATGTCTTTTCGAATTTTCATTTTTTGGTAAGCGTCCAAAAGAGTGTAGACCGCAACACCGAAAGCTAAACCGAAGATGAGAAGAATGGAAGAGTTGACAGCTGTAAAGATATTCGAGCTATAGTATCCTAAGAAACCAACAGCTATCATTGGCACAGCGACAGCTAAGCCGACCGGCCATAGTGGTATGAATCTTTTTCCTAAAGCAAACTGTCCTAAGGGCGGAACGTCTTTCAATTGAGAAAGGTCAGGCTGGGAAAAAGTCGGGGGCTTTGTTTGTAGTATGTAGTCTGTAAAAAAATAGAGAAAGGCGGGCAGAAGTATGTTGTACCCTATGAAAATGAAGGAAGGTTTTATAACATCACCCATGAAAATCAAAACAACAGGGAAAAGAACCAGTCCCATGACAGGCAGAAGGACGCCCATTGAATGAATGAGCATGACAGGCATTCTCAAATTGGATGCGTAGTGCTTTGTTCTTTCTTTCGTTCCAGACAAAATTAGATTTACAGCTTCAGTATACATTGTGTCTCTCTTGCTTGCTTCGACAGCAGATGTCCTTAGCAAATGCAAAGATTCGGCAAACTCTCTGTTCTTGTCCTTCCATTTAAAAATATACGAGACTAGAGCTTCGTCGGCAGAAGAATAAACTCCAACTTCAATGTCCCACAAAAGTTTTCTTAAGTCCCATGCCAAAGGACCTGTCAAATGTTGCGAAGCAAATTTTATTGCTCCTTCCAGATTCGGAGAAGTCCTCATGTAGACCACCATGTAGAGAATGGCGAGAACAGTGTCCGCAGACATACGCATAGACATTATTCTTTGCTGGTTTGACGGATAATTGTAAAAATAATATGTGACTGCAGTTATGAAACCTATGCTGAAGAGTATGAAGCCTGTGCCTCCACCAATCACTATTCCTATTAACGCGAAGAAAATGACAATCGAAGTTACAATAACTGTCAAAGACAAAACTCCTCGTGGAGTGGCATGGATGTAAGAAGCGACCAATTGAGACTGTATGCCGTCTCCCATTTTCTTCGTTGGTTCAACAGGCAAAATTTTTTCTGCAAAAGCACAAGCCTTTTCATAAAGAGTTGTCGGTTTTTGTTTTGTCTCTTTTAAAAATTCTTTGTATTCAGAACGATAAGGAATAAATCTCTCCGAAGGGATTTGCGTAACCTGAAGTTCAGTTAATTTCCTTACCTTTTCAAATTCTTTCTTTTTTGCAGCAGCTCTTATCTCCTCTTCTGTCTCTTTTTTCTTGTCGAAAAAACCCATCAAATCATCCTA
This sequence comes from Candidatus Aenigmarchaeum subterraneum SCGC AAA011-O16, assembly GCA_000405245.1. Taxonomy (GTDB): domain Archaea; phylum Aenigmatarchaeota; class Aenigmatarchaeia; order Aenigmatarchaeales; family Aenigmatarchaeaceae; genus Aenigmatarchaeum; species Aenigmatarchaeum subterraneum. Next base: position 5,599 of record ASMQ01000005.1, read on the forward strand.
AAACTTCTTCGCATAGTCCTTGAACCATTCTAACCAATCATTAAAAACCCTTTCACTATCTACGAATCCTATCTCTGTTCTTATCCTATCGGATATCGAGTGGAACATTTGATTCATCTTCACAGTCGTTTCAGCTTCAAGCAACTGCTTCTTTCCTGTTTGTTTTGCAATATCAACAATAGTCTGCAGAATTTTTGCCCTCAATTGAATATTGTCCCATATTCTATCCCATCTTCCTGCCCACCCAGGAACTCTAAGTGCGACCTGATTAAGAATAAAAGATTCTCCGTTCAATAACGTGTCAGTCGGTTTCAGTCTGTCTTCTGCTGCAGAATATTCCATCAAATTCATGAATCCTCCTTCATCTTGCGGATCTGACTTCCATTGTTTTCTGACTTCTGTTACTTCAGTTATTCTTCTAAATGTGTGAAGGCCGTCAGAGGTCTTGAGTTTATTTGCAATAACAATCAAATCCGCGGCTTTGAAACTTGTTGGCGGAACACCTAAATCGTTCACAATTCTATCAAAAACCCCGTACGCTGATTCTCCGTGAACTGTTCCTGCAACCACATTAGATACTGCTCCGATTCTCATAGCCTCGAAAAGAGCTCTAGCTTCAGTGCTTCTAACCTCACCCAAAACTAAGACAGAATCTCCTAGACGCAAAGCAGTTCTTATAGCATCATCAGCAGAAAGTTCAGTCTCTACCTTTGTTATAACTGAACGGGATTTCAGCCTCTCTATATTATAACCGAGATTACGTAAGGCCTCGACAGGAATTTCCAAAGTATCTTCAACAGTAAGAATTCTATAATAAGGAAGTATCTGTAGCATGAGAGAAGCAAGAAAAGAAGTTTTTCCTGCGCCCCTTGATCCAGCAATCAAAATTGTTCTTCCATGCGAAGCCAAAAACCAAAGCAGGCCTCCGAACATAGGATCGAAATATTTTTCATTCAAAAACAAAGGAAAAGTCCATGGCCTGAACCTAAACCTTCTTAATGCAAAAGCTAGGCCTTCCGGAGAGAGTCTAGGATTAATAGCAGCTACTCTTGCCACTCCTCCGGGAACAACTATTTCCGTATCCAAAACAGGATTCGCTTCATCCAAGGGTCTTCCTGACAAAAGTTTGAATCTTGTCGCCCATCTGTCTCCATCTGTCTTTGTAGGGACAAGATTTGTTTCACATTCCTCAAACTCTTGGTGATTGATAAAAATAGGAACTGAACCTAAAGGAGAGTTTATAAAAACATCCTGAATATTTTCATCTGCTAACAAAAGCTCTATTATTCCTAAACCTGCTGTGTATCTTGTCAAAATCTCAGCAAGCTTGTCTATCTGAACTCCGTTAGCCGTCAAACCCATTTGTTCTGAAACATCCCTGAGAAGATCTTGAGACAAACCTAAGAAAAGCTCCCTCATCTTATCCTGTTCCTGTATCTCTAATTCTTTCGGTCTCCTTTCTTCAAGGATTCTTCTAGCTGCATCAAGCAGAATATACTCTTCCTCCTTAAGCTTGAACTCCGGAGGAGTAATGTGGTAAACAGGTCTGACCTTTCCGCTGACTTTGAAGATCTCTACATCAGAATCTCCAATCTTGTATCTTGCAACCGTTTCGCCCGGAGGAGGCTGTGACAAATATTTCGTATACATGAAGTTGGGTCTTATCGAGGGGTTGAAAAATCTTCTGTAAAGAGTCCTGTCGCCGATATGATAACCGACAAGGAAAGGTTTTGCTAAATCTATTAATCTGGTCTTCTCCAAAACCTCTTGAACAGGAAAAAGAGCATTCTCTATATAGTATACATAGCAGTCAGCATCCTCGCCTCTTTCTGCAATCGTTTTCAAGTGGCGGATTTCTCTTGTCAAAGCAAGATAAGCACCTATAGGATCTTTTCTTAGTTGAACCATGACAAGATCCCTCAACCAATTATACCATTGCGGAACATACCTGTTGCACCTCCCAACCCCAATATTTTTGACAGAAACAATCTTTTTATCAACAAGTATCTCTCTTATAGCATCTGCTATTTCTACAAGCATTATTGTCTGGTCTTTATCGTATTCATATTCTCTAGTTTCAGCAAGAACGATTCCAATAACCCTTCTTTCCGCAAGAAGTTTGTCAACAACTGTCCCCATGACAACATCCGAGTCTTCTATGCTCGGAGAATAGATAGAACCAATAGTGTTAATTCTTAATACGCCGTCTTTGACTTCATGTTCGAAAACCATTACTTCACCTGATTTATTTTTATATGTTGATATCAAGTATTATATATAACTTAACAGATATAATATTTGTGATTTGATGGTTGAAGAAAAAGACGTACCAACTATCCTAAACGAGCTTGTTAGGAGAGCCAACGAATCTACTCGTCGTTTAAGGGCTTTGGAGGAAAGGACTCTTCTTATGGAGACGAGATTGAGCTCTATACAAGACTCTATCCTAAGAAATACAGAGGAAACTAGAAAGGGAATAAGCACTTTAATAGAAAAAATAAAAGATACTGATACCCAGATGCTCAGGATTGACAATGAAATCCTAAGAATTAACAAAAATGCTGACAAATTTGCGAAAAAAACAGAATTAAAGGAAGTGGAAAACACAATGTCATTTTTCAGTCCTCTTAAAACCGGTTTTGTGACAAAGGAAGAAGTTGAAAGAATGATAATTGAAAGGTCGAGGAGATAAAATGGTTTTTCCTTTTTCTAAAAAGAAGACTGAGCCTGAAAGAGTTTACATTCCTGCGGATGTTGTTCAAAGATACGCTTCTCAAGGAATGAGCGAGGCTGAAATCGCTTCTAGATTAGAAAGACAAGGCTTCGCTCCACCGCAAATATCTCAAGCTTTAAGAATTGCATTAAAACAAGAAGTAGCTCCTTCCCCTGAAATGATGGGACCTACTATTGAAAGGCATCCTCCAGAATTTCGTGCTCCGGAGAGAAGACAGGAAGAATTTAGAAGGCCGCCTGAGAGAGCTCCAGAAGAGTATGGTAATCAACCAATAGAGACTCCGACAATGGAAATGGGCCCTGCTCCGCGGAGAGAATTTCCTCAAAGAGAGACTGCGCCGTCCTTAAGCGAGGAGAGGAGTTTTGCTCCTCCAGAAAGAATCACTATGCCTGGACAGGCAAGACCTAGAATATTTGAAGAAGCTCCTCAACAAATGCCACAACAAAGGGTTCCTGAAATTCCTGAAGCTGATGTCACGCTAGAAGAAATAATTGAAGGCATAATCGCGGAGAAATGGTACGAATTCGAAGATAGACTAGGCGGATTCGAGAAAAGAGATGTCCAATTGCAAAATGAAATCGAGGACTTGAGAAAGAAAATTGGCGACGTGGAAAAAATGCAAAAAGAAAGAGAAACTACTCTACTTTCTAAATTCGAATCTTTTGGAGATTCTATGGAAGGAATCCAAGGAAGAATAGGTTCTATAGAAAAGGTTTTCAAAGAATTCTTACCAGAATTGACACAAAACATTAGAGTTATGTCTGACTTAATTGAGACTGCTAAGAAAAAATAAGCTTAATCTCCTCTTTCCATTATCATCCAAATAACGGCTAAAGCAATAATTCCAATTATTAGCAATGCAAACGGCGATAAACCTAGAGAAGGGAGATTGACACTAAAACCGAGAAGGCCTAAGCCACCAGCTCCTACAAAAAGCAGCACCGCAAAAACTATTAAAATTATTGCAAACAGCCTAGGGTGTGCTTCAAAAAGTTTACTTTCCACTATGCCACGACCTGTTACTTTGCCCGTTTCTTTGTCACGAGTTTCAACCATATGTCTAAACTTTAAACCAGTAACTTCTAAGAAAACTAATAATACCAGTATACCTAAAATCAAAAGCAACAAACCACTTGAAAGTCTAGCTAATACAGGCCCTAATAATCCAGACACAGGAGATAACAGAACCAAAAATGCAACCGCTATGGAAATTATAGTTTGGGACGCTCTTGATTTAGGCACCTGAATCTGAGATAAAATACCTTGGACGATTGCAAATGTCAATAACCAAATTAAAATCTGTGTAAATCCTAAATTTTGCAAGAATTCAAAAGTCTGCTCGCTTTGAGCTAACACCGGAACTGCCAATAAAAGAAATCCTAAAATCGCTGACATGATTTTTTTCATTCACTCACCCTCATTAAATCGGAAAGTACAAATATAAACATTACGGTTTCTTCTCCATTGACTCCTTGAACATGACCCAGACTGCAACAACAATGATTGCAAGGAAGAATAATATAGCCATGACTGGTGTGCTTATGATAGGTATAGTTATAGGAATTATGCCTAGACCGCCAAGCCCTATGAATATCAAAACTGCCAGTATAATGATTATTGTGGCAAAAAATCTAGGATGTGCACCAAAGACGTGTTTCTCCCCCACTTTTGCTCCGCTTATCTCTAAAAATATAAGAAGGAACATTAGTCCGAAGGCTATCACAACTCCGACAACAACCAAATTGGTTAGAAAAGTAGCTGCCTGAGCTGCTGCTGCTCCGAATAAAACAAGGAAGGCAAGCACAATAGATATGACTCCTCTTGTAGGAATGGATTGCGGAATTCGGACATGTGAGAGGATCCCCCATGTCACAGCTAAAGTCAAAAGGAAAAGAAGAATCAGAGTGAATCCATAACCCTGCAAAACCTGAATCATCTGCGTTATAGGATCAGTCTGTGCAAAGACTGGAACTGAAGTTAGCAAAATCCCTAGCAAAACTGCTAAAATCTTCTCTTTCATTTTAATCCTATCCTATATTGGTTTGCATGTATTTATTTTTGTCTTTTCTTTTGTGGGCCCCATCTCTGCATGAAATACTCATAGTGTATGCCATCTAGTCTTCTTCTAATCATCCATATTTCTCTGACCAAAAGAAGTCCTATTATGAGTATTGTCCATGGCAGTATCAATGTTGCAAAGAATTGTGCTTTAGCTAAAAAGTTCAATTCTCTCACTAAAGCAATGTTCGCTGCTCTCTGAGTCACGTCTACTGGTGTTTGCGTTGCTAGAACTATTAACGCAATAACTGCAAGTACAACTACTACTATGCTGAATAGAGTCAGCAACAAATCTCTCACAAAGGCTTCTGCTCTCTCTGCCCTTTCTCTTATGTTTTGCATTCTTCCCATCTTTTAACCTCCTTTTTGCTGTTGCGGATGCGTTTCGCCCTCAGCTCCAACCTTATAAGCTGCCCAAAATATTATCAAAATAAAAATGACTACTACAAGAAGGAAAAGATTTTGTGTGCTACCTATAAATGGAACTTGAGTAACAGTATTTGAAAAGAAACTTATGCCCAAAGACAAAAGAATGAATAAAACAACTCCAGTGACCATCATTTTGTCTGCGGAACTTCCTGGTCCAACCTCTTTTCTTCTAAGACCGAAGACCTCTAAAACAAAAGCTATCAAAAACAAAATAATAAAAAACCATGTTATAGTTGGCAATATAGCATTTAGAGTTGTGACAAAAGGGGAATACGTAGCCGCAAAAAAGGCTATGACTAAAGCAATTATTAGATTCGCTGCTTTATTTTTTATAGGACTCCCTAATTGCAGTGCTCCGAAAACTATCGCTAATGTAAAGAGAAAAGGGATTGCGAACGTTGATGAAAAACCAAAGATTATGTCTACCATAAAATCATAAACTCTTTAATTTACTTTCTACCATAACTCTTTGAGCAGTAAATTGTCCGATTTGTGCGTATAGGTATTGCTGTTGCGGAGAGTTCGGAGGCTGACCTGCTGCCAATCGTTTTAGTTCTGCAATCTGCTGGTCCAAAGCTTTCTTTTCATTATAAAGCTCTTCTCGTGCCTTTCCCTTTTCTCCTGCCTTCTCATATATCTTTGACCCTACCTGAAAAATTTCTGTCATTCTTGCCGGATGGATTATTCTGCTTCCTATAAAAAATATTGCAGTTATTACGAGCAAAATCTGGAACCAGGTTATAAATATTGGAACTAAGAATTTTCCATACCAGCCTGCGATTATTAAAAACAAATATCCTACAATCCCGAGCAGATTTCTAAAGCCCTTATGACCACCAGAAATCAATTGTGCAAAGCTGTATAAAAAAAGTAAAACTATGACATGAGGGATTAGTATCAAATAAAGTATTTGATCTTGTAAAGTTGTGTATCTTGTAATAAGTGTCGGGTCAATTTTCAATATTTGTGTGAAAATTAAGTTAAACAAATCAATGCCGTCTGGCATGGTTAAGATATACAAAATCTAATATAAATAGATTAATTAGTAAACTTGACTTAGAATTTATTATTTGCTAGGCAATTTAGTTTTCTCTGATGGCGTGGCCTGTCGTCTATAGACAGCGCCTTTTGCGCCTGAGCTTTCCAATGATCTGCGGTTTTGTTCAAATCTGTCAGCTAAATGTTCGTCTTGGCTAACGTAAAAAGCTCGGACGCCACCACCGCTTAATCTTTCAAATTCTACAGGTTGCCCCAGCACATGCTTTCCTATTTTAAAAGCAGTTTCATCGCCATAACTAACTGCCAGTACAACTGTATACTTTTCCAAAAAAGATCTTGCTTTTGCTTCGTTACCCATTTCTGTTTTCGCTGAAACATCACTTCGAGGTGTTATGTATTGTGGTTTTGGTTGAGGTTTTTGCGCATATTCTAAAGGTAGTGTGGTCAGCGTAGCTGGAGGTCTTTCTTCTGTTTTAGCAGGTTCGCTGGGTTTTTTCGAAGGGCCCTTAGGATGTCCTAACATTTAATCACCTTGCTATTCCTCTGCTCTTTAGGAATTGATACCATAGGTAAGCCTTGAAAGGATCTGCAGTTCCATTTTTTTTGTCAAAAACTGTGCCCAATATGATGTAGACATTAAATTTTCCCATGTTGGTCTTCCAAATGTTGTTTCCATAGATTCGAAACCATAAACTGTATCTATCGCCGTATCTTGATTTGCTAGTTCTTGGGTATAAGCAGCTTCTAAAAATACAGCCGTTTCATGTAATCTTCCAGTGTCATCATTAACTTCTATTCCAGCATTTTGTAAAACTCTTGCTTCATTCTCTATCCCCATCCACGTATCTACTATGTTCTCATTATCAGTATTATTTGTTGTATCTGCTGCACTCGACAATTCAATTGCCCTCTTCAGAGTATAAGGCATCAAAGCTCCAAAGCCTGATGTAAGTTTATCCCCACTCCAATATCTTTGCATTCTCCATATAGCGAGAACAGGATAAGGAACTGTAGGAGGAGGATTTGCTTGTAATTCTGTCACTCTATGATTGTAATGTCTTTCTCTTGTGTAGAAGTTTCTTACAACTTCTCTTCTGGAATCCTTCATTAAAGATTCATCTATCTCTTTTGAAACTTTTAACCCAACTGCTTTCTTCAGAATTTCGGCTCTTGGGGAACTTTCGCCCTGTTCTCTCAACCCTCTAGCAATATTTACAACTTTTTGAGCATAAACATTACCAACCGCAAAGTTTCCAACTCTTCTTTCATAACCAGGACCATCTTGACCATTCAAGAAGGTAGCATGAGGATCTGTACTGTGATAAAATGTGTCCCATATGTCAAGAATATGTGAAGCTCTGAAATAACCTTCTTTAGCAGGAGACTCAAATTGCATAGTTCTTTGCAAAAAGTCTGGGTCAACGCTTGGGTTTTGCCATAAAACTCTTGCAGAGGTTCTGTAGGCTCCTAAAAGTCTCTCATAATAAAACCTAACAACAGAAGCGCTTAATCTAGTACCATCTAAATATCCTTTGACTTCTGTTTTTAAAGCAGGAGTAATTGCAAATTCGTCCACTGGTTGTCCCCAAGGTGACATTTTATCACTGCTAAATAATTACAACGAAAAGAATTTAAAGATGTAGGTAGCCTAAATTCGGCCTCTTAGAGCATCATCGTAAAGCCAGTGATACATTACAGCGTCAACATCATTTCCTGCTGTAACTCCCGGAGATGAAGCTACATTAGAAAATCCTAGTCTCTCTAGCAAATCATAATAAGACTTTGAAGCAGGATTTGCTCTCATGTCACGCAGAGCTATGTAATCTGCAAATCTGTTGATTCTCAACATCTCTCTATTACTAGAGTAGCCTCCATCTTGAGGAACATTGCCTCGAGTACTATGACTGTTTGGTTGCGCTTGTTTTACTGCAATTTCAAAAAATGCATCTAAATGTTTCTCACCCAGACTTGGGAACATGCTTTTAGCCTCATTTATAATTGTAGCGGCTGTAATAGAGGGCATTTCATAACCATGTGCTAAACCTAATGCGAACACAACAAAAGGATTATAACCTAGAAGACCCCCGAAAACATCAAAGTTTTTAGGAATACCATTAAAGTCCCATTTACTTGCAGCTATAACTCGACCGGTTTCAGGGTCCACTTCTAAAGTATCCCCACCAACATAATCCTGCTCGTCTTTTTCTTTTGTAAGAGGATTAATGTAAGATTCCCAAAGTCTTACAGCATTATAAGAGGTACCAGAAAGAGTTAATTTTCTTTCTTCTTCATCGGCAGTAGATCTACCATACAAAGCTGCAACTGCTTCTTTTGGCATTCCCCCATGTACATCAGGTAACAAAGCTATTCTTGCTAAAGGGTGCACCATATATAAACACCATAATTTACCACTTTACAGTGGCAATCTATTAATAATTAAGTAGAAAGCGATATATAAAGCTATCGTTTCAAACCTGCGAAACCTCGAAAAGACCCAATTCTTTGCAAGTTTCAAAAACAGCAAAGGCATGAACCATGGCCTCGAAGCTCAAAACAAGGTTATTTTGTTGAAGAAAATAGCGGGAATCACTCATGTATGCTTTGACATTAGCTAACATCTCCTCCCCCTTAGAATCAAAAGTTTCTACCTTGTGAATTACGCTTTCGAGCTTAACAAGCCATTTTTCTATATCATTAATTTGTATCTGGTCTTGCATAACAATATTTTGAAATGTAAGTTTATAAATGCTCCAGAAACTCCTTTTCCTTGAAATGTAATTTTCCAGGAATGACCAAAACTGCCGGAGCACTTTCATGTCGCAAAAGGTTTATAGCCTTGTCGTAATGCATTTCAGATTTTGTTCCGATCTTTGCGATAATTAACTTGTCGTCTTTTTTGATTAATTTCGCTTCCAAAAGAATCTCCAAAGCTTGTTTTGAATTCATTCCTATATCCAGAATAAGCATCGTGTGCAAACCTGCCTTTCTATTTGTTTTAATGGAGTCTTTTACAAACTCCAATTGCTTTGTCATAGGAATCGTGGCTGTTTTTCCAAATTTATACAATTGCAAGCCAGACTCGCCGATAGCGGAAAAGATGGAAATGTTATGAATTACTTTGACAGGAATTTTCTGCTTCCTAGCCTCCAGAACAATGTCTATATGCGTGGTTGCTCCGAGAGGGTCTCCGGGAACAAAAATTGCTATATCTTTGCTTTTTGCCATGCTTAGGATATTCTGCAGATTCTCTTCTAGGTCGCTCCGTTCCAATTTTTTGATTTTTTTACCGATAATCTCTTCTAAATTTTTAATAGAGCCTTGCCAGACAGATGTGTAAAGTTCAAAATAGCACTCGCATTTCTTAGCTACATCCAAAGCCTTCAAAGTAATGTCTTTTTCATCGAATCCCAAGCCGATTAGATAAAGCATAAAAGTAGTTTAGCACAAAGGTTATAAATCATTATGAGGATCGCTTACGACATAATCGGAAATAAAGAGAAGGCTGTCGCTGTTATCGGAGCGAACCAGAAAGCAAACAGGAAAATTGCAGAAGAGATAATGAGACGACAGAAAAACGTGAAGACTGTTCTACAAAAGATGAGTGAGAGAAGAGGAAAATACAGACTGTACGCAAGGAAGATAATTCTCGGAGATAAGAATACAGAAGTTTTGCACAAAGAATATGGAATGGTTTTCAAATTAGATCCGCAAAAAGTCTATTTCTCTCCAAGAGAATCGACAGAAAGGCAGAGGATAGCTGAAATGGCAAAAAACGGAGAGAAAATCCTAATAATGTTCTCCGGAGTAGCACCTTTCGCAATCGCAATAGCAAAGAAAAAAGCAAGCTGCAAAATATACTGCGTTGACATTAACCCTTATGCAATTAAATATGCAAGGGAAAACGTAAAACTGAACAGAGTAAATAATGTAGAAAACTTCTGTAAAGACGTAAGAAAATTTAAAGCAGAAAAGAGTTTTGACAGGATAATAATGCCCTATGTCAACTCTTTGAAATACATGAATGTTGCCCTGAAATTGGCAAGAAAAAGAGCTATAATTCATGCGTATGGACTATCGGACATGAAAATAGATAAAAGAATTTTAAAGCACTGTAAGATGATTAAAAAGGAGAAGGTTTTGCCTTTTGCTCCAAAGGTTTTGAAAGTACGATTTGACTTGAAGGTTTTATAAATTAACCAAACGTATAAGCATAAATCTGGAAAGGCGTCTTAGCTAAAATCTTTAATTCATGCATCTCAAAATTCTTCCCGTTCACTAGATTGTACATGTCAGGATGGTCTACTACAACAAAACCTTTTCCTCCTTTGAATATGACATCTTCTCCAGCCTTCTCCTTTGGCACAGATTTGCCATCTAGCAAAACTTCTGCCTCAACCTTTCCTTCAACAGGCTTCATGACAGCATTGACAGATTTTGCAGAATATTTTAATAAGACGTGACCCTCATTTTCCAATTTGAGAAATTCAGATTTCCGAGACCAATTCCCCTCTATGTAAACAACCCCTTTAACATGCTCCCCTTTGTCACTATGAATTCCAAGGGGGTTCCTCAAAAATCCACAATATGTTTCTCTTGTGGTTTCCGAATTGTAATCCATTTCATGCGGTTTCACAACCTTACTTTTCACAGAAAACCCAATTTCAGTCAAAAGTTCTATGATTTTATCCTCAATCTCATCATACCCTCCCTCTCCCACATGCTCCATCCTGATGAAACCTTTAGAGTCTACCAGAGTGGAGCGAGGCCAATATTGATTTCCATAGAGGGTCCAAGTCGTATGATAATTGTCTAAAGCAACAGGATATTTTATTTCAAATTTTGCCACAGCCTTCTTGACATTCTCAAACTCCTTTTCAAATTCGAACTCCGGAGTGTGAATTCCTATTATGACTAGACCTTTTTTCGAATATGTATCGTGCATTTTTCTCAAATGCCGGAGCGTCCTTATGCAGTTTATGCAAGAGTAAGTCCAGAAATCCAAAAGAACAACTTTTCCTTTTAATTCTTCCAGTCTTAAAGGTTTGGAATTTATCCAAGCCTGCAATTCCTCTAATTCAGGGCCTTTTCTTTCAAACATACAATTTTATTGTATTTGATTACTTAAATTGAAGAATGTCAAAATTCCTTCTTTAAATTCTTCAACTTCTTTTTCTAGTGATATTACTTTACCGCTCAAGTACATTTCTCTAGCTCTATTTCTTACAAATGCTCTTGCACCGTCAATACCCAAAAGATCTATCAAACCTTCGCAGGGTTTCATTCTCTCTAGAATTTCTTCACGAGTAGGACCAAGAAAATAACCTCCTTCCGGAGGGCCGTCTCCATAATTTTTTCCAACAGCATACCCGAGAGCTTCATTAAGAGCTTCTAATTCTTTAGCTACATCGTAAGGAACATCTTTTATATCTCTTCTAATTTTTTTCTTCAAACCTTCTGCTATAGGGTTTAATTTTTCTTTTAGTTCTGGATGTTCTGACAATAATTTAACCAATTTCGTATAGCCTCGTGCTTCTTTCGCATAACCATCAAAATATCGATGGGAAAGTTCATGAGCAACCACTCCTTTTTCTGGCGCAGGAGAATCAAAAGTTATAATGTCGATTTCTTTCGGATTTACATTACCAAGTCCTATTCTATATAGTAAGTCATCGGGACCGAAGATAGCCCCAGCAACAAAAGCCACATGAGAATGGTATTTGCCACGAAAACTAGTAGAAGAAGCATGATACATTTCAGCATCTGTGCTGGTTGTGAGAGGCGCGTCGCTAGCTAATTGTCCTAAAGGAACTTCAATCGGTGTTAATGTACCCCACAGATTCATAAAATATCACTACACTCAATCCTGAGGAAGTCCTACAACCCCCACTTCTGAACCGCCTTCGTATTCAAATATCTGACCAAAATAAACATTCCTTAAATGATCTACTGCCTGCAATAGCTGTCTTCCTTCCTCTGGTGTTGGATATGTTCCGTTAGCTCTTTTTATTTTAAAACTCTCGCGCGTAATGTCTACAGGATAAATTCTGCCTGCCACAAGATCAAAAGGTTCTAAATTTATCCCTAGATGATTGCTATCGAACATGACTCTGCCTTCCCCGCTAACTGCCAAGTCTCCCCATAAGCGTGCTTCCACGCCTTTCTCAGTTGTAAGATACATAACCCCAGCCATAATACCACTATATAGTAGTTATAATTTTGGATATTTAAAGGCCACGCTTCTGTAAGTCAAAAACCATATGCCAAACCCCTGGCGCATAGGATTTGACTTTGACTTCTCGTAGTAATTTTAATTTTTGCTTTTTAAAAATATTGTAAAATTTAGCCTTACCTTTTTCTGCTACCGCTCTATGCATGTGCATGGTCGCTCCGGATTTGGCGATTTTCAAAGCATAAGGCAGAAATTTCTCGGTGTCATGCAAATAACCCATTACAATTCTGTCAGCTGTTTTCTCCAATAGATTGGAAAACTTCCTGCAGTCACCTTCTAGAATCTCTACCTTACTTTCAACGTTATTTAACCAAACATTCTTTCTTAAAACCTCAGAGGCATCTCTGTTAATTTCTATGGAGTAGACTCTTTCTACCTTTCTAGCAAGAAAGACTGAGAAATAACCAATGCCAGCAAACATGTCCACAACAGTTTCTCCGGCTTTAGCCAACTTGACAATCCTCTGTCTCTCCTCTTTATTGCCTTTAGACCACATCACTTTTGAGATGTCTATCAAAAATTGACGGCCATGCTCTTTCAAAAGGGTTTGGGCTTCAGGGTGGCATCTGCACCCTGCAATAACCTCTACTTTAGGTTTCCTGTAGATTCCGGAGATACCTTTTTCAAGAATGACAGTATGAGCATAAGGAATAAGATGGATAGTCTCCTCCCCTATAGTTTTCTTATATTTCCGGAGAGAAGGTTTCAGCCTCAGAACCAGGATTTTTCCAAGCAAGAAATATCCTCGTGGCAAGTCCTTTAAAACCTTCTCCGGAACCTTATTCTCTAACCTTGTTTTTAACTTCGAATAGAAACTCATAATAATCATTTAATTTTGTATACTTATCTCTAATACGAAAAAGAAAAGAAAAAAGACAAAAAGGGTCAAAAAAGCCATAACATGCAATCGGATCTTATTTCCAAGAAGAGGTCAAAACAGATATTGCCCCTACTAATGTTAAGATCAATCCAATCACACCGAATATCGCTGAACCGTAACTAAGGGTTGCTCCTAAGCCTGGCCAAAATTCGTTGCCAAAGGCTGCTGCTAGAAGATATGAAGCTCCTCCTGCAGCTATCCAAGCAAAGCCCTTGTCTGCTCTTGCTCTCACTTTCCCAATCTCTCCCAACGCTGGTGCTAATAGCAAGGCTATTGCTAAGTACACCATGTTTAAGTCTATTGGCATTTTCATTCACCTAATAGTTCCATAGGAAGTCTAGGTTAAATACCCTCTGTTCGTTATTCAACGATTTTCACTAAAGTATAGAAATGTTTAAATATGGGATAGGTTCGGCAGATGCCTTTGAAAAGAAAAAAGGTAGCGAGGGAAGGATTTGAACCTTCGGCCTTCGGGTTATGAGCCATTCGCGGATTTCTCCTCGACGAGCACTCCAGGCTTTTAGATCGACAATCCCACAGGATACGTCGATGCTCTACCTCGCTATAACTAGAAATAGCATTCTGAATCTTATATAAAACTTATGCAAATCCAGCATAACGAAGATAATTCAAAGAATAATTGACAAGATACAGAAGGAAAAGCAAAATAGAAATAAGAATCACTGCCAAAAGAATATCTTTAATTCGCGTCTTTAATGTCTTTTGCATATTTAATAATGGCTTCACATAAAAATATATGTTGAGGAATCATGACCACAATTCTAGGTATTGATGAAGCTGGAAGAGGAGCTGTAATAGGACCTCTAGTCGTTGGCGGAGTAATGATAGAAGAAAAGGATCAAGTAAAATTGAAAAGACTAGGAGTGAAAGACTCGAAATTACTCTCTCCGGAGAGAAGATCTTCTCTTTACGGCAAAATCAAGAAAATAGCTAAAGACTATGTCACAATAAAAATTCCTGCAGAAGATATTGACAGGCTCAGAAAACAAATAAATCTAAACAAAATAGAAGCCGAAAAAATGGCAGAAATAATTCGGCTGATGAAAGCTGACAAAGCATATGTGGACGCTCCGCAGGTTTCAACAGAAAAATTCAAAATAATTTTATTGAATCTTGCCAAAAACCACACTGAAATAATTGCGGAGAATTATGCTGATAAAAAATATGTTGTAGTCGGGGCAGCATCTATTCTAGCAAAAGTTGAAAGGGATGAGGAAATAGAGAGAATTAAAAAGGAAACAGGGTTTGATTGCGGAGTAGGATATAGCCACGATCAAAGAGCGATTGAGTTTGTTAAAAAATTCATGAGGCACCCGGAGTTTTCAAAATATATAAGACATTCTTGGGTAACAACTTCTGATTTGAAAGCAAAAAAGCAACAAAAAACTCTGGAAGAGTTTTAGCTGTGAAAGATATTTAAGTAAAGGTTCAAAATAAGGTTGTATGCAAGCTGACAAGAAATCTTTGATTGTTTACATTGTTGCTGGAATTGCATTAGGGTATCTGAGCCCTTTAATCGGCGAGAAAACTTATGCGGTCGTGCTTGCTGTAGCAGTCTTTTATCTTTTAGGCTTCTTGATGCAAAAGGCATTGAATATAAACGAGAAATTCAACTGGTTCTTCAAGAACGGCGGATGGGAATATTTTTTCATCTGGTTCATAGTCTGGATAATTTTTTATAATCTATGATTTTTATGACTTCAAAAGGAGACGTTTGGGAAAGAACACATTATTCTGCAGAGGTTACTCCGGAACAGGATGGAAAAGAAGTCGTCGTGATGGGTTGGGCTAGAGACATTAGGGACATAGGAAAGCTTACTTTTCTGAAACTTTGTGACAGAGAAGGCTCGGTACAAATAACAGCTAAAGAAAAGGAAGTTTCTCCGGAGATTTTCAAGATACTAAAGGAAGTGACGAGAGAGTCTGTCATCGCTGTCAAAGGTAAAGTCAAGAAAAACAAAGAAGCACCTGGCGGAAAAGAGATAATACCTGAAAAAATCAAAATCATAAGTTCTGCTCACACTCCTCTTCCGTTGGAAGTGGAAAGCAAGAAGACTCCTGCATTATTAGACACGAGACTTGACCAAAGGGTTTTAGATCTCAGAAAGCCTGAAAATATAGCAATCTTCAGAGTTCAGGCAAAAATTGTAGAAGGCATGCAGTCTTTCCTAAATAAGGAAGGTTTTATACAGGTCTTCACACCTTCTCTTTTAGGTGGGGCGTCTGAAGGCGGAGCAGACTTGTTTGCAGTTCCATTTTTTGAGCAAGAAGCTTTCTTAAGGCAGGATCCGCAGCTACACAGAGAGCTTTTGATTTGCTCAGGTTTCGACAAAATTTATGATTTGGGACCGAGCTGGAGAGCTGAACGGTCTCATACTATCCACCATTTGACAGAGCACAGAACATGTGCTCCGGAGATATCTTTTATCAGAGATGAAGCAGATGTCATAAAACTTGAAGAAAGATTTGTTATTGAAACTTTAAAGTTTGTGAAAGACCACTGTAAGCAACAGCTAGAACCTTTAGGAAAAATAATAGAAATTCCAAAATCAATTCCGGAGCTTAGATTTCCTAAAATTTATGATATTTTGAAAGAACTAGGAGTGAAAATAAAAGAAGGAGAGGATTTGCACAGAGAACAGGAAGAAGCATTGTGGAAATACGTCAAAGAAAAATACAAAACCGATTTTTACTTTGTGAACAGATTTCCCTTTGCAATTAAGCCTTTCTATGTGGCGAGAGTGGATGAAGAGCCTAAATGGGCTAGAAGTGTTGATTTAATTTATAAAGGGCTTGAGCTTTCCTCTGGGGGACAAAGAGAGCATCGATATGACAATTTAATAAAAAACATAAAGGAAAAAAGGCTGAGATTGGAAAATTTGAAATGGTTCACAGATTTTTTCAAATTCGGCACTCCGCCTATGGGCGGATTTTCCTTGGGAATAGAAAGACTTACGATGAAACTTCTTGACATACCAAACATAAGGGAAGCTGTACTCTTTCCCAGAACCCCGGAACGGCTAATTCCTTAGAAAGATGTCTTCAATGCCCTTTCTATGAAGAGTTTGCTAACGATTTTAAAGAAGATTCTGCTGTTGTACAAACCCAATTTCATGTAGACCTTGCTGAACCACGCGGCTACTCTCAACTCTGGATAAAAAACTTTTCTGCATCTGTCTTCATACTCCTTCAGATTGGCTTCCGAGAACTCCAAATGCTTTTTCGATATCTTAGATATTACATCTCCTGCAATATCCCCGGCAACCATCGCATAGTTTATTCCTCCGCCTGTTAGCATATTGACGTGAGCTGCAGCATCTCCGATAAGAACGCAGCGATTGAAATAACTTTTCTTCGGATATTCAAAAGGAATATAAGCTCCTCTGAAACCTGCTATGTTTTGTTCTCCAATAAACTTTTTCCAAGCAGGCACAACTGCATCTATCTTTGCAGAACCTATTCCAATATTATTAAGATCCTTTTTAGGAAAATTCCATGCATAACCTTCCTTTATGACATCAATACCCATGTAGAATTTCAGGGTGTGGTCTTCCTCGGTCTTCGGAAAATCTTTATAGACGGCAAGCAGAAGATCTTTTATCGGCTGTGTGAACATTGATCTTACTTTTGACTTTGAACCATCAGCTCCGATAATGCATTTGCAAAGAATATCCTGCGGTTTCACCAGAATTCCATCGCTCCTAACTTCAATAGAATGAACAGGAGATTTCATCCTTATTTCTCCGCCAAGCTTCAAAGCCTGCTCCGCAATTCCTCTTTCAAAATCTCTCTTGTTCATGCAGTAACCGACTTGGTCGCCTTCCACTCTTGCTGTCAATTCATTTCCATGATAAATCTCGACAGCGGTTATTCCATTCTCCAGACCCGTTTTCGAACCTGCAAGATCAATCATGTTGTAGCCACCAGTCAAAAGAGGAAGACCTTCGCCACAAGCCTTCATGAAAAAGTCTCCATCAGCCTCAAGAAGAACAAAATCAGTTTTTTCCTCTGCCAGTTTCTTTGCTGCAGTTAAACCCGCACAGCCCCCGCCCACAACAACAATATCCCTCTTCTCCATAACATCAAATAGTCTTTTGAATGCAATATTTATAAAGACTTTCATGGTTATTAGTTGTAATGACAAAACTTTTGGAAAAAAAATACGTTCTAAGTGACATTAGACATTACATTTCGAATATTTCATTGACTTTCATTGCCTTAATATTCTATTATAAATTTGGATTCTATGGCTGGCACCATTTCATCTCTTTGGTTTTCATCCAATATGCGGCACTTGCACTTGATGATTGGATAGAGAAAAAAAGGCCTTTTCCTTATTATTGCTTGCTACTTCTTGGTGTAGGGTTTTACTTTTACCCGATTTTGACTGTCATAACCATGACTGGTCTGTGGCTCACAAACCTTCGTTATTTGCTTAAAAGAGAAGATTTTATTTTGGAAAGGCTGGAAGGCTTTGGTAATCTTCCTTACGCTCTGATACTTCTCCAACCTATCGGACTGACCGATCTTAAAACATTGGTAAGCGTGAGCCTGTTTATACTTTTCGTTGACAGCTTCCACAAGATTGGACACAGGGACACAAAGTATCCTAATCTCATGTGGATAAGTGCTTTTGCTATAATGTTTTTAGATATTATACTTTGGTGGGGCAATATAAATGCAAATTTATTTGATCTTAGCATTTTCTTAGTTTTGGCTGTCTTGTCTGTTGTTCCTTTCAGGCTTTTCCAAAATAAACCGACAGCATATGGCTGGGCGTATTATCAATACTGGCAAGCAATGGTCGCTTTTTTTGGCTTTTACAACGTAGCCTTTAGCTGGGTAGGAATATACGAAAAATTTACGGCATTTGGAGTATATGTCGCATTATTCTATATAATGTTTTACACAAAAAAATTTAATTATATTAAATCTGTTTATGAAAAGCATGTTCTATGATTTACTTTTTCTTAAAGAAATCATAGAGTAGTGAGGTGAAGGTAGAGATGCCAAATGAGATTGTAGCTACAAAAATTATCTCTTCTATTGGCACCCACAAAACGTAAATGCCTAAAATTTTATCTGTACCGTATGCCCAAGATTTGAAAAATATAGAGATTGCATCCCAAACCATAACAACAGGAAACACTATTACAAAAGATTTTAGAATTTCTATTTTATATTTCTTCAATTGCTTAAAGAATAGAAACCATAACAGAAGTATAGCTAGCCAGCCAAATTTTGCCATTAATGTTATGTATGTTAAATCTGCCATCTCATCTTCCTCTAATGTTTATAAGCGTTACAATAGCTCCAAAAAGAATCCAAAAAATCATGAGAAGTATTTCTTCCACAGGAACTGTAAAAAGATTTATGCCGGTTACATTGATGAAATACCAGACTCCTAAATTTATCGCCCAATAGTCCCAAATGAAAGGTATGAACACTACTGATAATGCGTAAAGAAGTAGTCTATTATACATCCTAAGTTTATTCTGAAACTTAAAGTACAAAACAACAGTCGGCATTATTAAGAAAACAGTTAAAAGAATAAGATATGTAAACTTTTCTAACATCCCGAATAACCTATCTCACAGGTTTGTATTCAGATTCAGAAAAATCGTTTCGCATGGCATAATATTTTATGAAACCTATGAAGTATTTCAGCATTGCATTGCTGAACCCCCATTGTTGGACTCTACGCGGTGATGTTAAAACAAAAGTGTCTTTGAGGAACGCAATCTTTCCTAGCTTGTTTATTCTGCTTGAGAGATGAACATCCCCAAAAAATTTTATGCCTTCATCGTAACCTCCGACCTTCTCAAAGACTTCTTGCCTCCAGCCTCCGCATATGCCAGGGATTGCAGCTTCGTTCAACTTTATCGTAGCATGCATGAATTTGTTATATGCCATATAGCCTAATTTTAATTTCAAATCATCGCTCAGAGGTAATATCGGATATCCTGACCCGACATGCCCATTAGTAAGGGTTTTGACAGTCTGAGAAACAAGGTTTTTTGCCATCAGAGTATCAGCATCCAAAAATATTAAAATGTCTCCTTTGGAAGCATCCGCTCCTTTGTTGCGAGCGGTGCAAGGATTCTTTGCTTTTATGTTTAGAACTTTGTCAGCATGCATTTTAGCCAATTTTGCTGTACTGTCGTTACTGTTGTCGTTTACAACGATAACTTCAAGTTTTTTATAGTCCTGATTCAAAACCGACTTCAACGTGTTTTCTATATACTTTTCTTCGTTATGCGCAGGAATAACCACGGATACCAATGGCCCTCTCATAAAACCTATTCTTGCAGAGCCAATATATATAAGCTTTTCTTCATGTCAAAAGGAAAACCTTAAGAGGAATGAAAACGTTTAAAAATTCATAAGGTGTACAATAGTGAGTATGTCTACTGATTTTGATGCAATCGTCGTTGGTGGCGGACCTGCTGGCTCGATTGCAGCCATGTATCTCGCCAAAGCAGGAAAGAAAACCCTTCTTATTGATAAGACAGAATTTCCGAGAGATAAAATATGCGGGGATGCCCAAGGGAGAAAAGCTGCTGCCATAATGAAAGAATTGGGAATTTACAAGGAATATGAACAGCTTGAAGGGCAAAAAATCTATGGTGTAACCTTAAGCTCGCCTAATGGGACTCAAGTTCATTTAGATGTTGAAAACAGGGAAAAGCCAGCTCCAGGCTACTGTCATAAAAGAATGATATTTGATAATTTTCTTTTCCAAAATGCAAAGAAAAAAGTCGCTGAGTTCAAAGTTCTGACTGTCACCGAACTGATACTTGAAGACGGAACTGTCAGAGGAATAGTAGGGATCGACAAAAAAGGCAAGAAAGAAGAGTACAGAGCAAAAATAGTCCTTGCTGCAGATGGAGCAACTAGCGTGGTAGCAAGCAAACTCGGCCTTAATACAAATCCTCCGGAGCACTTTATCGTGGCTTTGAGAGCTTACTACAAAAACGTGAAGGGACTGACAGACAGAATAGAGATACACATGATCAAAGAATTGATTCCAGGGTATTTCTGGATATTTCCTCTCCCAAACAATGAAGCAAACGTCGGCTTAGGAATGATAGTAGAGGACATGAATAAAAAGAAGGCCAATTTGAAAACTGCACTTTTGGATCAAATTAAAAAGAATCCACTCTTTACTAACAGATTTAAAGACGCAGAGCTTGTTGGAGACATAAGGGGATGGAACCTGCCTATTGCTAGCTATCACAGAAAATGCTATGGAAATGGATTTTTGCTTCTCGGAGACGCTGCCTCTCTCATCGATCCTTTGAGCGGAGAGGGTGTGGGAAATGCTATGGTCTCGGGTAAGGTTGCTACAGAAGTAGCAATAAT
Source organism: Candidatus Aenigmarchaeum subterraneum SCGC AAA011-O16 (assembly GCA_000405245.1). Classification (GTDB taxonomy): domain Archaea; phylum Aenigmatarchaeota; class Aenigmatarchaeia; order Aenigmatarchaeales; family Aenigmatarchaeaceae; genus Aenigmatarchaeum; species Aenigmatarchaeum subterraneum. Next base: position 26,311 of record ASMQ01000005.1, read on the forward strand.
AGCTATCGACAAGAATAATTCTAGTGAAAATGTTTTGAAAGAGTATGATAAAAGACTATGGGATTCTATTGGAGACGAAATTAAAACGAACTACAGGCTCCAGGTCCTAGGAAAGAAATTTCCGCATATGATAGACAAACTTTTAATCAAAGCTACCAAAGACGAAAAGTTCAGACAAAGAGTAGAGAAACTGCTTCCCTACACTGGCGGTAGAAAGGAAATAGGAACTGAAGATTTCTTGCATGAGTTGCAGAGCAGTTAAATTTTATATTAGGTATTCTCAATTAATATCATGAAAGAGGAAGAAAGAACTCTGGAAATCATCAAAAAGTTAAAGAGAAATTACCCTCATGCAAAATATTATCTTAATTTCTCCAACCCAGTAGAACTTTTAGTTGCAGCAATTCTTTCTGCTCAGGTAAGAGATGAGGTTGTAAATAAAACCACAGAAAACTTATTCAAAAAATATAGAAAGGCTGAGGACTATGCCAAAGCAAATTTGAAAGAATTAACAAACGATATAAAATCTGTTACATTCGCTGCCAACAAAGCCAAACACATAAAAGAGGCCTGCAAGATTCTTGTTGAAAAATACAGCGGAAAGGTTCCAAAGACCATTGGGGAATTAACAGAACTGCCTGGAATCGGAAGAAAGACCGCGAATGTTATTTTAGCTAACGCGTTCGATATCATAACAGGAATACCTGTAGATGTTCATGTTACCCGCGTTGCATATAGATTAGGGCTAACAAAACAAAAAATCCAGATAAGATTGAACAAGATTTATTAAAAGTTGTACCAAAGCAATACTGGAAAGAACTTCAATGGTTAATCAAAGCTCATGGAAGAGCAATATGTCGAGCACCAATTCCTTATTGCAGTAAATGTTTTTTAAATGATATTTGTCCAAAAGCCGGAGTAACAAAAAGGTTATAATATGAAAAACCAAGAAATCGCAAAAATCCTTTATCAAATTTCTCTTTATTTAGAAATGGAAGAAGAACAGTTCAAACCTAGAGCATATGAAAAGGCTGCAAGAGCTGTTGAGGCTTTGACAGAAGACATAGAAGACATGTACAAAAGAGGAGGAATCAAAGCCTTAATGGAAATTCCTGGTGTCGGAGTAAGCATCGCGGAAAAGATTGAAGAATTGATAAGGACAGGGAAGTGCAAATATCTAGCGGATTTAAAAAAGAAAATACCTGTTGACATCGAGGGTTTGACTTCAATAGAAGGCGTTGGACCTAAAAAAGTCAAGGTTCTTTACAAAAAACTAAAAATAAAGACTGTTGAAGATATAGAAAAAGCTGCAAGAACAGGAAAATTAAGAAATCTAGAAGGTTTTGGGCAAAAAACCGAAGAGAATATTTTGAAAGGTATAGAATTTTTGAAAAAGCACAAGGGGAGATTTCTTTTAGGAGATGTTCTTCCGCTAGCAATAGAAATAGAAAAAAGATTATCCACTTTAAAGGAAATTGAAAAGGTCGTGGTTGCAGGATCGATAAGAAGAAGGAAAGAGACGGTCGGAGATGCTGATTTTCTTGTAATCTCAAAAAAGCCGGAGAAGATTATGGATTTTTTTGTCTCTATGCCTGAAGTAGCAAGAGTACTTGGAAAGGGTCCAACAAAATCTTCTGTAACATTGAAAAACGGAATGAACTGTGATTTACGAGTACTTCCTCCTGAAAGCTTCGGAGCAGCCTTGCAATACTTCACTGGAAATGTTGATCATAATGTTGCTTTGAGAGGAATTGCAATCAAAAAAGGAATGAAGCTCTCCGAGTACGGGGTCTTCAAAGGAAGCAAGCAGGTTGCAGGAAAAACCGAGGAAGAAGTTTACAAAATTTTAGGTTTGAGATACGTAGAACCTGAATTAAGAGAAAATACAGGAGAGATTGAAATTGCTCGAAAAGGTACTTTGCCAAATCTAATCGGCTATAATGACTTGAAAGGTGATTGCCAAACACAAACAAAGTGGACAGACGGCATGAACTCCATAAGGGAGATGGCTGAAGAAGCACAAAAAATGGGTTTGCAGTACATAGTCATAACTGATCACACGAAAGCTTTGGCGATGACTGGTGGTTTGGATGAAAAGAAACTTTTGAAACAGGGGAAAGAGATTGAAAAGTTAAATAAAACTCTGGAAGGCATCACTATCCTCAAAGGTGCGGAAGTAAATATAATGAAAGACGGCACTTTAGACATAAAGGATGAAGCGTTAAAGAAACTTGATGTTGTCGGAATTTCTGTCCATTCAAACTTCAACATGCCTAAGGAACAGATGACAAAAAGAATTATGAAGGCTATGGAAAACCCAAATGCGGATATTTTATTCCATCCGACAGGAAGGGTCATACAAAAAAGAGAGCCTTACGAAGTCGATATAGATGCGGTAATTGACAAGGCAAAAGAAACAGGAACAATCTTAGAGATTGACGCCTATCCAGACAGACTTGACTTGAAGGATGAACACATTAAGAAAACTGTTAGAAAAGGGGTAAAACTTAGTATAGATTCTGATGCACATACGACTTTACATTTCAAGTTTTTAGAGTTTGGAATTGCTCAAGCAAGAAGAGGCTGGGCAGAGAAAAAGGATATTATAAATACTAGAAAGTTAGAGGAGTTCTTGAAAACTCTTAAGTGATTCAATGGTCAGAATAGAAAAACTTGAAATGCAGGGATTCAAATCATTCGCCAAAAAAACCGTAGTTACATTTCCCAGCAATTTTAGTTGCATAACAGGTCCTAATGGTTCCGGAAAGTCAAACATACTAGACTCTCTAGTCTTTGTTCTGGGCAGAACATCTGCAAAAAGTCTTAGGGCAGACAAGATGTTGGAGTTAATATTTCACGGATCCAGAAGCAAACCCGAAGCGGAAGTTGCAAAAGTCAGTATGTTTTTAGATAATTCTGACAGAAAATTTTCAATCGAAGAAGATATCATCATAATCTCGAGAAGCGTCAATAGAAGGGGGATTTCTATTTACAAACTGAATGGGAAAACAGTGACAAGAGAAACTGTTCTTGAAGTTTTAAGGGCCGCACACATCAATCCTGATGGTCATAACATAATTCTGCAAGGCGATGTGACAGAAATAATCGAGATGTCTCCGTACGAGAGGAAAGAAATAATAGATGAAATTTCAGGAATAAGAGAGTACGATGAAAAAAGAGAGAAGGCCCAAAGGGAGCTTTTGACTGTAGAAGAGAGGCTGAAAGAAGCTAATATCGTCATTAATGAAAGGACGGGAAATCTGCAGAAATTGGAAGTTGAATGGAAAGCCGCGCAAGAGTATAAAAAACTAACAGCGGAACTAGATAAATTGAGGGCTTCATTGGCAAAACAGAAACTAGACGAAGCCGAGTCCACAATGAAAAGGATTGATGACAAAATTTCCGAAAAGGAAAAGGACCTTGTCAAATTTGATCATGAGCTAGCAAAGATAGAGAAAGAAAAAGAAGAGGTTGAAAAATCAAGGGAAAGCCTGTCCAAAAGGCTATTTGACAGAGCGAAAGATATTGAAAAAATAAGAGAGATTGAAAAAGTCCGGTCCGATGTCAGAATCAAGAAAGGGAAAATCGGAACAGATAAAGCGGAAATCATAAGATTGGAAGACATGATTAAAAGGCTGGAATACCTGCAGCAAAGAGAAACCGAAGGGGGTTTCAGCAAGGCCGTGCAAGAAATATTGAAACTGGGAAGGACTGGAATTTACGGAGCAGTCTCCTCCCTTATCAGGACTTCTCCTGATAACCAGATAGCGATTGAAGTCGCTGCTGGTTCTCATTTTTATGATATTGTAGTCTCCGGAGAAGATGTAGCCGTAGATTGCGTAAATTATTTGAAGAAAAATAGAATAGGCAGAGCGACCTTCCTCCCCCTAGATAAAATAAGACCCAGAGATTTCAGAAATAAAAATATTCTCGATGAAAACGGCGTTGTCGGACTTGCTATTGATTTGATAAAATACGATAAAAAATATGAAAGAGCACTTTCATTTATTTTTGGAGACACGGTAGTCATTGACAAAATAGAGACTGCAAAAAGAATTGGAATAGGTGAAGCTAGATTCGTAACTTTAGACGGAGACTTGATTGAAAGATCCGGAGCGATCATTGGAGGTTATTATCATAAGAAAGTCTCGATAGAAAGAGAGGAAATAAGAAAATATGAAGAACTGAAATCGAAGCTCATGAATGAAATCGATTCTCTAGAAAAGGAAGTGGGGAGCCTTGATAAAAATTTAGGTAAATTAACTAGCGAGGAAGAGTTAGGCAGCAAGCAACTAATGAGACTGCAGCAAGAAATGGTTGAATTAGAACAGAAATCTGAGCATTCAAAGAAAAAGATGAAGGAGTTCTCAGAAAACAAAATAAATTTGCAGGAAGAAATAAACAAATTGAGAATAAACAAAGCCAAATGGGAGGCTGCTTTAGAGAATGTAAAAGCGGAATTCGAGCATACTAGAAGAATTGAGGCGACTTACAAACTTGCAGTTTCTACACTTGAAACAAAAATCCGGGAGACAGAATCAAAAATAAACACACTAGGACCGATAAACTTCAAGGCACTGGAAGAATACGACCAGCAAAAAAAGCAGTATGAGGAGTTGAAAGAAAAGGTTGACACACTTACTGCAGAGAGGGACAAGGTTCTAACCATAATAGTTGATATTGAAAGTATGCGGAAAGATACTTTTGAGAAAACACTCCAACAACTAAGAGAGCAGTTCAAGTTAGTCTTCAAGGATTTGACCAGCGGAGAAGCGGATTTGAGATTGGAAGGAGAAACCTTAGAGGAGTCTGGCTTAATCATCGAAGCGTCACCTGCAGGCAAAAAATTATTGAATATTGATGCAATGTCAGGTGGTGAAAAGACATTGGTCGCAATGGCTTTCCTGTTTGCAATACAAAGATTCAGACCTGCCCCATTCTACATTCTTGATGAAATCGATGCCGCTCTTGATAAACAAAACACAAAAAAGATTGTAGAATTAGTTAAAAACTATTCAAAACTGGCTCAGTTCATTATTATTTCTCACAATGACACGACTGTAGCTGCTTCGGATTGTGTTTACGGAGTTACGATGGAAGAAGGGGAATCGAAGATGGTCGCAATTAAGATGCCGGAGTAATTATGAAATGTAAAAACAACTATAAACTCCCCTTAAAAAGAAAGCATATAACAATATGGGATAGGAAAAAATCTTCAGCACATCGTGGTTATTTAAAATATTCTCTCGATTTCTTTGCACCCGAAGGCACTGCAATTTATGCAGCACTAGGAGGTAAAGTTACATATGTTAAACAAAATTCTAATGTTGGTGGTAATCATAGAAGATACTGGTCCATGGGTAATAGGATTGTTATAAAACATAAAAATGGGGAACATACAGCCTATGAGCATATGAAATATAAAGGAATAAAAGTTAAAGTTGGACAAATAGTAAATGGTGGACAACTTATAGGTTATGTTGGTAGTACAGGATACAGTAGTGAACCTCATTTACATTTTGAAGTTTTCAGAGAACCATTTTTAAATCGAAGAATAGAAGGTACGACTCTAGAAGTTTCATTTAAAGAATTAAAAAATATAAAGAGAAAATAACTAAACTTTCTTAAAAAATCTTTTGATGACGTCTTCTAAATCCGGCTTACCAATCTCTTTTAATTCATACCTGACTTTAACAGCATCCTTATTCAATTTAAGAATTTTTGTCAAATCAACCGGTGTCCCAATTAAAACAGTATCGCAGTCGACCGCATTGATTGTCTGTTCTAATTCTTCGATCTGCTTTTTCGAATAGCCCATAGCAGGAAGAACAGCTCCGAGATGAGGGAATTCCGCGTAAACATCTTTAATAGAACCGACAGCGTGAGCTCGAGGATTTACCAAATGTGCTCCGAGACTTTCAGCTACAATAGTCGCCGCTCCGAAAGTTAATCCGCCGTGCGTTAGAGTAGGGCCGTCTTCCACGACCAAAACTCTTTTTCCTCTGATAGCTTCCGGTCTGTCAATGGTTCTCGGCATCGCAGCTCTTATGATGATTGCTCCGGGATTAAGGATTTTGACATTGTGAAGAACAGTATCTATGTCCTCGTGCTTAGCTGTGTCAATCTTATTAATAATTACAACGTTAGCCATCCTCACGTTGGCTTCCCCGGGATAATATTGAATCTCGTGTCCTGCTCTTCTAGCATCTGCGACCACAATGCTTAAATCCGGTTTAATAAAAGAAAAATCATTGTTACCACCGTCCCAAACCAAGACGTCAGCTTCCTTCTCAGCCTGCCTCAAAATTTTTTCATAGTCGACTCCGGCATAGACAATCGTTCCGTTCATGATATGTGGTTCGTACTCTTCCCTCTCCTCGATTGTGCATTTGTATTTGTCCAAGTCGCTCAAATTTGCAAACCTTTCGACTACTTCGTCCTTCAAATGGCCATAAGGCATAGGATGCCGAATGACGACAACCCTCTTTCCAAGAGATTTCAAAATGCTGATAACCCTTCTAGAAGTAGGAGATTTACCTGCTCCGGTTCTCACAGCACAAACAGAAATGAAAGGCTTCTTAGATTTCAGCATGGTTGATGTCGGTCCTAGCAAAACAAAGTCTGCTCCGCATGCTAAAACGATCGAAGCTTTGTGCATGACGTCCAAATGATGCAAGTCAGAGTAAGCGAGAACAACTTCATTGACTTCAAATTTTTTTATTAACTCTGCTAGTCTTTCTTCAGGATAAATAGGGATTCCCTTCGGATACAACCTTCCCGCTAATTCTTTTGGATAAGTTCTTCCGGAGATTCCAGGGATCTGTGTCGCTGTAAAGGCGACGACTTCATAGTTTTTATTGTCTCTATAGACAACATTAAAATTGTGGAAATCCCTTCCTGCAGCCCCCATTATAATAACTTTTTTCTTAATCCCAGACACCTTTAAGAACCGTTACTATTAATTTTAGGTTATCCAATATATAAGTGATTGCATGCTCAGCGACCAGCAACTGATAAACCTCATGATATCAGAGCCTTCTTGGGAAGATGTTATTGTAAAAATTATTGCGGAGGAGCTGATGGATCCGTGGAGCATAGATATTGTAAAACTTGCGGATGTTTTTGTTGATCATCTGAAAAAAATGGGAGATTTGGATTTGAGAATACCTGCCCGTTTCATCTTGATTGCAGCGATTCTTTTGAGAATGAAATCGGATGTTTTTGTTGAGAAGGAAGAAAAAGTTCTGATACCTGAATCAGAGAAGCCGATAGATGAAAACATTCTGCTTTTATCACAAGTCCCGCCTTTGCAACCTCCATTGAAAAGAATTCCTCTAGGAAACGTAACAATGCAAGAATTAGTTTCGGCATTAAGAAAGGCTTTTGAAGTTCAGGAGAGAAGGACAGAAAGAAAAGTGAGGGCAAGAAGATTTGTTGAAGAGGCTGTTCCTGTTGCTACAGAAGATATTACAGATAGGATAAATAAAATACTTTCTGAAATAGAAGGCGCATTGGAAAATATTGACAACATAGAATTTTCAAGGCTAGTAAAAAGATGGAAAAGAGACGAGATTGTAAAGGCTCTGATTCCTCTGCTATATTTATCGCAGGAAGGAAAGATTGAGGTTAATCAGCCTGAGCTTTTCAAGGAAATATACGTAAAGAAAAAAGTGAAATAAATGGCTAGACAGATTGATACAGATAGATTGAAAGCACTGATTGAGGCGGCATTATTCATGACTAACGAGCCTATTTCATTAGAAGAGTTATCGAAAATGCTCAAACATGAAACGAGTCTAATCAAAAACCTTATCGATGAAATGCGGAAAGAATTCGCAGAGAGAAATAGAGGAGTCCATATTCTAGAAACTTCGACAGGATATCAGATGAAAGTAAAGCCGGAGTACGCTCCGCTTGTCAGACATCTGACACCTTATCAAGATTTATCTAGAGGTTTACTGAGAGTTCTTGCTCTGGTAGCGTACAAACAGCCCATAACTCAATCTGAAATTGTAAAGGTCATAGGAAATAGAGGGTATGAATATGTTAAAAAATTGGAAGAAAGGGGTCTGATTAGAACCGAAAAGAGATCAAGGACAAAAGCCTTGATTGCGACAAAAGGTTTTGCAGAATATTTTGGATTGGAATCTCCGGAAGATATTAAAAAATTCTTTGAAAAAATGACAGAAGAGAAAAAATAAAAAAAAGGAGCTCAACCAAAAAGTGGAGCTCCAGATTCTGTTATTGAGACAGGTGGTTCGCATTGTTGTATTGGTTCCCTGTAAGGAGGTAAGTATATATATTTGCAGGGAGGTTGGTACGGCACTGGATAATTGAAAGGGTAAGGATTGAAACTAATCAGATAGTTTCTGAAAGTACCACTTACAAATATATTGCCACCGTTTTCAACGACTGTGAATAAAACTTCCTCTCCTTTATCAGTCGTTAGCTTTGCAAACCAAACATTGTCTTTCCTAGTTGTATCTACTAATTTCATTTTATTAACCTCATCTCCAATCAATAGATACAAACGCTCATTCCCATTCGTGCCTATCCTCAATAGCAAAACATCTTGTGAGGACATCGAATATCTATCGAATGCGACCCCTTCAAGAATATCGATACGAGGTCTTATAGGTGGGACAGGTATAACAACACCTGTTCCTTCGGGTGACGTTTGGGATGGAGCAACACTTTGCTGAACGTCTTGAATTATTTTCTGGGCATTCTCCATCGGAGTTCCTGTGGTCTGATCAACCGTTCCTGGTTTTGCAAAAGCTCCGTTCTGTATTACCAATATGCTTACCACTGCTATCCCTAACAGCGCTACTGCAACTTGGGCTTTTGTCATTTTATCACCTAAATAAAACTCGTTCAAAATAAGTCTTATAACGTATGGAAAACGTTAGGTTTTCACCGAACGATTTTTCCAGTTTTATAAGCTATTAGACTGAACTCTAATTATGGAAATAGACAGAAGGATGATTAAGGCTTTGGCAGCAGATGCCAGATTAGAAATTTTGAAAGCTTTAAAACAAAGAAGAAAGATGCCATCAGAATTATCTAGAGAACTAGATTTAGCTCCTTCTACAATCATAGAGCATTTAAAAATTTTAGAAGAATCCGGATTGGTGGCAAGAAAAGAAACAGGAAGAAAGTGGATATACTATGAATTGACAACCAAAGGAGACAGTCTGATAAAGCCGAGGTTGCCTGTTGAATTCGTATTGATACTTTCTTTGGGAGTGCTTCTTATATTTACAGGAGCTGTAAACCTAACCTATACAGAATATCAAACCCTTGAAAATACTATTACCAAACAAGTAGAAAAAATTATTCGGGTGCCAGTATCTCAAGGACAGGGCATAGGAGCTACAATGACGCCAAATCCTGTCATGTATGAAAACAAAACTGTAATCGAGAACGTTACGACAAATGAAGTCACAACTACCCCAATAACAAAAATAAATTATACTTCACTAGCTTTTGTAATGATTGGTACAGTACTTTTAGTATTTGTTGCAATCAGTAGAAAATTTAAACAGCCTATTTTTTCCTAGCAAGTTTTCCAGGCTGGACTCTTTTCTTCAATTCATGATAATAATAGAGGGCTGCAGCAACAATCATGATTGCTGCAATGATTGCAGCATTTATGTATGGAGCTAATTTCTCGATTGTTGTGGGAATTCCTAAAGGTATTAAACCTGTTGCTCTCTGCGATAGATCTATTGCATCTTTATACTGACAATTATTGTAGGCTTCTATGGCTTGTGTGAAAGGATCAAGTGCACTACTCACGTTCAATCCCAAAGAGTAAGCCTCAACGATTGAACTGTTTGTGATTGATATTGTGTCCAAAGCCTGTCGCGAAGTCGGAGTAGATAGTATGCCTGCAATCATGTAAGGCGTTGAACTTATCCTGCCACACACGATTTTCGTTCTATCATTTCTAGAAATATTTTGAGATTCAATCCAGCTTTTATCGAACTTGAAAACCGTAAAAGCTGTTATCGATTCGTTTTTAACATCGCTATAATTCCCACAAAAGTAAGCTTTCGGAGCAGATAGTTCTATTTTGTATGCTAGCAAGACATCCTGATCACATTTGACCTTGGCATAGATATTTGGATCAATCTTTTCAATGCTTTCAATTTTTCCTGTCTTGTCAGTGCTATTCGGATAAAGGTTTATGAAAGCTTTCTTAGGTTCCAAAACAATTGAAATGCCGCCCTGAGGCAAGTTAATAGTTGTTCCGGGAGATGGTGTAGGATTTTGTTCTGAAGGGGATGTTGTAGGATCTGTTTCGTTTGTATTATTACCACCACTTCCTCCACCGCCACCACCGCCTCCGCCACCACCAACCTGTAAAGTATTAGATGATGAAGATGCGCTGTAATTTTGCGTAGAGCCTGTGTTACACTGATAGAGATAACTACCTGCTGCAGGCGTTGTTGTGTGAGGATTAGAAACTGTTTGTCCGTCTCTAGTCAAGGTCAAGGACGTCACTTCATTGTTCAATGAAGAGACTGAACATGTGACTGTAACAGACGTTCCTTCACTCACAGTAAAGCTAGGAGATACGGTCAATGATATTGAAGGTATTCCTTTGCTCACAGTTGCGTAAAAGGTAGTCACAACATCAGTGTAGTTTGAAGAGCCATTGAATAGGACAGTATAGTTGTATGTGCCAGGAACCAAGAAGATATTTTCTTGAGTAAGATCACCTGATGTCGAAGACGAAACAATCCTCCCATCTCTGAAAAGAGAAATATTGTACTGGCTTTCTACAGTAGTGCTTTTACTACCAGTGGAATTTATTGCCTGAGGATACGTGTAAGTCTTATTTGAGTTTTGTGTAGAATTTAAAAATAAAGAAACGGATATCTGTCCCTTACCGATCCTTAATGTGAAATTTTTAAACGCTATAGAATAATTTAGATTTCCAGATGTGTTATAAGTATAGTTATAATCTCCTACCAGAAGCCTAATGATTTCTGAAACTCCCCCGCTACCGATTACAGTCGAATTTCTCATCAATGTAAAACTAATTGTTTGGCCGGAAAAAGCTTGGGAATTGTTTGTACCTGATGCATTCACCACAGCAGGGTAGGTCAGTGTTGCTGCACCTTCAGTGCCATTGAAAGTTAGATTAATATTTTGTGAAGTCGATGTATTCTTGACAACCGTGAATGTAACAGAGTTTGTGGAGTTGAAACCTCCTGTTGTGGAGTTTGATATCCATCTGTATTGATAGTCCCCGGTTCCAGGAAAATCTTCCTGAGTGAAATTTTTCCAGTATTCTCCGGTTCCATTGCTGGTTCCTGGAGAAGCAAGAGTATTCAAAGAACCTATAGGCCCAACAGCTTGAGTCCAGTCTCTAGTATAGTTTTGAAGTGTTCCTGTAAAATTTGCCTCTAGAATGACAAAACTAATGTTGCCGGTGATGTTCTGCCATCTGAGCTCAACCGAATAATCTTTTCCAGGGGCATATTGAGAAGGGTCTGCGACAACTGCTATTCCAGTTTGAAAACGCGGTCGATTAGTGCCTCCGCTTGGCCCTTCTGTAAACGATATAATATCATAACCGACTATAGAAGGTCTTAACTTCAAAAAGTCAAAAAAGAATATCAAAATTAGAAAAATGAATAAAAGTAACAAATATCTGTCTAGCCCTTTCATTTTAACCGATTTATCTATGGTTTAACGAGAATTTAAATTTTGTTTATTTTTCTTATTTTGTAGTTACAGGGTCCGTTCCTTCTTCTTGTCCTTGAATCCTTCGATCTCTTTTTTCAAAACCCCCTGTACGAGACATCTTCCTAGTCCTAGGGTAGTATTCCAAATCTATATGCCAGCTTTCACCTTTTGTCCACACTGGAACTCCACAATATAGTTTTCCCTGGTTGCATTGTGGTTTAATATCCGCAAGACTTCTAGCAATACATGGGGGTCCTAGATATCTTGCTATATCTGGATTAACTTCTGCTACTTGTGTCAGTTCTTCAAGCGCAACTCTATTAGCTTCTTCCTGAGCCCTTAAACAAGTTCGTTGTTCTTGTCTATGACGGAACCCTCTTAATTGTGTATTGTTTATGTAACGAAGTGCCTGACCATTCATAAATATACCAGAAACAAACTCCGGATTTTCTCCGTCTTCAACCAAACTAACAGCTATTTCGCAAACTTCTTTTCCTAAATCATCATAAATCTGTTTAGCTTCTGGGTGTCGTGCTATTAATTCAGGGTATAGGTTATCTGGTGTATCAGTTATTTGATGTTCTACAGGAGGTCTAGGTCCATAATCTTCTCTGTGCCTTTGTAATTGAGAATCACAGGTATGAGAAACTCTTCGCATAAATCCATAATTAACTAACTCCAATACTTTTGTTAATGGATCGTGCAACTCTAAATCTAAAGGATGATTTAAGATAAGATTCTTACCTGGATTCATAACAAGATCTATAGCATCTGTATCAGAAAGATCCTGATTCATAATAATTCTTCTTACTTCATCTGCAATAAACTGTTCTGCGTTCGGAGTATAAGTGACAAGCTTGCTTCTTCTACCTCCTAAAGTTCCATCAAAATGTTCATTTGATTTTCGTATTTTTCCAAAATCGATTTTAGGTCTAGCCTTTGTATAAGCGGTTGTGCCTGCTTTCAAAGGTTTTCCACCATTCTCGTCTACTAGTGCGGATTCTACGTATGCTCTAAAACCAGGCACTTTTTCTTCTATAGCATCCATCGCTTTGCTAGCAACAAGACTCGCTTCCCAAGGCACAGAAGAAGTTTCTGCAGAATAGTAAAGCCTTAGAATAGTAGTTATATTTGTTGTATAATACATTCCAGCAAGTGCAGCCTTAGGATAAGTGTATCTCCCGATTTCCATTGCTTTCTTTCCAATCTGTTCTTCATCTTTATACGTTAAATCTTCTGGTCTATCTCTTCCAATATCTATTAAGAAATCCAGAAGCATGCTACTTATTTTTCTTCCTGTTTCGAATTGTTTTACAAAAAGAGTATCTACTGTTCTTCTATTTTCGGAACTCTCAAAGGGAAATCTCCTTGCTCTGTACTCCACTTCCCCTCCACCACTTTTATCTGCCTGTTCTCTATATCTCTGACTTCCCTGACTAGTATTATAGTATTGATGTGTATGTGCAACATCATGGACCCACTGTCTAGAAACATTACTAACGCCTAATGTCAAAACCCAATGTTGCCAAGTACTTAAGTGATTAGATTTAAGTGTATAGATTGGGGTGCCTGTGTAATATTTTTTTCTTATTGTGTCTAATTCTTCAGGTATAGGAGGAAAAGTCCCAGAAGCCGTTTTAGGATAGTAACAGGTTGCAGCAGCACCAGCTGTCAAAGCTATAGGATCATTATAAGTCACTCCAATAATTTCAATTTGAGGTTCGGGGTCAAGAAGCATACTAACACCTAATAAGAATTAAATGTTTTGAAAGTATAAATTTTTGAAAATGTTAAGATTTATATTACCGTTGAGGAGTGAATTGTGTATACAAATCCAAGCTTACTTGCCACTTGGATAATACTCTTGGAATTTCTCCGACTGTTTCAACCTCGTAATCAGGCCTCTGGTCAACAGCATAATATCTAACAGGATAAACCTGAGCACGCTTGACAAGAATAGTAACCATTTTAGATTTGTTTGCAGGTTCAATGTCGCTTCCAGGACTATCTCCTACCATCGCACTTTCTTCAGGTCTGACCCCGAATTTATGGAGAGCGTATCTGTATGGTACTACTGTTTCCTTTTTCTTTCCGGTGTTTTCAAAGGTTATCACATCATCGGATTTGAAATAAGGATCAATCCCCATCCCAATTAATCTTGGCCATACTTTATTTGCCGGAGAATCTGTTATAATCCCTATTCGATATTCTTTTTGTTGCAGTTCATCTAGAGTGGGTATGATATCAGGAAAAGGTGCTACGTGCAACTCTTCTGTTTTTTGGTATGCAATTTTAGCTTTTGCTAACAGTTTTGGATCGACATAACCTAGATTTTCCTTTAACAAGTCCTCAAAGAGATTTTCATATCTATCCTCTCCTCCCTTTGGATCACACTGATCATAAATTTCTATTATTCGCTTTTTCAATTCACGCTCACTTGAAAGTAGACCGTCGTCCAAAAGAACCTTTATTGCAGCATCCAAAGCAGCATACTTCATTGTCCTCCAATCAAAAAATACCTGATCAACATCGAAGAAAACAGTCGTAACAGAAGACACATCTTTCATGAGAGGTTAAAACAAGAAGTCGGTATATAAACCTTGTTGTGATAGAAATTGGTGATTCAACTTTATTTTGATATTTCAAAACAGTTCCTGCATCTAGCCTCGTACTTGTCTGCTCCGCCTATCAGAACCATATGCTCTCCGTGTTTGACTGGCTCTTCGTCGACTATTTTCTGAGTTCTTGTAGCGAACAATCCACATTTAACACATACTGCCTGAAGCTTATCTACAAAATCAGCTTTTGCCATCAATTCTGGCATGGGATGGAATGGCTCTCCCCATGAAGTTAAATCCAGACCTGTCGCGATAACTCTAATACTATTTTTGGCTAATTCCTCACAAACATCCACAATCTTTCTGGAAAACAGATTTACTTCATCAACAGCAACCACGTCCACGTCATTATGTTTTTTGACTATGTCTAATATTTCCTCAGGTTTCTCAGAATCTACAACCATGCATGGAAATTTAATACCGTCATTTGTAACAATGTGATCCGGAGAATACCTAGACTCTATTTTAGGTTTGAAAATGAGAAAGTTTTTCTTTTCAATTTTTGCACGTTTTATTCTTCTTATCAGCTCTTCGGTTTTTCCTGAGAACATGCAACCAGTTATAACCTCTATCTGGCCGTTCATGCTTCAAATTCCATCAAGACCAGCACTTAAAGCTTTCATGCATATGTTTATTCGTTTCAAATTAATTTTGAAGATTCAAAAGGACTTAAAATAAGCTTATATCTTTAATTCGGATAATCAAATTATGAAAGTTCACGTTATTCTTTCAGGTTGGGATAAAGAAAGGAGCATCTGGGGTTGTATGCGTCTCGGAGCGGATAAGGTATACATTCTCTTGCCGGAGAAAGACGACACAAGAGTCATAGCCGTATGGGGAAACGAGAAAAGTTGGAATGCCGCAGAAGAATTAAAGAAGAAATATTCAAAATTTTTCAAAATTGAATTCATAACAGTAAGATTCGAGGATTATGTTGACAGTTTCAAGAAAATAATGAAGATAATCAGGGATGAAAAGGGAAATGAAATATATGTGAATATTTCTTCCGGCTCTCATGTTCTTGCAGCAGCAGCAATTTTTGCCGCTTCGCTTACAAAAAGCAAAGCATATTATGTAATCGCGGAGAAGTATGATGATGTTTTCAAGAAAGATGACAAATTCATATCGTATGGCGGGAAAGAAGTAATAGACATTCCTCTTCTACCAATTTCTTATCTTTCTGATGTAGAAATAGAAATGCTTAAAATAATAGAGAAAGAAAATAGAATTGCTGTATC
>ASMQ01000006.1 GCA_000405245.1 Candidatus Aenigmarchaeum subterraneum SCGC AAA011-O16
CCTGCAGTCCAAGTTCCAAATCCTGTTGAAGAAGAAAAAGTAGCAAGAGGTTTGGAACAAGTTAGGGATAGAAGACTGTATGGAAGAATAACCGATCTCGGTGGTGGAGGCTTGTCCTGTGCAGTGACGGAACTAGCTTACCAAGCCGGATTGGGTGTCGACGTCCATCTTGATAATGTAGGACTGAAGCACAAAGGAATGAAACCTTGGGAAATATGGGTATCTGAATCGCAAGAGAGAATGTTGTTGGGTGCTAAACCCAAGAATGCTCCGGCAATTGTTGAGGCTTTTGCAGACGAAGATGTGGAAGCTGTTGTTGCAGGGAAGTTTACAGACACTGGCAATGTAAGAATAAATTATCAAGGCCATCAAATCGCTGATTTAAATTTGCAGTTTCTTTTCAATCCTCCACAAGTAGAAATGAAAGGTGGGTGGGCTCCTAGACGATATGATGAACCAGAATTTGAATGTCCTGACGATTTGACTCCTGATCTATTGAGAGTTTTAGCAATGCCAAACGTTTCTAGCAAAGAAAAAGTCATCAGACAATATGATCATAACGTTCAGGGAAAAACTGTTCTGAATCCTCTGCAAGGAGTTTATTTACAGGAAGGACCTGGAGATGCCGCAGTAATGAAGCCTTTGAGAGATTCTTATAAAGGAGTTGTAATTTCTAGCGGAATCAATCCTAATTATGGAAAAATAGATCCATATTGGATGGCTATGGATTCTATTGCAGAAGCGTTAGCAAATGGTGTTGCTGTCGGTGGAAGAAGTTTTGTCTTGTTGGATAATTTTTCTTGGGGCTCTCCGGAAAGACCTGAAACTTTAGGAGATTTGGTTAGAGCTTGTAAGGGTTGCTATGACGGATCAAAACTTTTCAAAGCTTCTTTCTTTTCAGGAAAGGATAGTCTGAGAAATGAATCGCCTGCAGGACCAATCACCCCAACTCTTTTAATTTCTGCGAACGGTGTTATACCTGATGTTAGAAAAGCTGTTTCAATGGACTTCAAAGAGCCTGATAATTTTGTTTATGTTGTGGGGAGAACCTATCAAGAATTAGGCGGATCTGAATATTACAAATCAAAAGGTTTCATAGGAAATGATGTTCCGATAGTTAGAAGTATTGCTCCTAAGCAATTCGGTGCTGTCACACTAGCTATTGATAGAGGATATGTCAAAGCTTGCCATGATGTTTCTGACGGAGGATTGGCAGTGGCTTTGGCTGAGATGGCTTTTGCAGGAGGTCATGGAGTTTCAATAAATCTTCATACTGTTCCTGCGGATGTTGGTGTGGCTAGATACGATGATGCTTTATTTTCGGAGTCTCAAGCGAGATTTGTTGTCGAAGTTCATCCAAAATATTCTCCACAATTCCAAAATTTAATGCACAGAGAAAGAGTTCCATATGCAAATGTCGGAAGGGTTAAAGATACTCCGGAAGTTGTTGTTTACAGTAGCGGAAGAGAGCAGATTGTTCGAGCTGGACTGCCAGAGCTCAGAGCTGCATGGTCTTCCTACATAAGATGATTTTATGAAAGTCGAAGAAATACAAGTCGCGTTGTTGAGAGTTGGTGGAACAAACTGCGACGTTGAAGTAAAGGATGCTCTAGAACATTTGGGCGTAAAAGCAGATCTTTTGCATATAAATCAGCTAATAAAGGGGAAAGCGGATTTGGAAAATTATCACATTGTAGGCATCCCTGGAGGGTTTTCTTATACGGATCATGTGAGAGCCGGAGTAATATTTGCAAGAAAATTGGAAGCGCAGGTAGGAGACCAGTTAGCAAGATTTTTGGAAAGCGAGAAACTAATGTTCGGACTCTGTAACGGTTTTCAAGTTGAAGTTGAATTAGGGGTGCTTCCTGCTTTTGACGGGTTCAGCAAATTTCCGGAAGCAGCACTAATGACTAATGACTCCAACCACTACGAATGTAGATTAGTATATTTGAGAAATGACAATCGAGGCAAGTGTATTTACACCAGAAATATGCAAGTAGGTTTTGTCATGCCAACTCCGATAGGGCATTCAGAAGGAAAATTTGTTCTACCATCGGAAAAACAAAATCAGTTGTTAAAAAAATTGGAAGACAGAGACCAGATAGTCTTCAGATACTGCCAACCTGATGGTTTTCCGGCGAATGGAGAACATCCTTACAATCCTAATGGCTCTTTGAGCGAGATAGCTGGCATATGCGATCCTAGCGGACTCATTTTTGGAATGATGCCGCATCCTGAAAGGAATGCTTTCGGTTGGCAATCTTATGGAGATAGAAGGGGAATAGAAGGTCCTGGGATGCAGGTTTTTAGAAATGCTGTGGAATATGTAGCAAGAAAATTCTAAGATTTCTTAACTAAAACAGCATTCACAATCCCATCCTGACCAGGTCTAGAAATCACTTTTGCCAAACCTAATTCAGTCTCGACGACAGCTCCTTTAGTGATTATGTTCATTCTCACGAAATGCGGATTCGCAGGATTTTCTTTGACAGTCTTTATTTTTGTTTTATGTGCTTTCTTAGTGTGAGGGTCAAAAACATTCGCCAGATCAGTCTGCAGGATTCTATACTTCACACCACCGCCAAAAGTTCTTATTTCCTTTATTCTTAAAGGACCAATCTTTATTGGAATAAAATCACTGCCAAAATCTCTCTTCTTCTTCTTTCTAAGCTTGTGGTAGAGACCGGATGTGAATTTTCTCTTGCTCCTGAATTGGGATATTGCCATAGAATCACTTTAGTTAATGCGTACCGATATTTATATATCTTAATGTTAATATCTATAAAGTAAGTTTTTTAATTGTTGGTTTTAATGATGACGCAAAGACCGCTTGATGTTTTGGATAGGGCAAAAGGCAAAAGAGTGATAATTAAGTTAAAGAATGGATCAGAGGTGACGGGAATTCTTCAGGCCTTTGATTTGCATTTGAATATTTGGTTGGAAGAGGCTGAAGAAAGGAAGAATGACACGCAGATAAGACTTGGCTCCGCGATTGTTAGAGGGGATACGATAATTCTTGTCTCTCCTTCTTTAGAATAACTTTAAATAATTCTCAGCTTTACTAGATACTGATTCTTATGTCAAAAGGAACACCCTCGATGGGTAAAAGAAACAAGATTGTCCACATAAGGTGCAGAAGATGTGGAAGGCATTCTTATCATATTCGTAAAAAGCTTTGTTCTAACTGCGGGTATCCTTACGCGAGATTGAGAAAATTCAATTGGGCCTGGAAGCATCCTTTATCCAAGGAAAGGAAGAAGTAGTTTTTTAAACCATTGTTCTAAATCTTTAACGGGCCCATAGCTCAGCCTGGTAGAGCGCTCGCCTCTTAAGCGATAGGTCGCGGGTTCAAATCCCGTTGGGCCCACATTATAAACTTTTTAAGTGGAATCCACTATATTGAATCATGGACAAAGCGGTTCACGTCGGAATAACTGTTGTTTTGATTCTAATTGGAATGTTTTTGATCATCTCGAATCCTGCAGATGAAACATTAATAATCATTTCTATGGTTTTGATAGCTGCAGGAATAATAAATTTGACTTTAAGGATTCACTTTCCAAAAAAAAGCGAGGTTGAATTGAAAGTTCTGGAGCCGGAGAAGCTGAAACCTAGAAGACTGAAAAGGACGAAAAGAAGGAGAAAAAGGTAGTTCCATAGGAAATAGGGCATATACGGCAAAAACCGTAAACTTTATAAAGTACTATGCATAACTAAAGATACCTTTTTTGGAATTTTACTCTCTAGTAAGAGTAATCTATATGGTGATGTATTGGAGGAAAGAGAAATCGACGTTCTAAAAAATGAGCTCGTTCCTGAGCACAAAGTTCTAACACCAGAAGAAAAAAACAATTGCTTGAAAAAATGAATATTTTCCCTAAACAACTACCGAAAATATCTACAACCGATGCTGTCATCAAAAAACTGAAAGCTAAGGAGGGAGAAGTAATAAAAATTAAAAGAAATTCCCTAACAGCAGGAACCAGCTTCTACTACAGGATAGTCTCGAAGGAGTGATCTTATGGATGCAAAACCATTATTCAAAGCTTTCCAACGTGATGTTGATTTTGTAAGATTCCAGATTGATAGTTATAACGATTTCATAGATAACAGACTGCAGAACATAGTGAATGAGATAAGAGAGATAAAACCTGAGGTCCCGGAGATAGGAGAACTGGTTATAAAATTCAATAAGCTGACTGTAGGCGAGCCTCAGGTAAAAGAAGCGGAGGGTGCAGTCAGAAAAGTCCTTCCTTTAGAAGCAAGATTAAGAGACTTGTCTTATACTGCTCCGATAGTTGTTGAAGTAACTCCTGTCGTTAATAAAGTTGAGCAAGAGCCTGTGCAGGTTGTAATCGGAGAGTTGCCTGTGATGGTGAAATCAAAAATTTGCCCTCTCTCTAAGATGACAAGAGAGGAATTGGAGAACTACGGAGAGGACCCAAACGATCCTGGCGGATACTTCATCATAAACGGAACAGAAAGAGTCTTGGTTTTGATAGAAGAGATTGCTCCGAATAGAATGATTCTCAAAAAAACCGCCATTGGAAACTACACAGAACTTATGAGAATAAATTCCGAGCACAACGGTTATATTCAGAGACATGTCATTGAAAGAAAAAACGACGGCTCAATATTTATTTCTTTCGCAAACATAAGGAGACTGCCTATTGTCGTCCTTTTAAAATTGCTTGGAATGGAAAAGGACAAAGCAATCGTCGATGAGATTGGAAACGAAAAAATTGTCAATGAATTTTATGGAAACCTTTACGAGACTGAAGTCCAGACAGAAAGGGAAGCCATGGACTATGTCGGAAAGCATTTGAAAATAACCCAGAAAGAATACCAGAAACAGAGGGTCGAGCAGATAATTGACAAATATCTTCTTCCTCACTTGGGACAGGAGACAAAAAACAGAGTGGACAAGGCAAGATACATTATAAAAGCGATAAAGAAACTTATCGAGCTTTCTTTGGGATTGATTGAAGAGGATGATTTGGATCATTACGGGAACAAGAGAATAAAGCTCTCCGGAGATCTCCTTGAATTGCTTTTCAGATCCATCCTCGTAGGAAAGTGGGGTTTGATTGCAAGAATAAAATATAATTATCAAAAAATGGCTAAGAGAGGAAAACTGCCTCCGATTCAAACAATAGTCGAAGCAAATGTTTTGACAAATCAATTCGCATCTGCAATGGCTACCGGAGCTTGGGTCGGTGGAAGAACCGGAGTGTCGCAAAGACTGGAAAGGAAAAATTATAACGATTCTTTCTCGCATTTGAGATTGGTTCTGTCTCCATTGACTTCCACGCAAGAGCATTTCGAAGCAAGAGAATTGCATGCTACTCACTGGGGAAGATTCTGCCCTGCAGAAACTCCTGAAGGACCTACAATCGGTTTGAGAAAGCATTTAGCTTTATTTGCGGAGATAACAAAAGGCATTGCTCCGGCTGAAAAGAAAAAACTTCTTTCCAGTTTGAAATTTGAAGGGGGAAACATTGAAGTCTATTTGGATGGAGTTCCGGTTGGAAACATTGGTGATGCAAAAAGATTCCTTGAAGAATTGAGAAAGAGAAGATTTGCGGGACAAGTATCGAAGGATGTAAATTTTGTTTATTATCCTCAGATAAATGAAGCCAGAATCAATACAGATCCTGGAAGAATCAGAAGGCCGCTGATTGTTGTCGAGAATAGCAGACCTAAACTGAATGAAGAGATTTTGAAAAAGGTAGAGAGGGGCGACATGAAATGGCAAGATTTATTGAAGCAGGGAGTCATAGAATATCTGGACTGCGAAGAAGAGGATGCTGCTTTTGTGGCTTTGAACGAAAAGGATATAACATCATCTCACGGTCATTTGGAAATTTCTCCGACAGCAATTTTAGGTTTGTCAGCTAGCCTCGTCGTCTTCCCCGAGCACAACAGAGGAGACAGGGTAAACTATGGAGCAAAAATGATAGGACAGGCAATAGGTCTCTACTCTTCGAACTTTTTCCTGAGAACTGATACGAAGTCAAACATTCTTGTTTATCCACAGGTTCCTCTAGTTGAAACTGACACGACAGAAATATCAGGATTGATGCATCATCCAGCAGGACAAAATGTTGTCATCGCTCTCTTAAGCTACAAAGGATACAATATGGAGGACGGTGTTGTTTTCAACAAAGCTTCGATAGACAGAGGATTATTCAGATCATTCTTCTACAGAATTTATCCGGGAGAAGAAAAAAGATACTGGGGAGGCCAAGTAGACAAAATCGGGATTCCGGATAAGGATGTTAGAGGTTACAGGAGCGAGGAAGACTATACGAGACTTGCTGAGGATGGAGTTCTTCCTATCGAAACTCCTGTCAGAAGTGAGGATGTTCTGGTTGGAAGAGTTTCTCCGTTAAGATTCTTGTCTGCGACAGAACTTATGGGTGGAATAGGAAACATGAGGGAAAGCTCTGTTGCCTTGAGGTACGGAGAGGTCGGAGTTGTTGACAGAGTTTTCATAACAGAGACTATCGGCGGAAACAAAATCATAAAGGTTGCAATAAGGGACCTGAGAATTCCTGAGCTTGGAGACAAATTTGCATCAAGGCACGGACAGAAATCTGTCATAGGGTTGCTTGCTAGCGAGGAGGACTTGCCATTCACAGAATCAGGAATGACTCCGGATATCATAATCAATCCGCATTCTATTCCATCGAGACAAACCGTCGGCCAGCTTCTGGAAATTCTTTCTGGAAAGGCTGGTGCATTGTCTGGAAAGAAAATAAATGCTTCAGCTTTCACCGGAGTAGATGAGAGTGAGGTCAGAAGCATTTTGCAAGATGCAGGATTCAAGAATAATGGGAAGGAAGTCATGTATTCCGGAGTGACCGGAGAGAGATTCGAGGTCGAAGTCTACACAGGTATGATTTATTATCAGAAATTGGACCACATGGTCGCAAACAAACTGCAAGCAAGATCAAGAGGTCCAGTCACTTTACTGACAAGACAGCCGACAGAAGGAAAAGCGAAAGAAGGCGGATTAAGATTAGGAGAGATGGAAAAAGATTGTCTGATTGCTCACGGAGCAGTCTTGACATTGAAGGAGAGATTCGATTCTGACAAGGTCACTGTTCCTATTTGCAAAAAGTGTGGATTGGTTGCTGTTTGGGACAGAACAAAGGAAAAGGATATCTGCCCTGTCGATAAGGATTCGGAAATTATCAACATCGAAATGTCATACGCTTTCAAGCTGTTGCTTGACGAACTCAAATCAATGCTCATTTATCCAAAATTGGTTGTTGAAGGTTGATGCTATGATAAAAAGTATACAGTTTAGTTTGCTCCCACCGACAATGATAAAGAAAATGGCAGCCTTGGAAGTAGTGAAAGCGGAGCTTTATGATAATGATGGATTTCCTTTAGAGGGCGGAGTGATGGATCCGAGACTGGGCGTCATTGATCCTGGAATAAGATGCAGGACTTGCGGAAAGAGCATGGGAGGCTGCTTCGGACATTTTGGTTACATAGAACTTGTGAGGCCGGTCGTTCACGTCTTCTATGCAAAATTAATTTACAAAATATTGAAGACGACATGCTGGTCTTGTGGCAGATACATTTCTACAGCAAAGAAATGTTCTTTCTGCGGATCTGAGCAGAAAGCAGTAAAGTTTGAAAAGCCTTACAGTTATTTCGAAGGCGAAACTCCAATGACATTCTTGGAAATAAGAATGAGACTGGAAAAGATCCCTGATGAAGACCTCGAAAAAATAGGACTGAAAGGTGGGAGACCTGAATGGTTGGTAATCACGCTCCTTCCTGTTCCGCCTGTAATTGTCAGACCTTCAATCACTTTGGAGACTGGAGAGAGGAGCGAAGATGACTTAACACACAAGCTTGTCGATATCATAAGAATTAATCAGAGATTAAAAGAGAATATAGAAATCGGTGCTCCGGACTTTATCATTTCAGATTTATGGGAACTTTTACAATACCATGTAGCAACCTTCTTGGATAACGAATTGTCTGGAATCCCTGCAGCTCGTCACAGATCTGGAAGACCTTTGAAAACTTTGGCAGACAGATTGAAATCAAAGGAAGGAAGATTCAGACAAAATCTGGCGGGAAAGAGGGTCAACTTCTCCGCAAGAACCGTAATCTCTCCTGATCCTAACATTTCTATAAATGAGGTAGGGGTTCCTTTGGTTATTGCCAAAGAACTCACGATACCAGTCGTTGTACAGGAACATAATATTGAAATGTTGAGAGAATTGATATCGAGAACTCCGACTTGGCCTTCTGTAAATTATATTGTGAGGCCTGACGGCAGAAGGAAGAAGGTTACTGATGAAAATAAAGAAGAGGTCGCAAAAGAAATTGCAATTGGTTATACTGTTGAAAGACATTTGCAGAACGGAGACATTGTACTGTTTAATAGACAGCCTTCTCTGCACAGGATGTCCATAATGGCTCACAGAGTCAGGATGACTCCGTGGAGAACATTCACATTAAATATTTGCGTCTGCCCTCCCTACAATGCAGACTTTGACGGAGATGAAATGAATCTGCATGTCTTGCAGACTGAAGAGGCTCAAGCAGAGGCAAAAATGTTGATGGAGGTTCAGAGACACATAAGATCTCCGAGATTCGGAGGTCCGATCATAGGATGCGAACAAGATCACATTTCAGGTTTGTACATGCTTACCAGAAAAACAACCATGCTTTCAAAGGAGGACGTATTCAAACTTTTAGCTGACATCGGAATTGTGGCGAAGCTTCCTAACAAGAAAACTTTTACAGGAAAAGAACTTTTCAGCTATCTTTTGCCGAATGACTTGAACATAGAGTTCAAAGCAAGGACATTCAGCTGTGAAAAATGCTACAAAGGAGAATGCGAGCATGAAGGTTACGTAATAATAAAGAAGGGGGAACTTTTGCAGGGTGTTATTGATTCTAAGGCTGCGGGAAGGGAGCAAGGCAGACTGACAGACGTTATAGAAAAGGAATATGGAATAGAAATTGCCCACAAGTTCATCGACAGAGTAGCTTCCTTGGGAATAAAATATCTTGATCGGATTGGTTTCACGATCGGACTGGATGATTTTGATGTGCCTAAAGTAGCACTGGAAAAAATCAAAGAGAGACTTGATTCAGGTCAGAAAGAAGTTAATGCATTAATCGAACAGTACATAGCAGGTAAGATAGAAGTCTTAGCAGGATTAACCCAGAAAGAGAGTTTGGAAACATATATATTGAGGGCTTTGGCTGATGCTAACAAAGATGTAGGGAGGATGGTTGAACAAGGATTAGGATTCAATGGTGCGACTATCATGGCTAGATCCGGAGCAAGAGGCTCTGTAGTTCACATAACACAGCTGGCTGCATCTGTCGGACAATCACAAATACTTGGAGAAAGAATACATAGAGGATTTAGAAACAGGACATTATCACACTTCCTTGTCGGAGACTTGACTGCTCCAGCTCACGGATTCATAGCAAACAGCTTCAGGTCAGGTTTGAACCCATTCGAATTTTACTTCGATGCAATGTCTGGAAGAGAGTCTCTGATGGATAAGTCTTTGAGAACAAGGCACTCTGGATATTTGGAGAGAAGGCTTATGAATGCTTTACAAGACTTGAAAGTTGAGTATGATTTCACAATAAGAGACAACAGGAAAGTTATAATTCAATTTACTCCGGGAGAAGATGGAATCGATCCAGCAAAATCAGACTGGGGCAAATTAGACGTGCGAGCAATTGTGCAATCTGTATTGAGATGATATTTATGACAGCACTAGAGGAAGCAAAAAAATTATTACCTGAAAGCATAATTGAGGATTTGAAGAAGGCTTTCAAAGAATTTGACTTGAATGAAACGCAGAAAAAGAAAGCGATAGAAGTGACACTAGAGCTTTACAAGAAAAGTTTGTACGAGCCTGGAGAAGCAATCGGCGTCGTAGCTGCACAGAGCATCTCTGAACCAGGAACCCAGATGACCATGCGTACATATCACGTGGCAGGGGCTGCGCAGATACAAGTAACATTGGGTCTTCCTAGATTGATAGAAATATTTGATGCAAGGAGAACCCCGACAACTCCTTTAATGACAATCTACTTGGAAAAAAGATTCAGCACAAGAGAGAAAGCAAAAGAAATTGCTGTGGAAATTCAGGAAACAAAATTAAGAGACATTGCTATCGGTCCGGCCATTGATTTGCTAAATATGGAGATAGAAGTCCCTATCAACACGGACGTCATGAAGGAAAGGAAAGTAAAGTTCAACAAAATTTTGGACATGCTAAAAGAGAATGTCAAAGCCATTTCTGTGAGAAGCAGAGGAGACAAAGTCATCATTAAACCAAAGGAAGAACTTTCAATAAAATTATTGCAAAAACTGAAAAGTAAAGTTTTGGATGCTCATATCAAAGGCGTGAAGAATGTTGCTCAGACGATAGTCATGCAGAAGGAGGACGAATGGATCATTACAACTCTAGGAAGCAACTTCGCGAAAGTTTTAGAAATTCCTGGAGTCGACCAAGCTAGAACGACTACAAACAATATTCATGAGATTCTGAGTGTTTTAGGAGTCGAGGCTGCGAGAAATGCAATAGTGAGCGAGGCAATGACGACAATGAAGCAGCAGGGTTTGGAAGTCGATGCGAGACACATAATGCTTGTAGCTGATGTCATGACTTCAAACGGTGACATACAACCTATCGGAAGATATGGAGTAGCTGGTTCTAAAGGTTCTGTTTTGGCTAGAGCAAACTTTGAAGAGACAATAAAACATTTGACAAGAGCTGCTGCAATGGCAGAAGAAGACAAACTGGAAAGCATTGTAGAGAACGTCATGATAAATCAAGTAGTCCCTGTGGGAACTGGGATGTTTGATTTGATTTTCAAAGCGAAAAGGAAAACGGCGAGTTAAATGGTAGATTTTCTTGACGAACTGAAGGAAGCTATAACAAGAAAAAGAGTCACTATAGGAGCAAGAGAAACTTTGAGACATCTGAAAACAAAACATCTTAAGTTTGTCGTTGTATCTCAAAATTGTCCAGAGGTTGTCAGGAAAGATATTTATAATTATACTAAGCTAGGTAATATGAAAGTAGAACAGTTTGAGGGTACAGGTAAACAGTTGGGGACCTTCTGTGGGAAACCATTTCCAATTGCGACAATCGGAGTTTTAGCTGAAACTAAAAAGTGAAGTTTGTGAGAGAGTTTGACACTGACGACATAAGGATGATGGCAGCCTTCGAAAATATTACGGGTTCTGCTGTCAGAGACTGTTTACGTTTTGATTCTGTTTATTTTGTTGTGAACCAGGGCAAGATAGGAATTGCTATAGGAAAAGGTGGACAGACCATCAAGACTGCGGAGAAGCTTCTTGGAAAATCTATAAAAATTTTCGAATGGAGCCAAGATGTGAAACAGTTTGTTAAAAATCTAATTCCTCAAGCAAAAAACGTTGAAGTCAAGAATGACACTGCAATCGTTTCCGTGGATTCTAAAGAAAGAGGAATAGTCATAGGAAAGAGTGGTAGCAACATTAAAGTTCTAAAAGAAATATTGAGAAGAAACACAAACCTGAAAGAATTGAAAATTCTTTAACCGAATCTCAAGTAAGGCCCTATAAAACCGTAGAGTATAAGGAACAAAATAAAGAATGAAACTGTATTCGCAATCTGATTTGCTCTTTTCGCATTCAGTTGTTCTACTATTGCTTTAAAAATTAGACCACCATCTAGCGGATAGAGAGGAAGGATGTTTACAATAGCGACAGCAAAACTTAATACTGAAATAAATGCTAATAGGGGTAGAATAAAAACAAAAAGTGTAGGATTGCTCGTGTTAATTTGATGAGAAATTAAACCTATGTAAGGAAAGTCTTTATTCAAAGGATGCGTGCCGAGCGTAAGTTGGAAGGTTCTCCCGTCAGCTTTAACTGCTATTTGATCCCCGGGTTTATGATTGCTTAGAATAGAGAACAACACTGCACTGCTCAGGAGCTTTGGCATGTCAGTCGATGTTGAATTTGGAAACGTTATGACTGTAGGAGAATAGTCGAAGAAGCTTAAACTCAATGTCTGATTGTCTATGCTTTCAATAACCATTCCAGGCTTCAAACCAGCTGAAGCAGCCGGAGAAGTCTGGTTGATATCAAGTATCATGACTCCGGGCGAGACATAGTTGTTCCATAATAAGTTTTGAGCTAGAAGACCTACTGTAAAAGCTATGACAATGTTTATGAAAGAGCCGCCTGCAAAAATTCTTAGTTTTGTTATCAGCTTGGATTTTTTAATCTGCTTTTCATCAGGCTCCACAAATGCTCCTGGTATTATGAGCAGCAAAAGCAAACCTACAGATTTTAGTTTAATGTTTTCTGCTCTCGCCAAAATCCCGTGAAAGAATTCATGCGGTATCAACACAAAAGCAATAGTGATTATCCAGAACCAGAAAGGTATTCCTAAAACTCCTGGAATAGAAACAGTTGATGAAGATGGGATCGGCAAGACGAATTGCAAGGCAGGTTGCTTGAATTCTCCCAGATAAATTTTGTTTGTGACTAGTAGAAGATTGTAAACTCCGAAAAACATATAGTAAACAGCAACAATTACCCCTATAGTTCCGACAATTTTCCAAAAAGTCGGAGATGCTTTTGCAATACTATTGAGAATATTCATAAATCTTTTAGTTCTGCGCATCATCAGAACGTAATTTTTGAACTCAATATTCTTTCTGTCTTTGTAAACCACAGCAGCAAGAATTGCAATGAATACTAAGATTGAAATCGCGTAAATATCTACCATACCGTTCTATTGCTGACCAGAAATATAAATACATTTCTAATCGATTTTCAATACAGTGAGGCTTTCAGTCTGCGTTATGCCTTGAACAGACCTTATCTTTTCTATCGTCTCGTTGAACTTCTCCGGAGACGAGGTGACAACTTCAATCACAAAATCGTATTCGCCTGCGGTTTGGTAAACGCTTTTTACATCTTCTATCTTTCTCACTTTGCTAGCAATTACAGAAGATTGAATTTGAGTCTGGCTCCTTGCCAAAACGAAAGCTGTGAAGCCTGCTTTTGTAGACAACTCGACTGTAAATCTTCTGATAATATTTGACTTTATCATTTCCTGAATTCTTTTTCTCACTGTACCTTCTGAAACCTTCAATTTCTTAGCAATTACAACATTTGATGCTTTAGCATCATTTTCGAGTTCCTTTAGTATCCTGTAATCGAGTGCTTTCATATCGCACATTTTGTTCGATAAAGTATATAAATATTACGTTTATCGTAATAGATTGGAAATTTTGTACGAAAACTTTAAATAGCCTTCCGATTCAATCTGGATTAGTGAGTGAAAATGGCTGACAGAATTTTATTTGATGGAGCAGTAGCAGTCGCAGTAAACGGAGCTAGACTTAGCATCAATTACGGTTTAGTACAAACAGTGCAAAGAGAGCTCTATTCAATGGAAGGTAGAGAAACAGGGTTTACTCCGGAACAGTTTAGATCTCTAAGCTGGCAACTGCAAGAGCTTGAACCAGGCAGTTATCATGCTAATGGTGTTAAAGTTGTTGAAGAGGGACAGGAATTTTCTCCTCCAGAATGGCCGCATGTAGTTTTACGTGATACTCGATCTAGAGGAAGAGACGACTCGTATGGAGTTAAAGTTATTCTTTCTTTAGCTAAAGACGAGAAGCCTCAGTCATCCTAGTTTTTCACTAGGTTTCTGATTTTCAGATTATCTACAGAGGTCAATATACATGTCAAATCAAAATACCGGTAGCATAGGCGGATTGGAAATAGATTTTGATAGCACTAATTCTAGAGTTAAGGGATGGGTAACAAATAGCGGAACAGTCCCTGTCTTAGAGGATGTAAGTCTCGCCAAGGAAGCAATGGCAACCTCTGAGAGAATTGCTAGAGATCATGATGCAACTAGGATTTCACTAAGAGCTTTAGCAAGAAGAGGATTGAGAATCCCATACGAGGAAGCACGGATATCGGTAAACCCTGGAACAGATTTAGTCTATTTAGGAAGAAATGACGGAAGACGCATGCACCCTAGAAAAGTTACGGATGAGGAGGATAGAATTCTGTTAGAGATGATTTCAGGTCTGGTGGTTTCTTCAGATCCCATACAAAGAGTTCCTGAATATGAAATTGAAATTTTAAGAAGCTTCAGCAATCAGGATATTGATGGCATAGCAGAAATTTTTAGACTAGCCTATGATAGAGATAAGAGACTTGTGATGTGGTATGAACCCACAAGAGAGAACATAAGAGCTGTCATGGAAAACTCTGTTGTCGCTGTTGCGAGAGACAAAAACAGAATAATATCCTTGTCTGTCGCGGAGCAGGCAACCCTTCCGACTTCTATAGGGGAGCTGGAACTTTATGAGGTAAGCGATTTAGCAACAAGAGAAGAATACAGGAGAAGAGGGGTCCAGCAAGCTTGCACGTACTTGGCGATGAAAGAAATTTTAAGCAACCATCCGGATATCATTTACAGCGAATCAAGAGCGTGCAACATCGGAGCAACAAAATCTTTGCTCCGGGTCGGTTTTAAATATGCAGGATTTTTGCCGCAACATGTTCAAATAGGTGGTCCTAGAGATATAGATGATGTTAAGGGCGATCTGGAAGACTTCAACGTCCTATATTTTCCATTGAGGAGATGAGAATGATAATAGATTTTCACGTGCATCCGACAACTCCGGAGAGATTGAAAGCAACGCTTCCTATTCTTGAAAGAATGAAAGAGAATGAAGCAATCAGATGGTATACTTCTCTCGATCTTTCTGCTCAGGGATTGTTGAATGAAATGCGGAGAGGGGGCGTTGACAAAGCTGTCGTGCTTGCTGTACACTGCAATGTTGATCTGCCTTTGTTGAACGTCACAAACGAAGAGGTCGCTGCATTAGTTAAAATGCATCCTGACAAATTCATAGGATTTGCAAGCGTGTGTCCCACAGAACTGATATACGGAAAAAGTGTTTTGACAAAAGGCTCTGTTGAGAAGGCAGTAGAAAAATTGAGAAGGGCGGTAGAAGATCTTGGACTGAGAGGCTTGAAACTTATCCAGCCGTTCCAGCATTTCTATCCGAATGATACGGAAGTCTATCCTCTATACGAAGAAGTGAGAAGACTAAAAATTCCTATCCTTATTCATACAGGCGGAGAAGATCCTCCCGGTCTCATAAAATATTGCAATCCTCTTTATCTTGACGATGTTGCAAAAAGTTTTCCTGAAATTCCAATCGTAGCTGCGCACATGGGAAGCTATCCACATGGAGTGTGGTTTAAAGAAATGATGACAGTCACAGAAGCGAACCGCAACATGCATGTCGATTTATCTGCGTTAAGATCAGAGGAGCTTATAGGAATGAAGTTGTTAGAAAGAGCAATCGAATACCTGGGTTCTGAGCGCATACTTTTCGGTTCTGACCATCCTGTTGTCTGGGATTATCCAATGAGCAGCGCTACCGAAACAGTAAAGAATGCAGATATTTCTCAGAACGATAAAGAAAATATTCTTCACTTGAACGCAGCTAAGCTTCTCGGAATAAAATCTTAGGCGATTCTTTCACCAACACGAAAATTTGCAGTGGAATCTGAAACCACTAATCCTTTTTGGCCATAAATGATACTCATACTATGCCGTGGGAGAATCGCATCCACAGCCACAACAACAGCATAATCACCGTCAAGATTGTAAGGATGAAGATAGGTATCTCTTTCTACTTTTCTTCCTTCACGCGCGGGCCAAAAAGTTTCTTCATCCAAATGTCTAACTTCGCCGTTTAATGGTTCTTCTTTCAATCTCCACATTCTTGAAGAACCAACCAATTGAACTTTGCCTTCTTGCTTCGTTGTAAGAATTCCTTCACCATAATAAGCCTCTGGTGTTTCTTCACCATACTTAGTTTTTACACCTACTTTTCTGACAAAACCGTCAATTAGACTATCGCCTATCATGCCATCAAATAAATTTCTATGTTCAGGTTGTGTAGCTGCAATATAGACACTCAAAGGAAGGAGTCTTTTATAAGGAGGTTTAGTTGTTGTATTGCTACCAAAATGTTTATGAACACGATGAATAGCTTCGAATGAGCTTAGACCCATAGCGGTAGTTCCCAAAACACGAGGTCTTACATATTCATCATTATCAAACTTCAAAAAATCTTCAGCTACCCTCCAAACTTCTGGTTCTTGCCTATAGGTAACTTGAACTTCAATTTCAGGCCCAAATTGCGGCTCTTCAAATCCAAGCTCCTGTTGGTTTTGTAAACTCACCATAATATCTTTTAGTTACTAAAACAGTAAAGGATTTAAATCTATCATTAATCGGTAGGATAAAGATATAAACAGTCATTATTATTTGATATTATGGAAGATTTGTTCTGGGCAGACACAACTGCTAGAGAGATTATAGAAAGGGAAAAAAAGCTGAACAGAGGCATAAAAAATTTCAGAACTGAGTCTGGACTTGGAGCAAGCGGCATCCCTCATCTCGGGAGCGCCAGCGATCCGATAAGAAGCTATGGGATAGCTTTGGCTTTGGAAGATGCTGGGATGAAATCTGAGTTAATAGCTTTCTCTGATGACAGGGACGGATTGAGAAAGGTTCCTTTGGATTTTCCTAATTCTCTGGAAAAAGAAATAGGGAAGCCTGTGACAGACATAAAGGATCCTTTCAATTGTCATGAAAGCTACGGAGAGCACATGACCTCTTTGCTGCAGGATGCTTTGGACAAAATCGGATTAAAGTATACGCTTATGTCTGGAGCTGAAACCTATAGAGAAGGCCTGTTGAACCAGCAGATAGAAACTCTTTTGATAAATTCTGACAAAGTGAAGAAAATTATCAAAGACATGCTCGGACAGGATTTGACAACAGTCTATTTTCCTGTCTGTGAAAAATGCGGAAGGATTTACACGACCCGAGTCGTCAAGGTTTTACCGAAAGAACACAAAGTTGTCTACAAATGCGACCAAGAATTTTTAGGGACAAACAAAAATACTGGGAAGGAAATTATTGCGAAAGGATGCGGATGCCAAGGCGAAGCTTCCTACTTTAACGGGAATGGGAAGCTTTCTTGGAAATGCGAGTTTGCTGCCAGATGGGATGCGTTGAAAATTGTTTTTGAAGCTTTGGGGAAAGAGCTCATAGATTCTGTTAAGGTGAATGATGAGATTGATAGACAGCTTCTGAAGTTCGAGCCTCCTGTTCATCTTGTTTACGAATTGTTTTTGGAAAAAGGAGGGAAGAAGATGTCAAAAAGCGTGGGGAATGTCTTCACTCCGCAGGACTGGTTGAGATACGGCTCTCCGGAGTCCATCCGATTGCTAATGTACAAAAGGTTTGTAGGGACAAGAGAGATTTCTGAAAGGGACATCAAAGTTTACATGGATGAGGTCGACAGACTGGAGAGGATTTACTTCGGGAGAGAACTTGTCGGGAATGAGAAGGAATTGAAGCATCTTAAAAGGCTTTTTGAATACGTCCATTTCTTGAACCCGCCCGGAGCAGAAAATATGAAAGTTCCTTACGATGTTCTTGTCAATCTGATTAAAGTCTTGCCTATAAATTTTGAAAAAAAGTTTGAAACAGTAAAATACCTTCTGCGACAAACTGGCCACATAGAAGAGCTTTCAAAGGAAGGCGAGAAGCAGTTGAGGAAAAGAGTCGAGTATGTTTCAAACTGGCTTGAGGTCATGGGTGCGGAGAAGCCAAAGATAGTGAAAATCAGCGAGAATGACAAAAAGGTCCTAGCGGAGATCCAAGCTGTCCTGAAAAAGAAACCAAGCGGGGACGAGTTTTTGTCTAAAGTCTTTGAAATCTCCAAAAAGAACAATGTCAGTGATAAGAATGTTTTCAAGATTCTTTACGGGATAATTCTGGGCATAGACAAAGGACCGAGAATTAGTCATTTGGTCGACACTCTGGGACCGGAAATGATTTACAACAAGATAAAGGAAACTATAGGCTAGCGGCCGAATCTTCTCTCTCTATTCTGGTAGTCTTCAAGAACTTTTACGAAATCCCTTTTTGTGAATTCAGGCCACATCTTCTTGACAAAAGCGAGTTCGGAATAAGCTCCTTGCCATAAAAGGAAATTTGATATTCTCTGCTCTCCGCCCGTCCTGATTATCAAATCTGGATAGGGCGTTCCGTCAGTATAAAGAGAATGCCTTATCAATTCCTCATTTACATTCTCCGGTCCAATCAAACCTCCGGAGACGTTCTTTGCTATCTCCTTTACAGCATCTGTTATTTCCTCTTGTCCTCCGTAAGCAACTGCTATATTGACAAAATAATTTTTATAATTTTTCGTAGCCTCTTCAGCTTTTCTTATGGCTTCTTGCACATCCTTCGGGAGAAGGTGTATTCTTCCTATTGCCCTTATCCTGACCTTGTATTTGTGGGCATCATGCTTTTTGTCAAGAACAGCCAAAGCCTCTTTCTTGAACAGTTTCATCAAAAAGTTGAATTCCTTTTTAGGTCTTGCAAAATTTTGTATGGAGAAGGAATAGAGGGTAGCGTATTTTATTCCCAAATCCCTGCACCATCTCAGGAAATCTGTTACTTTTCTAGAGCCCCATTCATGCCCCTTCCAAGGTCTTTTCATCAGCCTTTTGGCTAGCCTGCGATTGCCATCCAAAATAACGGCCACATGTTGAGGGATTCTAGATTTATCTAACAATAAGACACCTTTACTATTCTAATTCAGAGTCATCTATTTAAATATTTTGTGTATCAAGGCTTTGGCGAAGCAACTACGAAAGGTTGGAAGTTTTTGGAGATGTAAAAAAACCAATTAAACATCCGAAGATATTTGCCATCTTCTATCAAAGGTCTGTAGCAAGCCGAACCTCAAGTCTTTGGCAATATCATCTTTAAGCTCGATTATGAAAGTCTCTTTGTTTCTTAGGCTTAGACCATGTCCTATGATTAGCATTTTGTCGTTGGAGAGAATATATCTATCGTGAAGATGATCATTGGGGTATTGCTTTAATTTTATATGAGAATTTTCTTTCTTGAAATCCTCTATTTCACGCTGAGAAAGTTTTGTCTGGACTTTATGAAAGAGAAATCTTATCTCACTAGAGGGTACTTTTTCTAGAAGATCCATAGACTCTCTAGTAAAATAAGGATCTGATATATAAACTGGTCCTGTGAAACTATTAACTATTTCCTCGAACGTTTTCGTTGCTTCTCTTGGCCTGCCTTCTTCTATTAGCACAATCTTTATTTCGTTATTTTTTTGCGGCTCTGCCTTCTGTATCCAACCTTTCTTTGTTTTTCTTAGAAACAAAGCTCGAGATAATAGAGTATTCCAATTTGGGTATGTACAACCATAATCCTTAGACGCTTTCGTTTCTATATCTTTGGTGCTTCTATAACTAGGGGGTCGGAAGTAATCCTTCTTCCACAAAAGTTCAATTGCTTCGTTTGCTGTCGTCAACCTTCATCAACTCCTCACATTTATACAGATTATAATTGGGTATATAATGTGCTCCTGTGAGACTTTTGGTTATTCCACTAAGTTCGGTGGAAAGACGGCTGGTTACGTTTTTCCGCTTTATACCAGTGATATCGGATATTTCTTTTGGCTTTATCTCTTCCTTGAAATCTGGAACAAGATTCTTTATTTTTATTATCTTCCTCCCGAGAAGAAATATCATAATCTTCTTTGATTCAGAGAGCTTATGAAAATTCTTCTCGAACAACATATGACCATTTTTGGTAAATCGGAAATAACCATCTACTATAGAAACTAGAAGATCGATATCGGGTCTTTCGTCTTCATTGACTATGAATTTGTCTAGAGGATCAGACATAATACATCCACTCATCATTAACCTTTTCTCTATGGATTAGTCCTTTTTTCGTAGCTCTCTGTAGAGGCGCAGTCAAACTCTGTGTTCTTTTGTATGTATGTCCTTTCTCTGAGAACCTGTGCAATATTTCTTTAGGCGTTCTCTTCTTTGAAAAGAAGTCTTCATCTTTTATTTCAATCAAAAGATCCATGATGCTTTTGCCTTTGGATGTTTTCTTGGCTCTATACTCTGTTCCCTCTAGTTTTTCCAGTCTATTTTCATGGTCATCCAAGATCCGTTTTACCGCTTCATCCATATAACCACTCATTTTTTGCGTCTTGTGCTCAAGATGTCCTCAAACATCTCCTTTATCCTATGATACGCTACACGGTACTTCTTTCCTGGAAGATATTCCACATAACCCTTTGTCACGAGCTCTCTCATACTCCCTGAAAGAGCCGTCATTGGCCTACCGAGTTCGTTGGCTGTTTCAGAGATACTCAGCGATGGAGATTCTATAAGATTTAATCGGTGCGCGAAATATTTTCCAAGCAATATAGTGGCGATTCTCTGCTTGTCGCTCAACGAACCGAAGTCTTGAAATATGATTCTACCGGAAGGCTTTTCAATCCTGAAGTGTTTCTGTGCTTCTTCGACGAGCCTTTCCATCTCCTTTGTTATATCCTTCTCTTCCACCACCAACTTCTTCAAAATCTCATTTTCCTCAGACATATGAAATTACCCCCACGTATTACTTTTCGTACTTTATGGACGTTACAAACTATAGAAACTGAAACTATTTAAGCTTAACTCGTACACGCCAGAAGAATATTTAGACATCTTTTTGACTTTTTGGGTAGAAGCTACTTATTATGTAAAGCCGTGTACCAACGGTTTAGAAATCGACAATCTATATAGATTTTTATAGAGTCAAGTAAAAAGAAAGTAGTGGTGTTATCATAAGAAAGAGAATAACTTTGAATGAGCTTGTGGATAGATATAGAAATGGGGTAAGAGACTTCTCCGGAACAGACATCAGCAATACAGACCTTAGTTTTCTTAGTCTGAAAGACGTAATTCTCCGGGATTCTGATTTGACAAACTCGGATTTCTCCAATTCAGACTTGACAGGAGCTGATTTTACTAACGCTATCCTAGTCAGATGCGTTTTCAAGGGAGCAAACCTTAAGAAAGCAAACTTTACTGGTGCGGATTTGGAATGGGCAAACATGCAAGGGGCGTTTTTCGAGGGCACGGTTTTCAAAAGAAGCAATCTCATGTGGGCTCATCTGTGCAAGAGCGATCTAGCTTTATCAGACATAACTGACGCGAATCTGACTTGGTCTTGTCTGGCTGATACTCGTTTGTCTGTTGACCAAATGGTTTCCATGGATTCTGACACGAAATCTACAATTCAAACTACAGATTATTCAGGGAAAGCTGGGGAAAGGACTGTAACTTACAAAGAGAAAGAGCAGGTTCAGTTGGTTAAAAAACTGGGAACGTATATTGAAGAGAATAAACCGCATTCTGAGACTTTGTCTAGATTCTATGGAGGAAAGCCTTTCAAGAGAATGGAAGAGAAGGAAGAATGAGTTAAATGGTTCAAGATATTGATGTGTTTATTAAGAAAATAGAAAAAGGTAACTATAACTCTGAGGAATGTAATGCCATAGGTCTTAGTCTTATAGGTACTTGGAATTTCAAATCGGCTGAAAAAATTTTCAGAGCATTATTAAAAAAAGAAGGTGATACAAATCGAGGTAGAAATTTAAACAATCTAGGTCTATCTCTAAGATTTCAAGAAAAGTTTAAAGAGGCTGAAAAAATATTTCAGGAAGCTTATGATTGGGATAAAAAACAAGTAGGGGAAGAAAAAGCGAAAGGTTTACCCGCGTTCCAAAATTTAATGTTCTTAAAGGAGAAAATTTTACCTGCAATAGTACCTGCAACGGAAAAATTTAAAAGAAGAATTTTAGTACCTGTAAAACTGCGCAGAGAATCTCTAAAAATAAATAAAGAGGGTTTTGGCAAATTGACTTTTTCCAAAATATTTTATGAAGAAATAATAGCCGGTGGTCTTATAGCCGGATCAATATTATTCATACTTCAGGACCTTCTCTCAATATTTAATTTTTATGAGAGATTAGGTTTAAGCTTTATTGTTTTAGCACTTTCTTTATTTGTTTTAACTAGAGAAATTTATTTCAATGATATTACCTGAATTTCAATAGTGCAGAACAGTCAGATTCGAAGTTTTAAAAATACCTAACATTTAAAAGCTAAAATCCTCTATTACATTAAGGTGAAACGCTTGAAAATCTCATATCTTCCTGTGTTAGCTGTTTTAAGCATAGTTTTTATATCGGGTTGCACAAATCTGTTGAATTCATATCCAGAATTAATAACTGTGCGGGCAGAACCTCAATCAGTAATTGCGGGCCAAGATTTTAAAATCTTTTATAGAATAAGTAATCCGACAAAACTTACCTTTTCTCCATCTATAGAATTTAAGTATAATAATACATGTTTTCAAATAAATTCCCCTTCCCAATTAGCCTCTTTTCCTCCAGGAGAAAATAAAGAATTGTTTACAAATGCTTATGTGCCAGACCCCTACTATTTTAACAATCAAGTATGTGAAGGTGGAGATTATGAAATAGTAGTTATTCTCAAGGATATTACTGGTACTGCACTCGATACCGAAAAGTTAACTGTAACTATAGCTTCTTCAAGGTAATCGGGGATGGAATTTAAAGATGTTAAAAATGCTATAGATGCATATAATTATATAAAGGAAAAATGGACATCTTCATCTGTATATAAAAAATTTTTTAAAAACCATCCATGTTTTGCGAAGTTGATTGAGATTACCGTATTACTATTAGTGCTTTCCTTTACCCCTATAATATCAAACGAAATTTATCACAATATGCATATTTATTTGGGCTTAGGTTCCGATTTTGATTATAGCTTCCCAAATCTTCAAGGGAAATATCAATCTAATAAAACATTTTCTATACAACTTCACGTTATTGATAATTATGATAATAGAGATGTTAATGTTTACATAACTGATATTCCTTTAGGTGATAATAGAAAATTTTTGGAATTTAATTATTCAACGAATTCTGTTAAAGTAGACTCCAGTAAAGGTGTAAAGGAAATAACAATGGCGACATTTGGTGCTTCTCAAAAACATAAGATTTGTGTTTTTATAGAAGCACTTTATCCAGAAGGGTTTTTTAACAATATTGAGAAATTGAATGACTGTCGTGATGTAATAACAATTATAGAATAAATTTTTTATTATTTTAAATCCTAAAGTATGCGACTATTCTACAAAATTGGTGCGGAGGGCAGGATTTGAACCTGCGAACCCACTAAGGGACAAGGCCCTCAACCTTGCGAATTTGACCTGGCTCTTCCACCTCCGCGCAAGGATTAAATACAATTCAAGTCTATTAAAATCTTATGAGAAAGATAGCAAGAACAATCTCCGGAGTAGCTCCTTTGACAGTTATAACCCGTCCGTTAAACAGCTGTCCTTATTCTTGCATTTATTGTCCTTTAGAAACTAAAAACACACCGAAAAGTTATACGGAAAAGTCTCCGCAAGTCTTGAGAGCGCAACAGGTGAACTGGGATCCTTTCCAGCAAATACAAGTCAGAGTGAAAGCTTTTGAGGCAATGGGGCATTCGACTGACAAGATAGAACTTTTAGTAATGGGCGGAACATTCTCTTCTTATCCGCCAACATATCAATACGAATTCATCAAAGGTTGCTATGACGGAATGAATGGTTTTGTTTCTCCGGATTTGGAATCAGCAAAAAAGAATAACGAGACAGCGAAGAACAGATGCGTCGGTCTCTGTATAGAGAATAGACCTGACTGGTGCACTCCAAAAATAATAGATCGCTTATTAGAATTTGGATGCACTCGAGTTGAATTGGGCGTCCAGCTTTTGGATGACAAAACATACGAAATCACAAAGAGAGGGCACACGATTGAAGATGTTGTGAAAGGGACTCAGAATTTAAGAGACTCTTCTTTCAAAATCGGCTACCACATGATGCTAGGTCTTCCGGGCTCTTCTCCAGAGAAGGATTTAGAGAATTTCAAACTGCTTTTCAACGATTCAAGATTCAGGCCAGATCAATTAAAAATCTACCCCACTTTCGTTGTCCAAGGAACGGAACTAGAAACCCTATACAAAAACGGAGAATACCAACCTTATGACGCGGAGCAGATAATCGAGCTTTTAATAAAAATCAAGCAAGTCATCCCAAGATACACGAGAATAATGAAGATAATGAGGGACATACCTGCAGAGTACATTGCGTCTTCATGCAAGAATTCCCATTTGAGAGACGAGGTGCATAAAAGAATGAAAGAGGCTGGATTGAAATGCCAATGCATAAGATGCAGAGAGGCTGGGCATAGTTTGTTGAAAGGAAAGAAGATCAATGAAAATAGAGTTGAGCTTTGCAGGTTGGATTATGAAGCTTCGAACGGAAAGGAAATATTTTTGAGTCTTGAAGACATGGAGAATGACATTCTGATAAGTCTACTCCGGCTAAGAATTCCTTTCAAACCATTCAGGCCTGAAATTAATGAGAGGACAGCTTTAATCAGGGAAATTCACACTTACGGCCCGGCAGTTCCGATAGGAGCCAAGCCTGATTTTGAACTTCAACACAAAGGATATGGAAAGATGCTATTGAATGAAGCTGAGAGAATTGCGAAAGAATTAGGAATGGAAAAGATTGTAATAATCTCCGGAGTGGGCGCGAAACCTTATTTTTATAAACTTGAATACAAAGAAGATGGGAGTTTTGTTTCAAAAACATTATAAATAACGGAAGTAATATTGATGACATGAGAGTACTTGTTTCTAACTACAATCCTTTGGAGTACAAGACTGAAGTTCTATGCATAGGATTTTTCAAGAATGAAGTTCTTGGCGGACTCAAAGAGGAATTGAACCACCATTTGCATGGAATAGTAGAAAAGCTGATGAGTGAAAAGGTTTTTNAAGGGGAGTACAAGCAATTGTATTTGATTCACACTTTAGAGAAATTGAGATCGGAAAGAATACTTTTAGTCGGACTAGGAGAGGAAAGCAAATTAAATCTAGAAAGGCTGAGAAGGGTTTCCGGAGTCGCGGCAAAATACGTCAGAGATTTGGGGTTGAGAGAGTTCTCTACAATCCTGCAAACAATACAGATTCCCGACACAACCATTCAAAAGAGGACAAGAGCTGTAGTCGAAGGGACAACTCTAGGACTTTACCAATTCACAAAATACAAAACTTCGGACATACCAAAGACAGTTGAATCCTTAACAATTATCGAGCAGGAAAACTTCGAAGCTTGCAAAAGTGCGGCTGACGTGGCTTCAATCATAGCTGAGACAGTTAATGTCGTGAGAGATATTGTTAATTCCCCTGCAAACGAGATTACTCCGGAGAGACTTGCAGAAGAATCTAGAAGAGTCGCTCAAGAAAACGGATTGAGAATAACTGTTTTCGGGAAAGAAGAAATGAAAAGCATGGGCATGAACTCTCTTCTCTCTGTCAGCTTGGGGAGCGCGAAAGAACCAAAGCTAATAATTCTAGAGCATAATCCTCCTGGACCAAAAGCTACAATAGCTGTTGTGGGAAAGGGAATAACCTTTGACAGTGGAGGTCTAGATTTGAAAACTACAGAACACATGCAGGAAATGAAATCTGACAAAGCCGGAGCAGTCACTGTCCTAGGCTTGATGAATATTGCTTCCAAATTGAATATCCCGATAAGACTGATAGGAGTCATGCCTTGCACGGAAAACATGCCTGGAGGGAATGCTTCGAAGCCAAGAGATGTTGTAAAAGCATACAACGGCAAGACGATAGAGATAATGAATACAGATGCTGAAGGAAGATTGGTTTTAGCTGACGCATTAAGCTATACTGAGAAAACTTACCAGCCTGACGCAATCATTGATCTAGCAACATTGACCGGAGCTGTCATAATGGCTTTAGGTTATTATACTGCAGCTCTTTTAGGGAATGATCCTAATCTAATGGAGAAAATAAGAAAGGCTGCTGAAGCGACTTCAGAAAACGTTTGGCCTCTGCCTTTGAACGAAGACTATAAAGATTTGGTCAAGAGTGAAGTTGCTGATGTTAGAAACTCTTCTCCGGCAGGTGTGCCTGGACCTGGAACGATAAACGGCGCTTCCTTTCTTTCCAATTTCATAGAGCACACTCCGTGGGCTCATTTGGATATTGCGGGAACAGCTTGGTGGGAGAAAGAAGGAGAATACAATCAAAAAGGTGCGACAGGTTTCGGAATAAGATTGCTGACAGACCTTCTAATCAATTGGGATAAGTATTAAACAGCTTTAAGATGTTCAGGATTAGCAATAACTTTCTTTTGCTTATTTCCATCGCTTATTTGAATAATATAGGCTCTTCCTCTCTGTCCAATGACTTTTCCAGTCAACCCATGGAACCTTCTGAAAGGCATTCCATTCAGAGAGCCTGACTCTATAGAAATTGCTACACTATCCCCTAGATTAAACCTTTTGACAAACTGGTTCACAGTCATCCTTGTGGTCTTTCTGAACTTTTCCCTTGTTTTATGTCTAGGGCCATGGGATTTTGCAACCATTACAACACCTGCTTCAACTTGCTCTCTAAGATTTATAAATCTAATTCTTATATCTATTATGCTTGTAATCGGACTGACTGGTTTTGCTGGTACCGGCAAATCCACGGTTGCAAAATATTTAAAAAAATATAATTTTGTTTTTGTGGTTTTTTCTGACATGCTCAAGCATGAGGCGGAGAAAAGAAATCTGCTAAAAGACAAATCGATGGAGGAGCAGAAGGAAATAATGTCTAGGGTAGGAAACAGGCTAAGAGAAGAAACAGGAAACAAAGGCATTCTGGCCGACCTCTTGATAAAGCACATTAAAATGCAAAACTCTACAAGGATTGCGGTGGACGGTTTCAGAAGCAAGGAAGAGGTGAAGGCTTTCAGGAACGAGTTCAAAAAGTTTTATTTAATATATGTCGAAGCCGACCCAGAGGTGAGGTTGAAGAGAAGAACGATGGAGGATCCTAACGTCAATAGAAAAAATTTCTTTGAAAGGGACAGGGGTGATGTAGAAAAAAAGGGTTTGGGAGAGGTTGTCAAAATGGCTGACTACAAACTAGACAACAACGGCAATGTAAAGGCGTTAGAGAACCAGATTGATTTGATAATGAGAAAAATTCTAGGATGATCACTGGTTCGGATAGTTCTCCACTTCATTATTTAGAACCACTAAGTCCACACCAGCATCTTTGAAGAATTTTCTTGTCATCTCTGCAGCATGATATTGTCTCTCGCAAACGACCTTTTTGACTCCGGCATTTATTATCATTTTAGCGCAAGTGAAGCAAGGCTCGAATTTGACATACAAAGTCGAACCGTCTGTTGAAATTCCGTGCAGCGCAGCTTGAAGAATTGCATTCTGCTCCGCATGAGTCGTCCTTACGCAGTGCTTGGAGACTTTGCCATCAGAATCTATAACATCAGCCATTAAGTGCCCAACCTCGTCACAATGAGGCAAGCCTGCCGGAGCACCTACATATCCTGTGGTAAGAATTCTTTTGTCTTTAACAAGGACAGCTCCGTTTCTTCCCCTATCGCATGTTCCTCTTGTTCCAACCGATTTAGTTATATCCATGAAGTATTGATCCCAAGAAGGTCTGCCCATAAAATCATTTATACATAAGCATCGAATCTTTATAAAGTTATTTTCTCGATTTTTATAACGTCCAGTTCCTTTGGAACCGCCTTGACATCCAGAAGTTCTGAGACTGAAGGTTTTGTTCGACTGTTGTCTCCGGTGACAAGTTCTTTGATGTACAGACCTGCAGAGCCTCTCACAACTAATTCGATTGCTTTTCTGTTTTTAATTTTGTATTTTATGCTTTTAACCTCTCTCTTCCTTAACAGGTCAGCTCTTCTGTGAAGGACGCGCTCCGGAGTCTGTTGGTGAATCATTCCCACAAGATTCTTCAGTTTCTTCAAGTCTTTATTTCCGACATGTTCTGAAAATTCGATTAAAACCCTATAGGTTTTGTCAGGCTTCGCATCCTTGATCTTTCTGACGACATCCATCGTGGAAAATTTCAAATTCTTGACTTCAACTTTCCTA
Source organism: Candidatus Aenigmarchaeum subterraneum SCGC AAA011-O16 (assembly GCA_000405245.1). Classification (GTDB taxonomy): domain Archaea; phylum Aenigmatarchaeota; class Aenigmatarchaeia; order Aenigmatarchaeales; family Aenigmatarchaeaceae; genus Aenigmatarchaeum; species Aenigmatarchaeum subterraneum. Next base: position 28,000 of record ASMQ01000006.1, read on the forward strand.
GTTTTCTTAATTGACCTCTCAATTTGCTTCAGATTTATTTTTCTCTTTTTGGCATTTAGAATCTCGATGACAAAAGGTCTCCAGTCCAAGCATCTTGCATCAACATCCTCCCTGCCTGCTCCGTGGAGCTTCTGATTCTCGCCTCTCATAGCTTTTACTATAGGTTTTGCTATAATCTCTTCGATAGAAGTCTTGTATTTTCCTGGAGTCCCCCATTTGGATTGTGGGAAACCTCTCTGCAGTTTTTTATAATAACCTGAAATGAAGAGGGGATTTATTTTAACCTCGACATCATTTTTCTCAAGATTAAGAATGACAACTATATCCGGATTTTTAAATTCCGCAGGCTTTTTGAAATATGCTCCAAGTCTCTTACCAACTTCTCTGTTGATTTCAGCTTTCAGCGGCTCAGTGTTTTCTATTCCAATTTTCTCCCATAGTCTCTCCTCCCTTTCGATCAGATCTTTAGAAAGTTTGGTCCCGACAAGCAGAGAGTTAAATTCAATGTTTTTCAATTTCCTTTCCGCCCTATCTACCCATTTGTCTAAGCCATCAAAGAATCCATTGCAAACATAACACCTTCCTATATTTTTTGATTCTTCTAATAATTTCAAGATTCTTCCGCGTTGAAAATTAGTGAGACCTCTGGACAATCTGGAATACTGGCGCCCCAAACAGTTCTCGCAGATATAGTTTTCCATCAGCTTTTCTAATTTTTCCATAACATTCATTTCACAGAATCTAATAAGAATTTCTTCAATCCAAATCCTATTTTAATTCTCTTAATTTCTCCCTTAGTAAACCATCGCAACCTCTGAAATTCTCCCATATTTCTAATCCTGCCTCTCCATGCAGTAACAGAATAAATATGATGGGTATACTTTGGACGTTTTTGTTTAAAGTATCCAAGTTTTTTGTATTTTGTTACTTTAACTCCTATTTCTTCCATCACTTCCCTAATCAAAGCTTGCTCTAAAGTTTCGCCGTCTTCAACATGACCACCAACTATATCCCAAAATCCTGGATAGAGCTTTTTTGACATTCTTCTTAAGCCTAATAGCATTTTATCGTTTTTAAAAAATACTGCACCTGATGTTACTTTCATCTAAATCCCCTGAACTTTTTTGAGAACTTTGAAAGCAAACCGCCTCTCCCGCCGCCCATCATCTTCATCATCTTTTTGGATTGGTCGTAAAACTTTAGAAGCTCTCTGACCTCGTTTTCAGACGTTCCGGAGCCTTTTGAAATACGCTTGATCATAGAAGCATCAATAAGATTAGGACTTTCCTTTTCTTTCTTTGTCATGCTTTCAATCATAAACTTCCATTTCTTCATCTTCGATTCTTGCTGGGAAGGGTCAAACTCCTTGGGAATTTTGACAGGAAGGCCTGGCATCATATCCAGAACAGATTTCAAGGAACCCATTTTCTGCATTGCTTTCAGTTGTTCGTAAAATTCGTCCATTGTGAATTTCCCTTCAACAATCTTCTCGACAGTCTCTTTCTTGATTTCTATCTCTTTCGCTTTCTCCATCAAACCTTGAATATCCCCCAAGCCGATTAATCTTGAAATAAATCTCTCAGGATCAAAAAGTTCAATCGCATCTAGCTTCTCTCCGACTCCAATGAATTTTATAGGAGCTCCTGTTACTGCACAAGAAGTGAGTGCTCCGCCTCCTCTTGCCGTTCCGTCCATTTTTGTGAGAAAGACGCCGGTTACTCCTACAAGCCTTTTGAACTCTGAAGCTTGAGGTCCTGCTGCTTGACCTAAATCTGCAGGAACGGCCAGAATGACCTCCTGCGGATCAATAAGCAGAGCCAATCTTTTCAATTCATCTGCCAATTCTTTATCCAAAGCATCCCTTCCAGAGGAATCAAAAATCAAAATGTCATATTTCTTGAATTGCTCCAAGCCTTTCTTCGCAATTTCAACAGGATCTTTCAAATCTTTCGGAGCATACGCCGGAACATTGATTTGAGAAGCTACCTGCGAAATCTGGTCCATTGCAGCAGGTCTGTGGACATCGCAACCAATTAAAGCGACGCGGAGACCTTTCTTTTGATAAAAATTAGCCAGCTTCCCGATAGAAGTCGTTTTGCCTGCTCCGAACAGACCTATGAAAAGAATCTTTGAAGGCTTCAAGCCGAATTCAGGTTTTTGTCCGACAAATCTGACTAGTTCTTCATAAACAATCTTCATTACATGATCTCTTGGAGTGAAACCTGAGAGCGGTTTCTCATTCAAAGCGCGATTCTTGATTTTCTCGGTTATCTCCACAGCAAGCTTAACATTGACGTCGCTCTCAAGAAGGGATTTTTGTATATCTTTTGCTACCTCGTCCAAAACCTTCTTATCTATGTAACCTGCTCCGGTGAGTTTTCTGAAAGCTTCCTTCAGCCCGGAGCTCAATTTTTCAAGCATAGCTAACTCTTAAACTTTAACTCTTTTAAATATTGATTATGAAGGTGGCAGGAATTGACCTTGCTGGAAAGCCTGAAAACCAGACAGGCTTTTGTTTGTTGACAGAAGACGGCTCGGAAACAAAAATACTCCACACTGATTTGGATATTTTGAAAGAAATAAAGAAGACAAAGCCTGATTTGATTGCTGTAGACGCTCCTTTCTGGGTTCCTAAGACGGGAAATCAAGTTGTTCCGTGGAGGAATGCAGAAGAGCTATTAATGAAGAGGGGTTTCAGGCCTTTGTCCATAGCCTTTCCAACCATGCAGCTGCTTGCAAATAGAGCTAAGCATTTGGTTTCAGTTTTAAGGGAAAGAGGGTATAAAGTGATAGAAGTTTTTCCAAGAGCAACGGAAATAATTTTGAATGTTTCAAAAGAATATAGAAAAAATGAAGATGAATATGATGCTTTGCTTTGCGCTTTGACAGGAAAGTATTATTTAGAAGGGAAGTTTGAGGATTTGGATGGAATCATAATTCCGAAGTAAAACTAAGGACTTTTATTTAATTCAGATAGACTTTCAAGTGCTTTAACAGAATATTTACTCACACCATACATTGCAATTGCGCCAGCTACGGAAACCGTTGACATTGCGGCTATGGCAGGATAGGCAGGATTCCATTCTCCAGTAATCGCATATTTTGCAACCATAAGACCTAATGAGAGTACGTAGGTTACTGCAGCACCAAATGCAACATATCTTGTAGCTCTTGTAATCTTTTTAGGTTCCATGAAAACATTAGCTCAAAATAGTTATTTAAATATACCACAAGCACGTTAGCTTAAAAGATTTTCTGCTATTTTTTTAGGATCAAATTTTATTAGGTCCTCGTAATTTTGACCTACTCCGAGAAAGAGGGTTGGCTTCCCTATCGTGTGAGAAGCGGAGAGGGCTGCTCCGCCCTTTTCGTAGACATCTGCTTTTGTTATGATTAGAGCATCGACTCCGACAGCATCGTTAAACATTTTGCATTGGTCGTAAATGTCATTCCCGGTCAAAGCATCCAAAACCAAAATTTTCAAATCCGGCTTGTTCACTCTAGTTATCTTCTTCAGTTCATCAATAAGATTTACATTCGCATGGCTACGACCGGCAGTGTCAGCTAGAACGACATCTATGTGATGTGCCTCCGCATACTTTACAGAATCGAAAATAATAGCCGCAGGATCGGCTCCGTATTTGTGTTTTATGACGTTTATTTCAAGCCTTCTTCCATGCTCTTCCAACTGTTCGATGGAAGCTGCTCGCCATGTGTCAGCCGCAGCGAAAACGCATTTCAATCCCTGCTTCTGCAATAGATGACCTATCCTTGCGACAGTTGTTGTCTTTCCGGAACCGTTAAACCCTAGGAACAATATCAAAAAAGGTTTCTTGGACTTAACCTTTTTGAGAAAATCCAATTCATCGACATTCAAAATATCAACTATAGATTTTCTGAAGCTTTCTTTGACAGTCTTTTCAACTTCGCCTTTCTTAATGGATTTGCCAACAAGATTAGACTTGAGATCATTAACAATCTTTTCTGCTGTTTCGGTCGCAACATCACTCTCAATCAAACTAAGCTGCAAATCCCAAAGAATGTCTTTAACATCATCCTCAGAAATCTCTTTTTCAGTTATCTTCCTTCTAATTTTTGCAATAAAGCCTTCTTTTGGTTTTTCCTTTTCTCCTTTTAGTTTGTACTCAGGCTTCTCGATCGCTTCTTCGACTTCAGGAGTTAGTTTGACTCTTTTCTCTTTTAGGATTTCTTCTTTGTGCTCTACTTCCTTCCGTTCTTCTTTTATCTCTCTGGCTTCTTCAACAGCTTCCTCGACCTTCTCTATGGATACTTCTTCTTTTTCTTTCTTCACGCTCTTGGTTATTTTCTCAATCCCTTCCTTTAGCTTCTTCTTCAAAAAGTCAAACATCAAATCACTATTTTTATATAAAATCCAACTTTTAAATATGGCTTAGAAATAGAATTCAGACACGAGCTCTTTCTAAATCTTCTTGAAGTCTCTGCATTTCCTCGAAGACATTCTGACCTTGATCATTAAGCTCGCCCAAGATGTCCTGCAGCTCTTTGACTCTAGAATCAATAATTTCAAGCGCGTCTTCCCTTTTCTTTTTCACAGCGATGCCTGCCCCGACGCTGACAATGATGTTTTCGATATCTGTCAGCTTTCCGTTTATAAAATTCCCAGAACCGATCGGTATCAAAGCATTATCAAGCTTCAATTTCTTTAAGTCTTCTAGAGCAAGCCTGGTGCCTTTCAATTCATCCAAATGCCTTGCTATAATTTGCTCTCGTTCTTGAATCAATTGCAAATTAGACTGGAGCATTGAGATTTGAATCGCTTTTCTTTGAACATCTTCTTTTTCTTTCATTTAATCACGGAATGTTCCGAATATCCTGTCGAGCTCAGGACCTGTTGTTCTCGAGGACAAAACTATCCCATTATTATTAACAACCGCTCCGGACTTTATATATGGTGTTCCGTAGTTTATTGTTCCTATATCTACTTTAACTTTTAATAAGCTTTCTATTAAACTTAACTCATTCTCACTTGAGTCACGGTGGCATAAACATCCTACATTATTAGCTAAGCCTGAAGAGCCGACAAGCTCCTGTTTATCTATTTTTCCAAATAACACCTCGCAATTCAAGGCATCAACGATTTCTTTCTTGAATTTTTTAAGAAGGTTAGAAACCAAAGCCCCTTTGTCATTGCAGAGAATCAAATTTCCTATGGCAGTACTTTTGGACTTCAAAACAGAGATGTTCAGATTCAAGAGTTTCTTCAATTGTCGCAATTCGTAATCTTCGACAATGTTTGGAAGGACTATTCCGTTCGAATTTCCGCTGGAAAATATTCCCAAAAACTCTGTTCCGACAAGTTTCGTGAATACCAAATTAACATCAAGAATAGACCTAATTTTTGACTTTAATTTCTTATTCGGCTCGAAACCTAGCAGGCAATATGTATCAGTAGCAAAACCGTAGAGCCCAATATTCATATCGCCCAAAAAATCCGCTTTCAAAAACTTAAACATGGATTTTATTCCTCAACCGAAGGACTTAAATATATGTTTATACATCTTAATAGCAAGTTTTAAGTGATCAAATGAGTATCGAAGGAAGCTCATCAAGTGTAAGCCGCATGACCAGTAATAGACAGTGGCACGAAACTGAAACGGATGTCTTGGGTTTTGATCCTTCTGGAAATGGAAAATTTAAACCATTATATCAGTGTCCTAGTTGTGCACAAACATATACTCGAGCAGCAAATGGAGACTTGATAACATGCAAAGGATGTGGCGTAGATTTTTCTCGATACGCTGCCATCGAAATTGCAGGCATTATGACCAGGAGAACAAAACGAGATGGAGCTGTTTTTGATCCTAATTTTGACGGTCCCGGAGAAGGACCTAGAAAAGAAGCTATAGAACGGTGGTTATACAGAAATGGTTTTAACACAGAATTAACACTGTATAGTCTACAGCCTGAACCTGCGGCCTTACAAGACGACAATCCATGGCCTGGAAACTGGGATAATAGAGAAGACTCTTTAGAGAAGCAGGTTGAACCGAAAAGAGAACTTAGACCTCTCGAACCTCTCTAACCTTTTCTGTCTGTTTCTCCTGTTCAGCAACTTTCTCCTCTTTCTTTTCTTCTTTTGCAGGGCCTTCCTCGACTTTTCCTTTACCTGATTCTTCTTTGATCTCTTCTTGTATAGTTTTCTTTCTCCTTTCCTTTCTTTCCTCTCGTATCCTCTTTGCCTTTTCTTCCTTTTTCTTTTCTTTATCTTTCAAATCGGTTTTGGAAGGAAGTTTTATTTCGACTCCAAGAATTTCAGCGTAAGCGATCTTGTCTTCTTGCATGACATGTATTCTTAATTTTCGAGGAGGTTTCTGAATGCCACTCTCCCAGATTTTAGAATTTATAGAATTTCCAATCTTCACTTCTTCTGCATCAATATGCCTAGCTAAAAAATCTTTTAAAATCCTTACGGCTTTTTTTGCCCTGTAAGTTCTTGGAGAATCAAAGACTTCTCTCAAAGGAACTGTGAAAACTTTCTCTTCTGCCATGAAATCACAATTGTAGTTTGCTGCTTCTCCAGTACTTTTTTTTGGGAGCTTCAACCCTTCTACTCCTTGCCCGCTTCCAATATTTCTTCAAATCTGCCCAACGCGGAGCACCCCTTCTCTTTCTTGCGGCTATCAGTCTTAATTTTTTTGCTAAATGCTTTGTTGCGCCCATAAAATCAACACATGTAAATACCATGTCCCTCCAAGAATCTATTCAATCTTACGATCGTAGCATGCATATTCTTTTCTTCAACTACGTTCACAGGAACATAAGCTAGTTCTCTCATAGCCTCATAAATAATCTGTCTCATTATTATCGCCTGCTTATTTTTGTTTTCCTTTTTTCAACCAAAACGTCCAAAATCTGCTTCAGTTTATTATCATCAATTGTTTCCTTCAATTGCCCTGCTTGGTAGAGCTGGACCAAATACATTTCCAATTGCATGGCCATCATGGGATTTGCTAATTTAACCCTGCTAAGTCTCTCCAAAGCTTCTCTGTTCAAGACTTTTCTTAAAATGTTTTTCTTTACAGCTTCCATTTCAGCTGCTTGTTCCATGTTTGACATTTCTTCCATTTTAACCAGCCCCTGAAACCTTTATTAGTTTGTACAAAAGCTTCTGCCCCTTTGGCGTCAATACTCTTCCCTTCTTAGGCTTTTCAACCTTTGCTATCAGGTTTTCTTTCTCCAATTGTTGAAGCATAAGCCTTATTATTTTTCCACCAGCCTTTCTGTGATGAGCAGGTTTGTGACCTCTTCTTCTTTTCCCTCCGAAATATGTCCTCAATCTTTGAACTCCGATAGGACCATCAAAGTAAAGCCTTCGAAGAATAGCAGCGGATCTCATATACCACCAATCAAGTTGCTGCGGCGGTCTTTCCACAGACACCCCAGTCTTGGTGTAAGCTGCCCATGGAGGCGGCTTTAGGCTCTCCTTTTTCTTGAGCTCTTCCGCCAGCTTTTCTACAAGCCTTTGTTGTGACACATCACCAATCATACCAATCACATGGGTTTGTAACCTTTATAACTTTTTCTTTTCAGATTCTAGCCTGTATTTTTTTGCTATTTTGTCTATAAGCTCTTTATATCTTTGAGCATAGGACGGGTTAGTTTTTATCATTTCTTGCAGAATCTTTATTCTTTCCTTTGCTATGGTCTTATTCTCAACCTGTTTTTTGTATCTCATGCTACTCCCTCAAAACTTTAGGTTTTTCAAAAGTTATATCAATGACTTTTGAGGGCTTTCCAGATAGGATCCCAGAATCTATATAAAGAGAAATTTCGTCTCCAAAGGTTTTCCTTATTTCTCTTATAGTTTTTGGAATAGGTTCTCCGGAGAGGTTTGCTGAGGTTGTAGTAATAGGTCTTCCAAATTCCTTTGATATCAGATAGCACCAGTGGTGCGGGATCCTGAAACCTATTTTGTTTTTAGAAACAGGAAGCTTTCTTTTTGGTTTTAAAACGAATGTATATTTTCCTGGAAGTCTTTTTTCCAGAAATTTCCTTTGCTTTGGATTTATTTTAGCATAATTTTCAAGCATTCTGAAACTAGAAACTAAAACAGATATCGATTTCTCTTTGCTCCGGTGTTTTATCTTGAAGAGTTTTTCAACAGCTTTTTTGTTCGTAGCATTTGCTCCGATGCCATAGACTGTGTCCGTTGGGTAGACAATCAGCATGCCTTTGTTTAGGAGATTTGTTGCCGTTTTGCAGATTCTAGCTAAACTCTTCCTAGAATATTTGATAATCATAAAATCACATGTGCGCCGACTGGGATTTGAACCCAGATCATCAGCTCTCTCCTGAAAAATGGAAGGCTGAGGTCCTACCATTAGACTATCGGCGCATGGTATAAATTGCTTTTTAAGTCTATTAAAATATTTAATTTATGGGAAACGACATGGAAGTGTTAGTAAATCCTTACTGGTCCGAGCTTAATAACATGGTCTATTTAGCAAAAAGTCTGCAAACCAGATCTTCTAAAGAATTGACACACAACACCTGTGAAGCGATTTGTAAAAGGTTGAAGATAAAACACGATGAATCCATGGAGATTTTCTTAGGCGGATGGATTCAAGTAGCTAAACAATTCATTAGAGACGTTTACAAAATTGTTGAAAAAGACATCAGAGAACATGCCTACAACTACCCGATGGACATATGGCCTGTGAGAACTTACAATTCTTTCAGAGGAAGGATTTTGCATGAAAATGTTCTAAATATCTTGAGAAGCGTATCCTTTTTCAGAAAGCGTCTAGAGCCTGGAAAAATAACAGACCCTGTTCCGAAAATAATTCTGCCTGGAGTGGACTACAGCGCGGAGAGTTTGGTTTTCAATGATTTCCTTAAAAACCGCCAACTTGCGCTCGATAAGAAAAGATTGGAATGGATGCACAAGGATGCGAGAGCTGATTATGCAATTGGGGTTGTTTGCTTCGGGAGCGAAGATTTTGAAACGCTAACAAAAGCTTGGTTCTTGGGCGAGGTTGATTCTGTCCACGACTATATTGAGGCTTTGGACACTTTGATTGAAGAGGCCTTGCACGGAATGGCAGACCAGATAGCCAAAACTCCAAGATATGGAAGGGGTGCAGAAAGGAAAGAGCATTATTGGATGAATGAGTATGGAGACTTCCCTGAAAAAATTTATAATGCAATTCTAGCTGTCGCTAACAAGTATGTCGGATGCCTAAAGAACGTGGGAAAATAGTGGGGCCAGAGGGACTTGAACCCCCATCAGCTGGTCTCTTCCTGCAATAAACGCAAAGACCATTCTTCCGATCATCAAACACAGGAAGTCGCAGAGCAACTTCATGTTTTTTTTCATTGCTCCAGTTTGCAGACTGGAGCCAGCCGTCCTGCCATTGGACTATAGCCCCCACAAAACATCTTATATATTCCAACCATTTATTATTAACATTTCAATGAGAGAATCAGACATCAATTCTAATGTTCTTAGTGCTATCCCTCTCTGCCTTGAACCACGCCATGTCCTTGCCCATGCTTTCATCAATTACAGCCTTGAAGAAAAGTGCAATCTGAATATTGCTTAAAACAAACCAGTGAGGAAGATAAAGCAAATTCTTCAAAGGCCTCTTAAAATAAATAATTGATGCTACCAGAAGACCCAAACTCAACACAAATAATGATGCCAAAGGCAACCAAACAGCTGCAGGTAACCCTAGCAGTAAGGATATCACCATCATAGTCCCTGCGACGAGTCCGAAGGGAGAGACGTAAAAGTACACTCCGTGAACCGAATCGGATATGAATTCTTTAAGACTTCTTATTTGCTTCAATTTGAGTAGTCGTACAAGACCCCTTGCCCACCTATACCTTTGATTCAAAAAGGATTTCAATGACGAAGGTTCTTCATGCCACGCTAATGCATTAGGTTCCAATACAACTTTATGGCCTGTTCTCTTCATTTTTAAAGAGAGTTCTATATCTTCTAAGAAAGAATAAGTACCGAATCCACCTAACTTCTGCAAAATTTTCTTTCGGATGAACATGTTTTTTCCAAAAAAATGTGAGTTGGCACCCAATGAACTGAGAACGTATTCGAAAAACGAAATAAAACTTGTTTCAAGTGAAGTTGCATGCGTTAGAAAATTAGAGTTTTCATTATAAGATTTCAATGCTCCACCTACGCCAGCGACTTTCCTGTCTTCGAATCTTTTGGCCACATACTTCAAACAATTTTTATCGACGATACAGTCTGCATCAAAAAAGCCAACTATCTCGCCTCTCAATTTCGGTAAAACAGAATTCAGAGCGTCTCCCTTATTTTTCTTTGGTTCAGAGACAGAAATAACTATTTCATCCTTATACTTCTTGCATATTTTTAACGTATTATCTGTGGAGCCATCAATGGCAACTGCGATCTCCAGCTTATCTTTAGGGTAGTCTAAATTTAACAAGCTTTTAATGCAGTTTGCAATGACCTTTTCCTCATTCCTTGCCGCAACTACTAGGCTTATGGACGGCAGCATAGCAACATAGTTTAAAAACTGACTATATAAACCCAACGATATTCTACGTTTCATTAAAGGAAAATAGAGCCACAGGAGAGATTTGAACTCCCAACCTGCTGCTTACAAGGCAGCCACTCTACCATTGAGCTACTGTGGCATGTCCAGTTTATATTAACTTCAATTTATAAATTAATTCTATGAAGATTTCAACTGTGGTGTGCGCAAAGAATGAAGAGAGCTACATTAAAACTTGTCTAAAGGCATTAGAAAGTCAGACATTAAAACCAGAGATTATAGTTGTTGATGGGCATTCTACAGACAAGACTGTAAAGATTGCTAGAAATTATGCTAACAAGATGGTGTTTGACAACAATAAGGGCATAGCAGATGCAAGAAATGTCGGTTGGAAAGCAGCCTCTGGAGACATAGTTGCTTATTGCGATGCTGATGCCATCCCTCCGAGAGACTGGATAGAAAAAATAGCGAAGCATATGGACGGGAACATCTGCATATACGGAGCTATTGTTCCCTATAAAAGCAGCAGGCTTCTCAGATTGAATCTAAAGCTATGGGGCGATTGGTTCCTTAAGCTCTCTTCAGTGCTACGTTATCCTTGCATATGTGGCACAAACATGGCTGTAAGAAAGAGCATACTTAAAAAATACCCATTCAGATTGAAATTTTTAGAGGATTTTGATCTTGGAAACAGAATAAGGAAAATCGGAAGAGTAAAATTCATTAAAGGGATGTATATGCCAATTTCTGATAGAAGATTCAGAAAAAGTTTTACAAAAACTGCGTTCAGATACTATCTCATCAATTATTTGAAATTGAAATTTTTAAGAGATAATGAATTGAAAAGTTATTGGGAATAGTGTCAGAGGAGGGATTTGAACCCTCGACCTCCGGATTTCACTCTATCATCTTTTTTCAAATCTCATAGGTTTATGAGACCGGCACTCTAACCAAGCTGAGCTACTCTGACGATGGTGGTGGGCCCGGAGGGATTTGAACCCTCGGCTTACAGCTTGCTTCCTCATCTTTGGTCGGATCTTTTATCCTTGAGATAAAAGGCTGCCACTCTACCAGGCTGAGTTACGGGCCCATTTCAATGAATCTTTTTAATTTATTGATTTTATCCTCTTTAAGCTCGAACGCCAGTGCGAAGGTTCCGTTGACATCTGATATCTCAAGTATCTTTTTGTGTTTTTCTTTACGAAACTCTACTATGACTTCTTTTTCTTGTAGAGTCAATTCTAGCTCTTCTCCGCTTATTCCCTTGTAGCCTTGTGTTGAAATCGCTTTCATCTCTAAAAGCTCTTTCACGAATCCCTTGTCAAGCTTTAATATAGCCATAAACATGAGGCGGCCCGGACGGGATTCGAACCCGTGTCGACGATTCGACAAACCGTCATACTAACCGCTATACTACCGAGCCACAATGTAGAATATTTCTTAGATTTATTTAAATAAGCTTAGAATTTACCAACCTTGCTCGCTGTAAAACACTTTATTTCTAAAACAGCTTATGGCCTGTCTTATGTAAGGGATTGTATTTTTTGGAAGTTTATCGAATTCAACCCATCTCATCTCGTCACATTTGTCAGGTTCCATTATTTTGGGCTCGCCTTTCCACTTCTTAGCTAAAATGAAGAAATCTACTCTTTCATGCGTAGGTTGTTTTCTATGCATTACATGGACTACTTCCAAATCTTCTGGTCTCAAATTAATCCCAGCTTCTTCTTTAGCTTCTCTTATCATAGCTTGCATGAATGTTTCATTTCCGTCGAGATGGCCTGCCGGAACGCTATACTTCCCGTCTTCATATCCTGTGTTGAAACGTCGCGCAAGAAGTATTTTATTGTCTTTTAGAAGGAATAGATGAGAAGTCGGTATTATCTTGAATCTTTCTGCCATAAAAATCATAAAAGGGTCGCCAGCGTCCTCGCCTTCCCGTCTTTTCGACAGTACAAACGAAATCGATGGAGCGATTCACTTCCGTGTTCGACATGGGAACGGGTCTTACCACTCCTCTATGACCGGCGACAAAAATCTATTGTGGTTTAAAGGTATTTAAAGTTTGATGTCCCGCGGGAGGGATTTGAACCCCCGACATATCGGTTTCTGAGCGATTGCTAGTGAACCATGCAAAAGCAAAGTTCTACAGCCGATCACTCTACCAGACTGAGTTACCGCGGGTTGAAAGAAAGATTGAACTAGAGAATATTTAAAATTACTCAGAAACCTTTACAGGCAAAACTTTGATGCCTTCCTTTTCTCCATGCAAAATAACAATATTTGATTTTCGCAAAACTGTCTTGTCTTTGAAAGTGGCTTTTGCCACAGCTGATGGCAGAGGTATGCTTCCGTGGGTTTCGGTCGGTCTTAAAGTATAATGAACAACTCTTTCTTCCTGAGGCTTAAGGCTTCCTATTCTCCAAACCAGTTCTGTTCCACCAGTTATTTTTCTTATCAATGGTTTCATGGTCTCGAAGCCTCTTGCTAGTTGCAGACCAGAAGGAATCGTGTCTTTTACGACAACATTTTCCATTCCTCTCATCATGTTCTTGACATGTAGAGAGACTGAGACTTCCTTTCCCTTCTTTAACATTCTGTCATAGACAACTTTCCCTACTGTGAAAGAATTGAATTGCCAGTATATGAAAAGTCCTCCTAAAACAAAAATCACTATGAAGACATAAAACAAGGGAAAAGTTCAGAAAGACCACAAGGATGACTGTGAACCAGTTTGTCAAAAGGTTTAATCTAGGGGATAGTGTAGCAATTTCTATAGAGTCAGGCTCTCTGAATGGAATGCCTTTCAGAAGGTTCCATGGGTTGACTGGAAAAGTCATTGGACAGAGAGGAAGAGCCTATATTATTCAAATAAGCGATGGAAATAAGCAAAAGAAAGTTATTGCTAATCCTGAACATCTTAAAGCTGTTTAATACTTATCCCAATTGATTAGAAGGTCTGTCAGCAATCTTATTCCGAAACCTGTCGCACCTTTTTGATTGTATTCTCCTT
>ASMQ01000007.1 GCA_000405245.1 Candidatus Aenigmarchaeum subterraneum SCGC AAA011-O16
GTCACAATAAGTTTGAGAAAAAAGAGCTTGAAGAAGATTACGGTTATATTTTTGAGCCAGACCTTACAAAAGTTGAAATTGCCAGATCCTGGATAGATTTTGTACAAGGAACCCTCCCAGAGCTTCCACACCAGAAGTTCGAAAGATATAAAAAAGAATTTGGCATATCTCCGGAATTAGCTACAGCCATAATAGGAGATTTGCAGCTCGCGCTATTCTATGAAAAACTTATTAAAAATATTGATCCCAAATTTGCAGCCACATGGATGAACATTCTAAAAAAGACTTTATATTACAATGATTTGAAGTTGAATCAGACCAAATTATCTGTTGAAGTATTTTCAAAAATTTTGAAAGCAATTAAGACTTCAATTTTATCTGATCGTGGGGCAGAGATGGTTTTAAGAGAGTTCATTGAAAAACCAAAGAACATCGATGCGACTATCAAGAGGTATTCAAAAATAACCGACAAGGAAATAGAGGTTTTAATTAAAAAGGTACTTTCGAAACACAAATCTGCTGTAGAAAATTATAAGAAAGGAGATAAAAAGGCTTTGCAGTTTTTGATGGGTGAGGTCCTTAAGAAATCTGGCAAAAGAGCGGATGCATCAGTTGTCAGAAAGATTCTTGAAAGAGAATTAAAATAAAGAAGATTTAAGAATATCTGTCTAATCTTTGAAATTCAGCAACTTGTTGTGCTGCTCTAGAGAAAGCATTATATCTCAAATTATCTGTCGGGTAAACTGACACCCCAGTTTTTTCCTTGTGTTGCTTCTTAAGAGCTCTGTCAGTTTCAGGATTTGGATCTAATTTTACTCCTGCCCAAAACATTGCCTTTGCAAAATCTAAAACATCCATTCTAGCTTGGCTAGCAAATTCTTCTAACTCTTTCATGTGAGCCAAAACAAAATTTAATCTAACATACGCTTGTTCAGCTACCATGTCGCCTGACGTTACTGCACCAGCAAGTTGTAAGTGTTTACCAAGTTCGTATCCCTCAATTAATTTTGTATAACTTCTAGGTTGTGTTGTGATAACAACCAATTTCCCTTTGTATGTAGCGTCTTCAATTACAGGTAATAGAGAACCTTCTTTAAAACCAATTACATTGCCTTTATTGTCTTTAATGACACGCGTAGGAAGATTACCGGTTCCCAAAGCTTTTAGGACAAATCCTCTTTTTCTTGGTGTGTTCAAATAACTTGCTAAATCATCAGGATCTGTTACAGGGTAAACTTCGCGAGGTGAAGCAACCCCACCATTAATGTTACCATCAAACTCGATTTTGCCAGGAGAATCTTTTATACGGACACGATCGCTGTCATGCACAACTATACTGTTCGGCGTCTCGTTTTGATTATGTTCTCGTGTAACTATTCCGAGTGGCCCATGATGAACATTTTCAAATGCATCTAATGCTTCAGCATCAGCCTTTCTCACGTTTCTTGTATCAAAAACCTTTGAATTAAAGACAAGAACAGATTGTTGCAACTGTCTGAATTCGGAGTTTCCAGGGACTTTAACTTCCGCAGGAAAAGTAGCAACATAAGCGGCTTCAGGTAAGTTTGTAAAGCCATCACTTTTAAGATTCAAGGTCTGATCTTTATTTCTTAGGGGAATTTGTGCTCCGGTTGCAGCTACAGTTCTGTCTAAATGTTGTACCATATAAGATAATGCATCTACGGTGAAAGACAAACTATCAGTCCCATGTGAAATCAAAACGCCTCTAGCTGGTTGAGATTTAGTCAAAACTTTAACGCATTCTTTAGCAATTTTTACCCAATCATCCATTACTGCATCAGAACTATCTTGCCTAAGAAAATGTTTGTCGACTTCAATATCAAATGCATCTCGAGGTATACGTCTATAAATAACATCTTCAAAATTAATTGGTTGGTCAGGAAGATCAGCGGTTTCCTCTTTAACCATATCTATTGTTCCGCCACAGTTCAGTACATACAATAATGGTTTTTCCATACCATTCACATTTATTATTATAAAGTAGTTAATATTTAAGCCTTACTTATTTAGCTTTTCCCTCAAGATGTCAAGTACTGTAGAAGGGTCTGCAGCCTTGCTTTTCTTTCTAACCTGACCCATTAAATAGTTTATTGCTCCTTCATTTCCAGCCTTTATGTCTCTCACAGTATCAGGATTATCCTGTATGACCTGTATGACCAATCTATTCAAAGCGCCTTTATCTTGTGTAACAACAACTTTGCCTAAATATGAAGTCACATCTCCTCCCTCATAGATAACTCTCCTCAAAACATCCTTCCCTTCATAAGCCGGTATCTCTTTTTCCCTCACAGAATTTATGATTTTAGCCAAAGCATCAGGTGTTAGTTTCGTTTCTGCTATGACGACTCCTTTTTGTTTCAAATGTTTTCTGACATCTCCGGCCAACCACTTTGCAACCTCTCTTGGCGGAGCTTCTGTAGAAGCTTGTTCAAAAAATCCTGTTAAAGTCGTGTCAAAAGCTATGGCTTTAGCAGTTTCTTCAGTCAAACCTAAACCGACATAACGACACGTCACCTCAAATGGGTTTGGTTTCATTCTTGCTCTGACCGCATCTATCATTCCGTCATTTATAACGATTGGAGGTATGTCAGGATCAGGAATGTATCTGTAATCCGCAAAAGTTTCTTTTGTTCTCAGCGAGACAGTTATCATCTTGTCATCCACAAATCCTCTCGTCTCTCTTTTTATCGGCTGTTTTCTCCTCCAAGCTTTCTCCTGTCTTTTAATTTCATAGAGAATAGCATAGTAAACGCCTGAAGATGAGTTGACGTTCTTGACTTCAACCCTCTCCACATTTCTTATAGAAACATTCGTGTCAGCTCTCATCGCGCCCGTTTCAGTTCTGAATCTCCCTGTGTATTGTATCAGGTCTGACAATTCATCCCAAAGTTTTCTTGCCTGCTCCGGAGATTTCATATCAGGATGGGTAACAATTTCTACGAGAGGAATTCCACACCTATTGTAGTCGACTTTTCCCTTCGCTAAGTCATACCTTCCAGGATCGTCCTCTAAATGAAGCTCATCAATTCTTACGCCCATGAACTCTCCGCCTCGTGCAACCGGCGTTGAAGTTTTCTGATAACCGTTTGGCAGATCAGGATATTCGTAATGCTTTCTTTGAACTCGAATTTCGCTGCCTTTCAAAATATTAGAATTAAAAAGCAAAGCTAACTCTATAGCATTGTAAACTGCTTCTTCATTCACTGGCATTGGTTTGTTCCCTGGCAAACCAGTACAAACCGCACAAGTGTTTTCATTCGGTCTAGCTATCGCATAGTCAGTAGGGCAGTCACAATAGAGCTTTTGCCGTGTAGCCATTTGTGCATGAATCTCAAAACCTATTTTCAAATTTTCAACCATTGTAACCACGATTCAAACTTTCAAATACTCCCATTGCTCTGAACATTGTAGCTTCTCCTAGTCTAGGAGCTTGAACTTGCAAACCAACAGGTATGCCGTCCACCTTCCCTGCAGGCACGACGCCAGCAGCGATTCCTGCAAGGTTTGGCGGTATCGTGAGTAAATCATAACCGTACATATCCAAAACAGAAATATCCTCGCCTATTTTGTGAGGCAGTTTCGGAACTGTCGGAGAAACTATCACATCGCATCGCTGGAAAGCTTCGGTGTAAGCATCTCTGATTATTCCCCTAACCTGCAAAGCCTTTTTATAATATTTCCCTATGACTTCCTGCTGACTTATGTGACGTCCAATTTCAATTCTTCTTCTCACTTCATCCAAACAAACATCTTCTATTTTATGCCCGTATCTTACTCCATCAAACTTTCTTGTAGCTGAAAAAAATTCAACATAAACTATAGGATAATAGGACATGAGAGCCTTTTCGACAAAAGGAAGATCTACAGAAACAACCTGAGCGCCTGTTTCAGCTACAAACTTATCCAAACTTGAATTTATTACAGAATTTATTCTAGGCTCAGTAACATCTTCAAATTTCTGAGATACGCCTATCCTTAGCCCTTTCACATCTTTTGGTTTTTCGATTTCAGTTTGTACTGTTGTGCATTCTCTAGGATTATAACCGTGAATCACATCCAAAAGCAATTCAGCGCCTTCGACATCTCTCGAAAAGGGTCCAATCTGATCTAAACTCATCGCAAGATCTATCAACCCTTCTCTTGGAACTAATCCATAGGTCGGTTTAATACCGACAACCCCGCAGTGCGATGCAGGATTTCTTATAGAACCTCCGGTATCAGAACCTAAAGCCAAATCACACATTCCAGCTGCAACCGCTGCAGCTGAACCAGCACTGGAACCACCTGTTATGTATCCCGGAGCAGAAGGATTTTTTGTTGGACCAAAAAAACTTTGTTCTCCAGAGCTTCCGCATGCAAATTCATCCATATTTGTCATGCCGATTATGATTCCATCTGCTTCCTTTATTCTTCGAATGACTTCCGCATCATAGGGTGCGACATAATTTTCAAGAGTTTTTGAGGCGCATGTTGCTCTGAAGCCTTCTACGTTTATGTTTGATTTGATTCCAAGAACAAGTCCTGCTAGTTTACCGCCGTTGCCCTCCTGAAGCTTGCGATCAATTCTTCTTGCTTGTTCAAAGGCATATTCTGGATTGAATTCAATATACGCGTTAAGATTTGGATTCAGTCTTTGGATTCTTTCTACATATTGGGCGACATTGTTCTCTGCAGTCACTCCACCCGCTCTCAGTGTTGATAATTTTTGTGCAATCATAATTTGATCCTCTCAGTTAAGACATTGCCTTTGCTGTCTTTCCTTGGTGCCAGTTCAATAATTTTAGAAGAATATGTTTTAGGTTGGGGCTGTCCGTCGCTTCTCAAAACATTAGTCAAGTCTATTCCGTAAGAGGTTTCAGAATGCTCCGGAATTCCTTCCAAGGCTTTTGAAAACTCATCCAGTATCTGTTTTGCAGCTTCTTCATATTTCGTCATAAGAATCAACTAAGGCGTTAGTCTTTTTTTGTCCCTGGGGAACAGAACAACTTCTCTGATATTTGCAACTCCGTAAGTCTGGGCCACTAATCTATCCAGACCTAAGCCTAGACCGCCATGCGGAGGCATTCCATATTTGAAAGCGTCCAAGTAAAATGCATATTTCTCAGGGTCCACATGTCTTTTTTCAAAAGCAGCCTTCAGCATTTTATAATCATGTATTCTTTGTCCACCAGTCACAATCTCGACTCCGTTTTGAAGCAAATCAAAACTTCTGGTCAGTTTAGGATCTTTTTCGTTAGGCATCGCATACAAAGGTCTTAACTCGACAGGAAAATCTGTTAAGAAAACGAAATTACCTTTGCGTTCACTCTCTGCCCATTTACCGATGACTTCTTCACCTCTAGAGCTAAGGTCATCCCCAAAATCCAAACTCAAACCAGCCTGGTTTGCAATCTCGTATGCTTCCTTCATCGGCAACCTTACAAAAGGAATTTGAGGAACAGTAATTTCTACACTATAGTTTCTTCCGTTTTCCTTAAGATCTCTAAATGAGTCCTGCAATACTCTTTCAGCCATTTGCATAACGTCATCTTCGGTCTCAATAAAACTCATTTCAAGATCAACGCTTGTGAACTCGTTAAGATGACGTGTAGTATCATGTCTTTCAGCTCTGAATGCCGGGGCGATTTCAAAAACTCTTTCTAAGCCACTGGCCATCATTAATTGTTTGTAGAATTGAGGACTTTGCGCTAGGTAAGCGTCCCTTTCAAAGTATTCTATAGGAAATAAATTTGATCCGCCTTCAGTAGCTGCAGCCACTATTTTGGGTGTATGAATTTCCACAAAACCGTTTCTTCGTAAATTTTGTCTAAGAGAATCAGTAAGATCGCTTCTCATTTTAAAAATATTAGCTGTTTTTGGGTTTCTGAGGTCCAAATATCTGAATTCAAGTCTTTTGTCGATGTCAGGTCTTTTTGTTCTGTCTTCCAAATGGTCCAGAGGCAATGGTGTCGGATATTCACATTTTGCTACGATATTTACACCAGAAACCACAAACTCATAGCCTGTTGGGGCTCTCCTATCTTCCTTAGCGTGACCCTGGACGTTTACGACATCTCCTATATTTAGAGCATCAAAATCCGTCTTCCTATCTTTAAAAACGACTTGAACCTCGCCGCTTCTATCTTTTACATAGATAAAAGAGGTTTTACCTATGTCTGTTTTAGCAGTAATCCAGCCGCTGATAGAACCCCCCTTTTCGCCTAAATTAGTAATATCACTAATCAAAGTTCGTTTCATAGTTACTATTTAATAGTGAGCACTATTTAAAGGTTCCACGATTCATAAATTTTAAATACTTCTAAAACGTTTTGGTAGTATGACAGTAACGGTAATGCCATTTAAAGTAAACTACGTAAAACAAGAGACTTTTGATGTAAAAATTCTCAAATTAGTAAGCGAAGAAGGCAAAAAAATAGTCTTTATTCCAGGCCAGTGGATTTCCTTATGGCTTTTGAAAGAAGATGGAAAACCTAAAGAATCAAGGCCTTATTCCATATCATCCGCGCCTACGCAAAACGACCATTTAGAACTGACCATAAAAGTAAAAGGTAATTTCACTCAGCAGGTTGATAAACTAATAGAAGGGAGCAGAATTGGTGTTGCAGGTCCTTATGGAAAGTTTTGCTATGAGGATAAAATGAAAGATATTGTCATGATTGCAGGCGGAGTAGGCATTGCTCCTTTCATGAGCTACTTGAGGTATATTAACGACAAGCATTTACCCACCCATGCAACTCTATTGTTCACAAACAGGACGCCTGAAGATATTATTTTTCATAAAGAACTACAGGAATTGCAAAGGAAAAATAGTAATTTCAAGACTGTTTTTACTATCACAAGACCGGAGACTTCTCATGACTGGAACGGTCATACTGGAAGAATTAATGATGAAATGATAATGAAACATATTCCGGATTTGAAAAATAAGATTTTCTTCATTTGCGGAGCAAACCAGATGTGCTTTGATATTACTAAACTTTTAATTCAAATGGGGGCCCCAGCAGAAAATGTGAAGAAAGAATTGTTTGGAGAGTTTGCTTAAGCTAGCCTCGAGTAAAACCTAATTTTTCCATATTAATCTCAAATTCACTTTTAATTTTTTCCAAGCCAGTTTTAAAGGGCAAAGCATTGTTGGTTACTATATCTATGTTTATACCGTCTTTTACTTTTTCAATAACTAATTTTGAAGTCCAGATCTCCTCTGTCCCACTGACAAATTCAAATTTTTTCGAGTTGTTCAGGGTGCTTATGACACCTTCAAAATTTGGACAATCCCAACAGCCCTTAACAGATTTTTTGTAGACATCAAAAACTGTGTTGAAAACTGTAGGTGTGAGACGCTTTCCCATCATGCTAATGAATTAGCAGAAAGAGCTTTTAAGACTTTGGATGGATTACTTCTCCGGTGTCAAGGTTAATGATTCTAATAACATTCACAGGACAGACTTGAGCAGATTCCAAAGCTATTTCGAAGTCATCCGCTTCAATTATTCTTTCATGCAAAGAATTGTCAGCATTTCTTTTGCCTTCTATTAAATCGACTTTCCCGTCCTCTTTCAATTCCCAGAACTTGGGAGCCACAGCCATGCAAGCAGCCGCTCCGATGCACTCATTTCTGATCAATTCGATTTTGAATCTCGCCACTGTATTCACCAAAAATTTCTGGTTGTATTATCTCAGCTAATATTTTTAAACCTTCTGTCAGTCTAGGACCTGGTCTGCTGAAGAGACTGTCATTGACTGTGAAAATCTTATTGTCTTTAACAGCTCTTAATTTTTGCCATCCTTCTCTTTGAAGAATCGTTTCTTTCTTAGTTCCGTATTGAGTAGTGATTATTATATCTGGATTGAATTTTACAACATCTCCAGGTTTTATAGGATTGCTTCTTGTATTCTTAGGAGAGAAGCTAACTCCACCAGCTACTTCAATCAAATCTGGAACCCAATTCCCGAATGCTGTCGGCGGCTGGGGCCATTGTTCAAAATAAACTTTCTTCTTTTTTGCATTTTTTACTTTTACTTTTACTTTTGTATCATTAATAGCTATCTCCATATTTCTCACAATATCGCTCGCCTCATCCACCTTGTCTACAAAATCTCCGATTTCAACAATGCTTTCTAGGACATCATTCAAACTTACAGGATCGAGATGCTTAATATTCAATTTCATCTCTTCCAACTTGAGAATAAGTGGTTGTTGCACTATGCTTGATGTCAAAACCAAATCAGGCTTAAGTTTTTTAACAGCAGCAAGATTGATATCAACCCATCCGCCGACCTTCTTTATTCTTTTAGCCTCTTCAGGATAATCGCAAAATGTTGTATTTCCGACTATCTTGTTTCCTAGACCCAAGGCAAAGAGTATTTCTGTGTTGCTGGGAGCAAGTGACACTATTCGCATAAAACATTATTAATGGGTAGATAAATATAGTTTTATGGTCGATTCGTCTAGTCTTTTGAAAGACTGGCTATGGAAAGATATATACAAAATAATGATACTGGTTCTAATCGTTCTAAGCATGTACTCCGGAACAGTCTATTTTGGTCTGGATAAGACACTGCCACAATTGATTGTAGCGGTTTTGACAGCAGTTATTGCCGATGGAGCCATAAAATATTTCAAAACTAAAAAATTTGTTTTCTCAAAGTCAGCAACCATATCCGGTCTTTTTGTAGGAAACATTCTTGCTGTAGGGGAAGCCTTTCATGTCGTGATAATCGCTGCGTTGTTGGCCATACTCTCAAAGCATATAATAAAAATAAAAGGGAAGCATATTTTTAATCCAGCATCTTTTGGTTTGGTTTCAGTAATCTATATCTTCGGTGCGGCTCATGCGTGGTGGGCTTCAAGGGAGTTTTTAGCTGTTTTAATTTTAGGTCTGTATGTTGTCTACAGATTCGAAAGGTTTCATCTTGTCCTTGCTTATTTGGTTTCGTATGCTTTGATGTTCTCCGTATTCTCTTTATTTGCAGGCCAAAATCCTTCCGGTATACTAGGACAGCTGCTAGATCCGACTCTTTTATTTTTCACGTTCTTGATGCTCATAGAGCCGAAGACTTCTCCATTCACAACTAAAGGTAGAATAGTTTTTGGAATTGTTGCAGCATTCTTTACGTTTGCTCTGCCTTTTGTCTATACTTTTAATTTAATACCTTTTAACCTGTTACTTGCAAACCTCACAACGCCGATTATAAACAAATATGTTAGATAGCTATTTTATTGCATTATGAATCTCATCTATTAAATCAGTTGTTACTGCAGACTCCCCATATTTTTTAACAGCGAGGGTGCCTGCTAGTCCGTTGACAAAAGCTGCTCCGCAAGCAGAAATAAAAGTATCGACTCCTCTAGCCAAGTATGCTCCGCAAATTCCAGCTAATGTATCGCCCATCCCGCCGACAGTCATTTTAGGGTTTCCGCTTTTATTCAAAACAATCTTATTTCCATCAGAAATAACATCAACGTGTCCTTTCAACAGTATGACATTTCCTATTTTCTTTGCTTCATGTCTAACAGAACGGACACGATCCCCTACTTCATTCAAAACCTTGAAGCCTGACAATTGTCGAAATTCATCTGCATGCGGAGTTAACACACATGTTTTCTTTGTCAGTATCGCTTTCTTATCGGAAACAGCTCTGATGGCATCAGCGTCGATGACCATCGGTAATTTGACCTTTTCAATTAGCTCTATAATTGCTTTTATTGTATCGTTTTCTCTCCACAACCCTGGACCGATTACAACAGAATTTGGTTTAATTTCCTCTACAAAAGATAAAACTTTTTTGACATGCGACGGAATAAGTTTCCGTCCTTTCAACGGTTCAGTTATCAAAAGCGGAGAGAAGTTTGCAGCAGTGTCTGCAGCCCGCTCCGGAGCGATTATGTAGACAAGGTCTGCTCCAGCTCTGTATGCTGACATTCCAACAAAACATGGAGAGCCTGTGTGTCTCTGGCTTCCGCCAACAACAAGAACCTTTCCAAAATTTCCTTTATGTACCCATAAAGGTCTTTTCTTGTAAATTTTTTTAAAATATTTTTTGAAACAAATTCCATTTATTTCACCGGAGTTTCTGAAACACCTTCATTTTGATTGGCAAGCAAAGCCAAGACAAAAAGGAGTGCTGAAAGCCTATTAACATAGGGAACTACGTGATTATTAATTTCCTCTTTTTCAGACAAAGCAATTATTGCTCGCTCAGATCTTCTGCAAACCGCCCTAGCGACATGCAAACAGGAAGCAGTTATAGTTCCTGCAGGTAAAACAAAACCTTTCAGAGGCTTTAGCCTGCTCCAAATTTTATCTATTGCTTTCTCCATATCATCTATTTGGTTTTTTGAAACTCTTTTTATAGGCTTCGGGGTTTTAGCATCCAGGGGTGTTGCCAAATCTGCTCCGATCGTGAATAAATCTTGTTGTAGGTTTTCAATAATAGAGTCTATTTCATTGTCTTTGTTAAAAGATCTAGCTAAACCTATGAAGGAATTCAGTTCATCCACGCAACCATAAGCTTCCACCCTCAAAGAATGTTTCTTAACTCTTTTACCACCGAAAAGACTAGTCTCTCCTTTATCTCCTGTCCTTGTGTAGATTCGCATGTATAATATACCAAAACAGAGAATAAAAATATTAAACTTCAACAAAAACTTCGGAGCCTTGAACTTTTACATTGTATTTCTTGACTTTAATCGTAGGTATGTTCATGGACTGTCCTGTCTTTACATCGTATCTCCATCCATGCCAAGGGCATGTCACGACATGCTCGTCCAAAAAACCCTCTCCTAAAGGACCTCCCATATGCATGCAGGTGTTGTCTATTGCAAAAAATTTTCCATCAGCGTTGAAAAGCGCGATTGTATTCTCCCCTGCCTCAACAACTTTGCCTTGTCCAGGCTCCAATTCATTGACATTAGCGACTTTTACAAAAGGCATTATTCTAACACCTCTTCATTCATCAAATCTTCTATAGGCAACCTACCAGCATATCCTTTACCCGTTTCATGCCAGTATTTTATTTCATCTTCTCCAAATTTCCAGCACAAATAAACAA
Source organism: Candidatus Aenigmarchaeum subterraneum SCGC AAA011-O16 (assembly GCA_000405245.1). GTDB lineage: Archaea > Aenigmatarchaeota > Aenigmatarchaeia > Aenigmatarchaeales > Aenigmatarchaeaceae > Aenigmatarchaeum > Aenigmatarchaeum subterraneum. The sequence goes on from ASMQ01000007.1 coordinate 11,074, forward strand.
ATTCGCCATCATCATCAAACAGAAAATCAACTAAACCCTGGTTAAGGTCCTTTACAAAACATCCCATTCTTTCTATTTTTTTGACTTTCTTTTCAATCTCCTTTTTATAATCAAAAAGTTCTTTTGTCACAAATTTTGATGCATTAATTCTTTTATTTGAGTTAGAAATCCTTACAAAAATTTCTGATAGCTCGCCTATAAGGCTGTTTGCTTCTTCGACGGTAAAAGTTTTCATTGATTTCACTGTTGTCCTTTTAATAAATTAAGAATTAACCTATATTTAAAGGAATTTTATAAGAAAATTAGTATAGTTCGCGCATTTTGAGCCATTTCTCCCAGGAATTTGCTACACCTTCAGCTTTTTGGGCTGCAATTCCTAGGTATAAAGAGGGATTTTGAACTATTTCCATCTGTCTTGGAGTAAACCTTTGAAGATACGGCTGTAAATTAGGATTATTCAATACAATATCTAGTAATGGTTTTCCTGTAGCGACCGACTCATCCACCAAAGTGCCAATATATTTATGGGCGTCCGGATAACCGTAAGTAGAAAGCAAAAGTTGGAGTGGCTCTGCCACTATTTTGTCCGCGCTCATTGCAAAATTTCTAGCCATATTATGAGGATGTGTTCTTAGATTTGTGGAAACTCTTGTTGCTCTTCTTACCGCATAATCAAAACGCATCAAAACGTCCGGAACATACCTTTGTGATGCAGAATTGGTTAAATCGCGTTGGTGACTTGACTTTTGATCTAAATGCATTGTAATGATAAAAGGCATCGTCGCCTTATACAGACTTTGTATATTTTCTAATCCCACAGGATTTGCTTTGTGCGGCATTGTAGAAGATGTTGACACATCTTTTCCTCTTGGCTGCCCAACCTCCCCTATTTCAGGTCTCATCAAATTTCTCATGTCATCTGCCCAATTATCCATAACCGCAAAAGTACTAACCACATAGTGTATCAAGTCTGTTAGTGGTTCTGGTTGAGTAATTTGTGTAGAAATTTCAATTGGCCCTAACTCTAACTCCGCTAACACCTCTCTTTCAAAATTTTCTGGGTCGTCAACAAATAATGAAGATGCATTATAAGCGCCCACAGCACCAGAAAATTTACCTTCCAAAGAATTGGCGGCTTCCTTTGTATGCAGGATCCTGTCTCCAAATCTACTTACATACCAAGCCATTGCAGCTCCAAAGGTCGTTGGTTCAGCATGCTGTAAATGTGTTCTTCCTATCTGTATTGTATCTTTTTCATTTCTTGCCATCTCTATCCACAATTTCTCGAGAGAGACCATGTCCGGAATTATAACTTTATTAAAAGCATCCGTGTATCTGAGTGCATTAGCAGACTCAACAATATCAAATGAAGTTGCGGTTTTGTGGACAGCTGTTTTTGCCTCGCCACTAAGCCTCTTTCTTATCATGTTAACTTGAGCTATAATATCATGACCTGTCCTTCCTTCCTCTTCATAAACCTCAAGTGCTTTAACTTGTTCGGAGGCTCCGTGAATTTCTTCAGCTACCTGTTGACTGATAATCCCTCTTTTTGCTAATACAGTAGCTAATGCTGCTTCCACTCTTGATTTGTATCTGATAAATGCTGTTTCTGATAAAAAGGGTCTTAAAGGATAGATCCAGTGTTTGTTTACTTTATCCCACTCTTTAACTTCATATCTGTAATCTGTAGGAGAAGTAAGATCGAATACAGAAACCATTTCCTCAATCGGTCCTTCTTCGGGCATAGAAAAAGAATGTCAGAAAAAGGATTTAAACCTGTTTTAGAAAGCTTTATATTTTTATTTTCTTATTATAAGGGCAGATACAATGCCAAAAGAAAAATTAGATAGAATAGATCAGATGGCTAAAGAACTGGGTTTTAAACCAGCCAGTTCTTCCGAACAAGGGAGTTTGCCTCCTTATGTCAGAGGGGATGTAACAGTTAGAGTTTACGTGCATACAGGAAATGGTTATCATTTTGCAGTGGACGGAAAATTAGTTAATGGCAAAACACCAGAAGAAGAACCAAGAATAGAACTTGGTGGACATATTTTTGTGGGCCATAAAGATTATGGATTTTTGGACTCTATGACACTATCGCAAGGTTTTGATGAACTACAAAAACAAATCATGTCAGGAATGTCTGGCGGATACATGAGTTTCATGGAAAGGAGAAAAGCTAGAGAGAAGTCTTAGTGGGTTTTGCTTCATAGGGTCGCTGACCGTCAACTTCTTGGCCAATGAGTTTTTCAGCCAATGGTATAAGATCTTTGGGATAGCCTGAAGGGAAAGGATATCTTATACAACCTGTGCAAATATCAGGACCTAATCGTCTTTCGATCTCTGCAATATCAGCATATCCTATTGAGTTCACATCAAGCTCTTCGCGTATTTGCTTCATATCTTTCATTTTTCCATCCGGATTGAGAGCAAAAAATTGTGTCGACGTGGTCATATCAATTCCTAAATAGCATGGTCCAATATGTGGCGCACAGCCAATTCTCAAATGCACTTCCGTAGCGCCCTTTCCTCTAATTTTTTTGATAATCTTTTTCATTGTTGTTCCTCGCACAATACTGTCATCAACTACAACAACTCTTTTTTCATTTACAACAGGTTTGATGACTTTTATAGAATCTACTGTGCTTTCCCTCTCAACTTTTGAAAGTATGAAGGAACGATCTGTTCTAACTTTCATAAGACCTTCTTGGTAAGGTATCCCGCTCCTAAGTGAATAGCCTGCAGCCAATCTTCTCCCAGAATCTGGCGGAGCAATTACAACATCCGCTTCAACAGGATATTTATCCGCTAACCACATTCCTAAATTATGCCTGACATCATGCACTAGTCTGCCTTCAATTGTAGAATCTGGCCTTGCAAAATAAATCCATTCAAACATACAGTTTGCTGGTTTTCCCTCCATTAATTTCCTTTCAACAGGAGCTTCACCTTGCCTTATGACTATCATCGTTCCAGCCGGAACATCTTTAACATATTCGTAGCCTATGGTATCTAAAACGCAGGTTTCCGAAGCAAAGCACCATCTATCTCTTTCTTCACTTCTTCCAAGAACCAGAGGCCTTATTTTTGCAGGATCGGTCATTGCAAAAAGGGTAGGTTTTCTTTCAGTCATATTCAGAAAAACAGCAGAATATGCACCTTGTGCATCTTCCATCACTTTTTTACCTGCGGCAAAGAGGCTTTCTAAATCCATTCTCCCATTCGCATCTAGATAATTAGCAAAAGGTATTAGCAAGGCTTGTATGTCGTTGTCGTTTCTCGGCTTTCTCCAGCTCTTTGATAGAACATCAGCTACGTTCACTATATTTCCGTTGTGTACTCCAGCCAAAAAAGGTACAGAAAGATATTCTGGTTGAGCATCTTTTAATAGTCTTTTGTAGTGCCCTGTTGTCGCATATCTATTGTGGGCAATGCCAACTGTTCCAGGCAAATAATCTAGGCTTTCAGGATCTTTGAAAGAAGGCTTTACAAAATCATAAAGTCTACCCACACCTTTTCTGTCGTAATGGTTACTGCCATCGAAAGTCAGAATTCCTCCAGAATCATGTCCTCTGTGATCAATTCCCTCCAAAGAAAAATACAAATCAGCTATTATGTCATCCTGTCCTATTATTCCTACAACTCCACAGTGTGGTCTCGCCTCAGAAAACATGCCTTAAAGATGGTGACATAAGTATATATATTTTAAATCTCTTCGAAACAACAGTTTATTAAAAGTAAAATTTTATCTATTTCATGGGCCTATAGCTCAACTTGGACAGAGCGAGTGGCTTCGGCTTTTAAAGAAAGGAGAAACCACCAGATGGGGGTTCAAATCCTCCTAGGCTCGCTTTATATTTAGAAGTAGCATTGACTGCTGAATAACATAATCCGGTTTTAATTTACATACTGCAGCCGCAGTCGCACATTCCCTTGTGGTCATGATGACCGCAGATGGAACACATTTTACTCATTTTGCTGGATGTCTTGGATGCATGTTTTCTTCTCTTCATCAGATAACCTCTAAAATTTTATTGGTTTTGCTGCCTTATATGTTTAGCGTCCACAACAAATTTAAACAATCTAAATCCTATTTAACTTACACGCTCCCATCGTCCAGTCCGGTCAAGGACATCGGCTTCTCAAGCCGGTAACATGGGTTCAAATCCCATTGGGAGCACCAAAAAATGATTGTTATGAAACTTTATGCTCTATTCTTAGTTTTAATTTGTATAGCAGTTTTCATTCTTCAGAATATTTTTCCTATAACGGACTCTTTATCATTAGTTTCTTCTCAAGTCTTGAACAGGCCTTGGACTTTGATAACACACATGTTCTTGCACGCTAGTGTTTCTCACTTGTTCTATAACATGATTGCTTTAGGATTATTCGGGTTAATTTTAGAAAATATTATAGGGAGTAAAAAATTCCTTATTGTATATTTTGTTAGCGGATTGTTCGCTGGCTTGGGCAGCATTCTGTTTTATCAAGCTTCTATAGGAGCTTCAGGCGCGATATTCGGGATTTTGGCAGCTTTAGGAGTTTTAAGACCCAGAATGGTGGTGTATGTGAGTTATGTCCCTATGCCTATGGCTTTGGCTGTTGTTTTGTGGGCCGGCGGAAACATATTTGGGCTATTCTACCCAACAGAAGTTGCATATGCAGCACATTTATTCGGTTTAATCCCTGGACTTCTTTATGGATTATTTCTAAGGAAAAATTTTAGGGAAAAAATAAAGAGAAAGGAAAAAGATGAAATAGACGAAGCATCTTTAAAAAGATGGGAAGAAAAATACATGAAATAATATTTTTAAGCCCAAGAAAACAGTTCCAAAAGCATTGATCACAGGAATGGAAACAGAGCTTTAATAACATTTGGAACTTATTGTATTTTATGGCAAAAAGAATTTTTGTAATTCATGGTTGGGAAGGAGATCCTAAGAATGGATGGTACCCCTGGTTAAAAACTAATTTAGAAAAGAAAGAATTTACAGTCTTTGTTCCTGAAATGCCAAATACTTATCACCCTCAAATGGATGAATGGTTAGAGCATTTGAAAAAGATTGTTGTGCAGCCAGATGAAAATTGCTATTTCATAGGTCATAGTTTAGGCTGTATAACTATTCTTAGATATTTAGAAAGCTTAAAAGAGAATCAGAGAATTGGTGGTGCTATATTCTTTGCTGGCTTTACTGATGATTTAGGTTATAAAGAACTTAGCAACTTCTTTGTAAAAACTATACAATGGGATAAAATAAGACCTCATTGCAGAAAATTCATCGCTATACATTCTGATAATGATCCGTATGTGAGCTTGAAGTACGGAGATATTTTTAAGAAGAAGCTAAATGCAGATGTCATTGTTCAACACAATATGAAACATTTTAGCGCTGATGACGGAATAACCGAACTGCCAATCGCACTGGATTCTATTTTAAAAATATCGAAATAAGTATATTTCATATGCCGACGTGGCAGAATCAGGTTATTGCGCTAGATGCTTGAAAGCAGGCGAATCTCGAAAACTAGTGCCCTCTGGGCGTGCAGGTTCAAATCCTGCCGTCGGCGCCTCTTTATAAGAATAAAGCAGAATATAATTTATGAAAACAATCAAGCAGTCTGTAATTTTCAAAGCAACCCCTCATGAAGTTTATGAGGCTTTGATTGATTCAAAAAAGCATTCGAAGTTTACTGGTTCTAAAGCAAAAATTGATCGAAAAATTGGTGGAAAATTTACAGCATACGACGGTTGGATTAAAGGGAAAAATCTTGAGCTTGTACCAAACAAAAAGATTGTCCAAGCTTGGAGGGGCGACGATTGGCCGGAGAATCATTATTCTAAAGCCGTTTTCTCATTGAAAAAAGTCAAAGAAGGTACACGTCTAGTCTTTACGCAGACTGGAGTTCCAGATAAATGTTACAAAGACATAAGTGAAGGCTGGCACGAACATTATTGGATTAAAATGAAGGAAATGCTTGAAAAGTGATACAATGCTCAGCGATTCAAACAGGACCGTTGCCATTTTTACCTTGATTTTTCTAGCAACAAACCTCTTAGGTTTGTATACAGGCTTACAATATTTCTCCGGAGTGCAAACAGGACAGCTTGCTCCGGTTGTAGAAAACCCGCAAAATGTTGAAAACTCTTTTATTTTCTTTTTTCAGATAATGATCGGGACAGTCATTCTAATACTGGCTATAAGATTCTGGGGAAAGTCAATAAAATTTTTTGAAGCGTTTGCAGTATTTTTTGCATCCCTGATTGTCTTTGATAGCCTATTTCCTGTACTAATCTACTCTATTCCTATGAGCCTTGTTTTGGCAGCATTACTGACCGCGTGGAAAATGCTTAGACCTACTCTTCTAAGTCAGAATGTAGCAGTCATTTTCTCCGGAGCAGGCATAGGGGGATTGATGGGAGCATCCCTGGGAATTTTTCCTATAATGGTTTTTATGATCCTACTCTCAATCTACGATTTCATAGCAGTCTTCATAACAAAGCATATGGTCTACATTGCAAAGGAAGTAACAAAAACACCTACAGCTTTTACTGCTGCTGTGCCAACAAATTTCAAAAACATAGCATCCTTTAAAGGGACACCTTCTAAAGGCGGTAGAAAACTTGGACGTGTATTCCAATTGGGCGCAGGAGATATAATAATCCCTTTGATGTTTTTTGTTTCTGTTGCAGCGAACGTTAATCTTGCTAGTTCCGTTTTTGTTTTAGTTGGTTCAACCTTAGCTTTGATATTTTTGATAGGCTATGTGGCAAAAAAAGCAAAAAGACCCTTGCCTGCGCTCCCGGTTCTGGTCTTTGGAAGTTTTGCAGGCTTTCTGATTTCCCTTCTAATCCTCTAAACAATAAATTTTTATATAGGCTTTGTGAATAATATTCATGCCAGAAACGGCGAAATGTAGCAATTGTGGCCTTTCTAAAGACAAGCTAATTAAACTGGGTGAAATATATTTCTGCGAGGACTGCGCAATTAAGCAGCAACCTTTTGCTGCAAAATTTGAATCTAGAGACGTGGGTCTTTTAACAGAAAAATTACAGCATACTAGAAACTTTGAGCAGGAAATAAAACTCGCCATAGGGCATGTCTGGATGGATTCTGTTAGCGTTAACCAAATGAACGAGTTTAGCCAGAAAATGAACCAGAAACTTATGGAACTGAATCAAAGAACTGAGGAAATGAAGATAGGAATGTCAGAGATTGAAAAGATGAAAATGGAGCTTTCTGAGCTTCGAGAAAATATTTTAGCTGCCAAAAAGAGAAAAAGTGTAAAAATAAGAAAAGCGAAAAGAAAAAGGAAGAAGTAGGGTAATTCTGAAGAGTTTTAAGTATATAAATTGTTTAATAGAATAATTTGTTCTATGCGCCGATAGTCTAGCGGTAGGATACAAATCGAAAGAGTAGAACCTTGCCAAGGTTGCGGCCCGGGTTCAAATCCCGGTCGGCGTACCATATTTTTAAATAGTGGCATCCTATTTTGTACATGCCAAAGATTGGAGCATCAAATAAAAGTCAGTACAAGTATTCTAGAAGGAAAAAGATTAGGAAAAAAAGACAATTCAGAGTCAGATAATTTCAAACTTATCTTACGTTCAAATCCCGGTCGGCGACCCTTACTTATAAATATCAAAACGTACCAAAACAATTAAATATTAATTCCTTGAATACTATACAGTGATTTGATGGCTCTTTTTGGCATGGGAAAGAAACGGAGTGAGGAATTGGGCGAAATAAAACGGATGGTCTCTCCGACAAACTTTGAAATCCCTGTTGAAGAAATCTTGCCTGAAACCTCGTCTTCTCAAATTTCAGCGTTAGAGACTGCTCCGCCAAAGACAGCTCCGCTCTTTGTCAAGGTTGAACGCTACAAAGAGATGCTTGATAATGTTCAAAAGATGAGAACACTCCTAACAGACATAAGCCGAATCATTTCTTTGAGAAGAGATCTGGAAGGCTTAAGGGGACATACGGATGAATTGCTGCAAAAAACAGTGGAGGAATTCGAGGGGATGATATCCCAAATAGATAGAGACCTTGCAAGGCCACAGTCTGTAGAACCTTTGATGATGCCCTCTAGAAAAACTGATGCATATTTGGCTGATTTAGAAGAAGAACTCAACAAGCTTCAATCCCAATTGAGAAGGCTTCAATAAAACGGTTTTATGATGAAAGATACACAGATGCGTGAAAAGGCTTTAATAATAGTAGGAGTTATTTTAGTGGTAATTGGATTAATTACAGGAACTTTTACAACATCGCAAAGTATTTTTTTGGTTTGTTCAAAACAACCTCTGCTCCGTATGGACAATACATGTTCCCCTTGATCATTGTAGGAATTGTTCTGATAGTAGCTGGCGCTCTCATGTGGAGCAAAAAGTAAGAATTTATTTAAACTACAAAACCTCTTTCTTTAAACATGCGGAGGTGGCCGAGCCAGGTCAAAGGCGCTAGGCTTAGATGTCTAAGAGCGAAGCTCAGAAGCTTGGCTGAGAAACCTAGTCCCTCAGTGGGTTCGTAGGTTCAAATCCTACCCTCCGCACCAATTTTAAATAAGTTAATAAACCAAAGTTGTATTATGGATCTGAAAGACCTGAAACGATTTGTGCAAGAAATTGTAAAAAAAGCAAGCAATCTGAAGGATAAATACACCTCTGAGAAAAAAGCGCCTGTTAACTACGCTTGTGTTTTTTGTCAAAACGATGAGCAATACAATAACTTAGTGGCGCTTACACAAAAGATTGGCAACGTGGTCGAGGAAACACCAACTGGTCAATTATTTCATATTCAACCATTAGATACGATTGCCGGAAATCTTCGGTTATTAAAAATCCGAAAACTGGATGCAACAAGACCAGAGCTAGGAGATGCTGATTTTACGGTTTCAGATTATCCTGAATTCAAAAAGAAACATTTGTCACAAAAAGGGTTCAAATTAATAGTTCGCAAAAACTTTGAGATGATTGAACTAGTAGATCCCAAATTCAATGTAAGAGCATACTTTTCGAACCCGCCCCTGAACAAACAACTCGGGATTGAATAACATTGAGCATTAGTAATCAATCGGGTTCGAATGCTGGTTCAAATATCATGCACAGCACTTTTCTACTCAAAAGTAACCATAGAAATAGTGAAAAATAGAGTTATAAATTTCTATATAAAATAATAGTAATCTTTAAATAATTCTACGTAACAAGAATTGTTTGCTTTCAAAAAATGGGGGTGTTCTTATGGCACGAAAAAGGAGACGAGAGGAATCTGAAGAAACGCAGGTCTGATTCTACCCTAGTTCAATGTTTCGTTTGTCATCGACTTCTTATTTTTTAAATCCGTCTACGGCATATTATATAGCTATAAGATGGCCGCTATAGTGTAACGGCAGCATGCGAGCCTGTGGAGCTTAAGGTCTGGGTTCAAATCCCAGTAGCGGCCCCTCATAATAAACTTTGTCCTAAAGTCGCTATTATCAGAAGACCAGTGAAATTGGCAGCATATGAAAATATTAAAAATTTCTTCCCTTTTAGTCCTGCAATCGCCATAAGCGCGACACCGAGTTCGTCTGGCAACGGCGAAGCAACCACAAGAAATGCAAGCACTGGAATAGATATGTGGAACCATTTTATTGTCTTGAGGGAAAGAAATTTGTTTTCCACCCTTTGAACTTCTTTATGCAGTTTCCTTTTTGTTATTATAAAAATAATAGAATCGCTAAAGGCAGATCCGAAAGCCCCGAGAAAAGCTATAAGAAATGGGTTTAAATCTGATCCTAGAACAAAAACAGCTGCTGTAGCCGGTACGGTTGTGATCGTGTAAGAATAAAATGCTCCTACAACTAAAGCACCAAGATAGCCCCAGTTGCCACCCTCTTCGATAAAAAGCCTAAGATTGTCTAGATACGGGGGCGTTAAAGAAATATAAGCTAAAATTATGGAAAAGAGGAAAAGTATTAGATTTTCATATCTCAGTTCAATTTCCAAGACTTTTTTCAGAAGCTTCTGTGGCATTCAATCACTTTTTAATGAAAAACTTCCATATCTCGACAGCAATCAAAACTATCGAAGATACAATAAGAACATCAGTCCAGTCAGATAAATCTAGAGGGACTGTTCCAAACAAAACCTGGAGCTGTGGTAAGTAGACAACTGCCAATTGCAAAACAACCGATGAGGCAATCGCTAAAAGTAACTTTTTGTTGGAGAACAAACCAACTTTGAAAACAGAATATTTCAAAGATTTGGAATTAAGAGCGTTGAACATCTCAGCCATAACCAAAGCTGTGAAAGCTATCGTTTGCGCCTTTTTCACTCCATTGCTCAATTCAAAAATAAAGTTCCAAAGACCTACGAAAGCCATTAAAATTCCAACAACAATAATAAACTTGATAGATTCTTTTGTTATTATCTGCTCTTTCGGGTTTCTGGGTTTTCTTTTCATTATGTCTGGATCAGGAGGTTCGAAGCCCAAAGCTAAAGCTGGGAGACCGTCAGTCAAAAGATTCAGCCATAAAAGCTGGACTGCAATCATAGGCAAATACGGAGTGAGAAAACTTCCTATAAACATTATTAAAATTTCTGCTGAATTACTTGACAACAAATAAGTTATGAATTTTCTTATGTTGTCATAGATTATTCTGCCCTCTCTAATAGCATGGACAATCGAAGCAAAATTGTCGTCTGCAAGAACCATGTCAGAAGCTTCTTTAGCGACATCACTTCCTTTCAAGCCCATTGCAATTCCTATCTGAGCTTTCTTTAAAGCGGGAGCATCATTAACACCATCTCCAGTCATAGCAACAATATGCCCTTTTTTATTGAATGCATTAACAATCCTTACTTTATGCTCCGGAGTGACTCTTGCGTAAATAGAAATATTTTCAACAATCCTTTCTAAATTCTCATCGTTCATTTCATCCAATTCTACTCCAGTCAACGCTTCGCCACTCATCCCCAATTCTTTTGCAATAGCCATTGCAGTAGCTTTATGATCTCCTGTAATCATCACAACTTTAATTCCGGCCTCCTTGCAAACATCCATGGCAGGTTTGACTTCAGCCCGCGGTGGGTCTATCATTCCCATAAGACCGACGAAAATCAGCCCGTCTTCAACTTTTTTGATGTCATATTTTTCTCCCAATTCTTTGTAGGCAAAGCCCAAAACCCTCAAAGCTTGCTCCGCAAGTTTTTGATTCTCATCTAGAATTTTCTTTTTTTCAGACTCGGTTAAAACAGAAATCCTCCCGTCCCTGTATACCCTATTACATACAACCAAGACACCCTCCGGAGCACCTTTCGTGTATGCAATCAATCCGTCTTTTGTTTTATTCACTGTGGTCATTCTTTTTCTAGTGGTATCAAATGGCACTTCATTGACTCTCGGATTTTGCTTCCCTAAATTTTCAGGATTAAAACTTTTTTGAGCGACAACAATCAGAGCACCTTCAGTCGGGTCTCCGATTACTCTCCATCCCTCATGATCCTGCAAAGTTGCATCGTTGCACAACGCTCCGATTGAAAGTAAAAGATTCAAAGACCTGTCATTTTTAATTTCTGTTTTTCCTAAAAAGAATTTTCCATCAGGAACAAATCCTTGCCCGGAGACATCGATCGTTGCCCCATTCAAAAAGATTTTTTTAACAGTCATCTCGTTCTTCGTGAGTGTTCCCGTCTTGTCTGCACAGATGACAGTTGTCGATCCTAAAGTTTCCACTGCTGCCAATCTTCTTATCAAAGCGTTTTTCTTAGCCATTCTATGCAGACCGATTCCGAGCGTTACCGTCATGACTGCGGGCAGACCTTCGGGAATCGCCGCAACAGCCAAAGCAACTCCTGTTATAAACATGTCAAGAAGAGGTCTTCCATTAAAAAATCCGATGACAGTTACAACACCAGAAATAATTATAATGGCGATTCCTAATTGCTTTCCAAAATGCCCTAATCTTTTTTGCAGCGGAGTTTCCTCCTCTTTCTCTTCAATGAGCTTTGCAATTTTCGCCATCTCAGTGTTCATTGCAGTGTCGACAACGACTCCTGTGCATCTACCGTAAGTGATGACTGTTCCGGAGAAAAGCATGTTTTTCCTTTCTGCAACCGGCATTTTTTCTTGTAAAACTTTCAATTCTTTTATCACTGGAGTGGATTCTCCGGTAAGGATAGATTCGTCAACCTGCAGATTCGCAACCTCTGTCAGCCTGATGTCCGCAGGAATCCTGTCCCCTTGTTCCAAAAACATCACGTCTCCGGGAACAAGCTCTCTTGAAGAGACTTGAGTCTTTTTACCATCCCTTAAAACAACTTTCAAATCGGTTTTCACAATTTTTTTCAAAGCCTCTATTACTTTTTCTCCTTTGTACTCCTGAACAAAACCAAAAATAGCATTGATTATGACTATTGCCAGAATAGCAAAAGCATCCAGAGCGCTCCCGACAAAATAAGAAATCACGGCAGAGATAATCAAAATTACTACAAGGAAATCCGTGAATTGTTTTATGAAAAGTTTTATCACACTTTCCTTTTTTCCTGCAATTCATTCAAACCATATTTCTCTAAACGTTTTTTTGCCTCAGAATTTGTCAGACCGTTTTCGCTTGTCTCTAAATTTTTAAAGGTGTCTTGCAAGCTTAAAGCGTGATAATTCATGATAAGTATTGTCAACCCTTATAAAAATCCTTTTTTGTCAGGACAGAAAGATTTAAAAGTGATAGATAGGGCTATTTATAGTGTAAGAAATTAATTTTCTTACGCTGTGGGCGTTATATTTCGAGTGAGCGTTCGCTCTCTATGAAAAAATTGTTCCACCACAGCTGAAAATGAGGATGAAATGTATGGTTTTGTCTGATGTGTGGAATGTGGAAATATAGTGACAGAAGCAGGGAATGTGTTTTCTTCGTTAATTCCGGTTGATCCTGCCGGAGATCACTGCTATCAGGTTCCGACTAAGCCATGCGAGGCGTGAGCTATCTGGGCTCGCCGAACTGCTGAGTAACACGTAGTTAACCTGACCTCAAGTAGGGGATAATCTCGGGAAACTGAGGCTAATACCCTATAGTTGTGAAATGCTGGAATGCGTTCACAGCGAAATCTACGGAGCTTGAGGATGGGACTGCGACGTATCAGGTTGATGCGAGTGTAAAGTACTCACATGCCTATAACGCGTAGGGGTTATGAGAGTAAAAGCCTCCAGATGCCTTCTGAGACATGAAGGCAGGTCCTACGGGACGCAGCAGGCGCGAAACCTTTCCAATTCGTTAGCGCGTGAGAAGGGGAGCTTGAGTGGTTATGCAATGCATAACCTTTTCTCTTGTCTAAAAAACAAGGGGAATAAGTGGTGGGCAAGACGGGTGCCAGCCGCCGCGGTAATACCCGCGCCACGAGTGGTGATCTCGTTTATTGGGTCTAAAGAGAGCGTAGCCGGTCTGACAAGTCTCTGGTGAAATCTGGCAGCTAACTGTCAGGCGTGCTGGAGATACTATCAGGCTTGGGAGCGGGAAAGGATGGAGGTATTCCACGGGTAGGAGTTAAATCCTTTAATCCGTGGAGGACCACCAGTGGCGAAGGCGTCCATCCGGAACGCGTCCGACGGTGAGGCTCGAAAGCGTGGGGAGCAAATGGGATTAGATACCCCAGTAGTCCACGCTGTAAACGATGTCCCTTTGGTGTTGCATTCTCTACGGGAGACTGCAGTGCCGGAGCGTAGGTGTTAAAGGGACCACCTGGGGAGTACGGTCGCAAGACTGAAACTTAAGGGAATTGGCGGGGGAGCACACAAGGGGTGGAGGCTGCGGTTCAATTGGATTCAACGCCGGACACCTTACTCGCGCAGACAGCAGAATGAAGGTCAGCCTGACGGGTTTACCAGACAAGCTGAGAGGTATTGCATGGCCATCGTCAGCTCGTACCATGAGGCGTGCCGTTAAGTCGGTTAACGAGCGAGACCCACACCACCAGTTGCAATCACAATCCCAGGAGAAATCCAAAAGATTGTGAGCACTCTGGTAGGACCGCTGCTGCTAAAGCAGAGGAAGGAGTGGGCGACGGTAGGTCCGTATGGTCCGATTGCGCGAGGCTACACGCGGCCTACAATGGTTAGGACAATGTGATGCCACTCCGAAAGGAGGAGCTAATCACCTAAACCTAGCCCTAGTTCAGATTGAGGGCTGCAACTCGCCCTCATGAAGCTGGAATCCCTAGTAAGCGAACGTCATAATCGTTCGCTGAATACGTCCCTGCTCTTTGCACACACCGCCTGTCAAGCCATGCGAGTAGATTTTTGGTGAGGCTTTTCCTCTTAGGAAAGTCGAGCCAAAGATTTGCGAGTGGGGCTAAGTCATAACAGGATGTGCAGCAATTCATTTTGTCTCAATGATTGAAGAAAAGGCGGATGGCTTTTGCCATAAACGAGGTGAAAAGAGAGATTTTTGCTGGCATTCTATGAGAAGGTAGCCCTACTGGAAGGTGGGGCTGGATCACCTCCTTAATATTTAATCTGTCACATTCCAAAACATTCCACACATCATTTTGCTATTATTCTGACGTCATCAAAATACGTATTCAAACCTGGAACAGAGGGAACCCAATATTTATACAAATACATACTGTCATCTGGAGGCACAGCTGGATCAGAATATGTAATGGCTAAAACATCATTCAAATAAACCTTTATGGTTTGCCCGATAGCTTCGACCCTCACATTTACAAAAGTGTTGACTGTATCGCCTGTATACGAGTAGGAACCTACATATTCTGTTCCGCTTTTATACAAAAATAAAGTAGCTAGATTAGCAGCGCGAGTGTGCAACGGAGTAGCATATGTTCTCCTAAATCCTGCCCCAGCCCAGCCACCAATATCTTGTTTTATTTTATACTCAAGCACAAAATCCTTGAATCCTATGTTTAAAGGACTGGAAGAACCGTTTCCGGAAATTCTATAAATTTGATTGGTAACGTTAAACATTCCAGAAATTATTTTCCACCCTCTATCATCTCCATCGTTAAAGTCATCGAAAAAAACTATCTTTGGCATTACGCCTGTTTTTGAAGAAGAGACTCCGCCGATAGTTGAGACTCTGAACTTTCCAGTTTTGTTTGCTATATCGCCGAATTTTGTTACTCCGTAAACAGAAAAAAACCCTACATCCTTTTCAGTCAGGACGGATTTTTCTGAAGTGAAAACAACAGGCGAATCCTCAAAATATATACTGAAGTTTGATAAGTTCCCTTCTCCGAGATTTCTCACATAAATGTTGTTGTCAGCAATAGATTCGATTCGTAAGGCGACTCTTGTTCCCTCAATAACCTTCTCTGTCTGTTCCGCTCCGGTTTCTGTTGTTGTTTTCACGACTCCAGTAAACCATATGTAGGCTGTTGCAACCAATGCCACAGAAATTAGCAAAATAACTATTACTGATATAAGTGCGGATACAGCTTTCATACAGAATTATTCGCAGTTCTTAAATAAAGGTTTAATGTGGACCAGACGGGATTCGAACCCGCAACCTCCACCTTTCCTGTAAAAATGCAAGGGTGGCGTCATTCCGTTAGACCACTGGCCCGTGTTAGAAATTAGATACGAATTCAATTTAAAGCTTATTAAATTTTGTGGACTTTTAATGTATCTGGAGCAATCTTTCTACCGATAGACTCCATCCTGTCTAAACCTACTTCTTGTAAAGATAAAGGTAATGAAAGCTTTGCTTCTTGAAGCGCTTTATCCCAAGGTAGAAGATTTTTATGCCAATGATCAGGGATCATCAAACCTGGATCAAATTCTATTTGCAGAACGTTTGGAGCATTATAAGCTTTTCTTAGCAATTCTGCTGCCATATTTTCTGCTAGTATCATGTCCTCTATGAGATAGAATCCTCTATAAATAAAATCAACCGGAGAAGAAGGTTTAACACCTTTGAAATTAGTTTTATAATAATGTCTTTTTGTTGTTATAACAAATAAATCAGAATTTACAGGAAGTCCTTGAGGTTGATATTTGGAAACTATTAATCTCGTTTCCTTGGTTTCAGAAATTTGAACATAACTTATCGAACCTTCCTCTATCTGGCAAAAAGAATCTTTAGACATAGCTAAAGATTAAATAAAAAAGAATTTAAGCTTGTTATTTATTTCTTCCAAGAATGATCTCTATGCTAGAGACGTTTAGTTTATCTCCCTGTTCTGATTCAACTTGCTCTGTTCCTATGTTCACTCCTTTAATGGTAGCATCTGTCAAAAACTTGTTTCTCAATATCTCGGCTACATCCACAGCGTGCGAAATTGCTCTGCCTCTCGCCTTTAAAATAACTTCAGACCTTCCATCATTGAATTGCGTCACGCAAGCAAGAACATAGCTCATAGCAGGTTTTTTGCCAACAAAGACTACATTACTATCTGGATTTCTATCTGCCACTACTAACACCTAATTTATTTTTACTGAATACCGGGACAGCTGCATTGAATTTTACATTCTCTATCTGTCGGAGCACCTGTCCAATCTCTGCATAAGGTAAATAGATTGTCTGTTTTGTATCCTGAACCCCACTGAGCAGGATTACTCGTATAGTTTATACCACCGCTTCTATCTGCATCAAAATTGACTGGGATTGTTGTTGTGTTTGTTGTTCCACAGTTTCTCTGAAGTAATTGACTGCAAGCATTGTTTTTTGCAGCTGTTAAACTGATACCTGCCGAACTGCCTATGAATCCGCTCGTATACAACGCCACAAGTCCTAACAAAACTATGACTGCAATAGCTACAACCACTAGAACGTTTATCGGAAGTTCGACGCCTTTCATTGAATCACTTGCTTAATTTCTTATATAAAAACCTAAATATAAAGATTCACTATCCTGGACAGCCGCAAACTCTGACTAGACAGACATTTTTGAATTCAGGCCTAACGGTTCCAGTAGGATTATCCCAGGTCACTGGACCACTATAGAAATAATAGCAGATTGCCGTAAAGTTGTCTGGATTCTCATTCACGTTTCCATTTTTGTTTGCATCAAAATTCTCCACAGGAATTTTTTGTGCTGTGCTTGGATCTGAACAGAAAGACGGGTTTATTTTGGTACAGGTGGCTTTTGTAGCAGCCTGTAAATTCAAAGATTGACTGCTGGGATTAAAGGCGCCCAGAAGTAAACCGACAACTGCGAGGAGAACAATAACACCAACCACTATAAATATTACAGTATTTATCGGAAGTTCGGAACCTTTCATTTTAACAACCACAAACATTTTGTTTACATTGAGTTATGTTAGCTCCATAATAACATTTGCAAAGCATATATAAATTATCGCTCGCTGGCGACGCTTTATTGCCACAACCATCTGTTCCCGAAGCTGAATCAAGCTGCCCGTCTTTATCTGCATCAAAATCGCTGATTAAAATATTTTGCGGCTCTACAGAGCAACCTTGAGAAATGAGTTTGTTGCATGCACTTGTTTTTGCATCTATCAGACTCAAGCTTCCTACTCCAGGCTGTATGCCACCTGACACAAAAGCAACAATCACAAAAAGAACAATTACTGCTAGGAGAATTATTATTAATGCATTTATTGTCAATGATATTGCTTTCATTTCAAAACCTATGATGGAGTAGTTAGCGCTGCTAAAAATTTCAGTTTCAAGTAATCATATTTTATCGTTCGTCCGAAATTATCAATAATTGCGGTCGACGGATTATAAACTATGCAGTCGTAGTCCCCTCTCGGCAAACAGCTTTTATCCTCTATCATAAATTCCGCATCGCCGCCGACTGGATTTATTTCGAAGTTTATTCCAGGGTAAAAGACCTCTAAAACGTTTTCAAACTCATCCCCCACATCCGAGAAGGTTGCTCCGGCAAGCCTTCCGTTTTTATTTGTCAAACCACAGTCGAAAACCGTTTTAATCAGATTCTGGACTGGAATATAATAAAACCCGTCTCCAGGATCCGAGCCTTCTGCAATAGACTGGAAAGAACAACCCGTTTGAGGTGCTCCGGAAACAGTTTTAACATCAAACCTCGAATTCGGAGTTTTAATGTCACCTTGAGTAAAAGCAACTCTAGATTTTAGAATCTTATATTTCTCATTTTCAAAGAGTTTTCTTCCTATTTGAAAAAGTTTGAAGTATGAAGAGGCTGCAGTCTGATCCAAAACAATATTCACGTCCGCTTTCCCATCAATGTTAGAATCAGCAAACACTATTCTCTGCGTTCCGGAGACCTTGAAGCATTTTGAATTCAAAAGATTAGAAGGCTCACAAGGGTCGATAATAATGTTTTTGTCCAGGAAATTTAAAGTCCTGCCTTCGAAATTCCCGTTTTTAATACCTGAAGGCAAGATTAATGAAATTCTATTAGATAAAGAATTCTCTGCATCTGAAAGCGTCGGTTTACTTATGTCCCATAAAACCTCATTTTGCCCTTCTAAATAAGCCGCTTGCTCCCCGATAGGTTTTGTAGCTTCGTCAACCGTCTTTCTATAGAATTGTATTTCGTTCGTGAAAGATGTCGCCAATTCTCCTCTGAGAATGTTTATGTTTTCTTGTGCCCCGCCACCTTTTGTTAAAAGCCAGAGTACGAAAGCGGATATCAAAAACAAAACTATTCCTGTTATCGGTATCACTATGCCTTTTTTCATATCAACCAACAATGTACTCCAATACGCCTTCGTTCTGTGGAGAAAAAATCCTCAGAGAGACCTTCTGCAACCTTATTCTGTCTCTATTTCTCAACTGGTCTAAATCTTTAGCATCCCAAAAAATCGGATGATTGTTGCCGCTGATTTTTAGATTCAGCAGAAGTATTTTGTCGCCTTTAGGCCAAACACTCAAAACTTTTGTTGAGGCATCTTTCAAATCTACAAATTCACCGTTGATGTAGATTTTGTCAACAGAATTCTGTGTCACGGCTTGGGTTAAAATCGTTTTAATTGGAATTTTTTTGTTAGAATTCGTTTGATAAATGCTTTCTAGAAAAGCTAGCATTGTGTATTCATGCTTGATAGGTAGAAAAGCTGTTTTGATTGTCAGAAAGAACTGCACCTGCCCTGTAAGGTTTTGTGACACGTTTTTTACGAATATTATTAATCCTCCTAGTAGGTAGCCTGTGGCAATCAGGAAGATGAGGGCTATCAATTCTCCAATGAGTGTTATGCCTTTTCTGCTTTTCATATTAACCAACATAAATTGTAACAATAACAGGCACGATATCTCCAGTAGTTTTTTTGAGGACTGCGGGAATTTCTTGAAACAATTCCTTGCTTATAGCGTCTGGTTTTAAATTTGAATCAGCTCTATATCCGAACTCGTGAATCAAACCGGTTTTTTGCTCGGTAATAGAAACAAGTATATTTTTATTATAAGAAAGGCAACTCGGATTTTGGTTTGTAATACTTGCAGATTCCCTATTGACATCCACTTCATCAAAAAACGCTTTTATTGGGAAACTATCCTTGGCTTTTGCCATTAAGCATGGAGCACCCATCACAGACTCGCTTACAAGCAAGACTTCTTTTTTAGGTTGGTTCAACTCCAGAGTCGCTGAATAGTGTGTCACTGAAAAAAACACTGCAAGAAGGGTTATGGCCATAAAAATTACTTCAAGAACTTTCAGAAAGACTCCG
This sequence comes from Candidatus Aenigmarchaeum subterraneum SCGC AAA011-O16, assembly GCA_000405245.1. Lineage (GTDB taxonomy): Archaea > Aenigmatarchaeota > Aenigmatarchaeia > Aenigmatarchaeales > Aenigmatarchaeaceae > Aenigmatarchaeum > Aenigmatarchaeum subterraneum. Next base: position 30,681 of record ASMQ01000007.1, read on the forward strand.
AATTCCTCGCTTATTCCTTTCATGAACTCTTCCTCACTACTATCGTTAATTGATTCCCTGACTTTCTAACCAGGACTTTTTGTTCAGTTGTGGAATCTGTTAAGTTCAGAATTGTCTGTGATATCATAATTCCTGGATAGCGGATGAAAGAAGTGTATGGCTGTATTTTGGTATAAAATACGGTTTGTGGACTCTGTGTGACATTCATAAAATTAAGAGGGCTCAACTGCACTGTGTGACTCGTCTTAATGCTAATACCGAATTCAGCGTCCCCCGGAACGTTCATTGTGGCCACAGAAAACGTAGCCAGCTCGTTCTGCAGAAGATTCGGATCAAGTTCCGCAAGAATGCTCAAGGCATTGAACACGATTCCCTTTCCAAAAGCTGTGCTAACAAGAACAACCATGAGTATAAGTCCGATAAGAATGAAAATTATGGTCTGCGACTGGCCTTTTTTAGTCATATCTTTTATTCTGTTTTCTTGATATAAATGTTTTTAAAAGAAAGGTTTATAAGGGTTCTGGAACAAATTTTATTTATGACAAACGCTCTCATTGTTGAAACTGACAGAGTTCTAGCTAGAGGTGAGGCTTTACTAGGAATGTATGATACCACACAGGAAGCTGTGAGTAGAGGCCATAAGGTTAGGGGAGCCTGGCTGACTGTCGGTGACATTTATAGAGCGCAGGGAGTAGATTTTGACGGTCCTTTTGTTGATAGAAAAAGTATGGATGCGTATGTAAGAAGTCCTGGTGATCTGGAGTGGATTATAGATTATGCTAGACAGCAAAAAAATATGCAGGATGAAGTAACATCTAACTATCGCGCATTTATGGAGATACCTCAGGAGCAACCAGTAGAATTGAATCCTCCTCTAGAAACTGTAGGCAAACGCAGTCTCATAGACACCATAATGGCTGAATTTGTAGCTAACGCATTTCCTATTATTTCAGTTGCAGGCATGGTTTCTAATTTTGACCCTCAAGTCATGGGCAGAACGCAATCTGCTTTAATGGAAGAAGCTGTTAGAAAGCATACTCAAGGAACGCCGTCCATGTCTAAAATAGCATTAGGCGGTGCAATCGCTGCAGCTTTAATTTTGGGTGCTACTGGTTATGTTGCTCTTAAAAGTCAAGTTGGTGGCAACAATGGTGGCGGAGGAAACGATGGGAATCCAAATGCAAAAACCATAAAAGTCTACGATATTCAAGGGGAGTATTGTGACCCTAGCAAACAAGGTGTTGATGACAGATATTATCATTTTGATATAACTGAATTTAGGGATTTGAATCGTAATGGCCGAGTAGATTTTGGAGAACTCTATCATTATTTTGCAGGATTAAGTCCGTATTGTCAATCAGATTATTCTGGAGCGCCTTACCCTTCAACATTCAAATTTGAAGGACAGCAAGTATCAAATGTCAGAGTAGCTTATCTTGCTATTAATCCTAATGATAAAGTTACTCTTGTACCGGACGATCCTGCGCAACACGGCTTTCAGGTTTTAGTCCCAGAAATTATAAGTGTCCAGCATTAGTTTACGGTACTTCTGTAGCAGGCGGACCAAACGTCAAAGCTGGAGACTGATCGATAATTGCTGTGGCATTCAAGTTAAGGCCTTTGTTTCCTCTTGCAGGCCAAGACAATTCAGTATCTCCGAAGTATTGCAAAGCAAAACAAAGATCTGGGACAAACCTGCCTAAACCGCTGCTAGTTTTTGTCACTCCTTTTCCTACAGCTCCTCTTAAAGCAGTTTTTGCTCCAGCTTTTGCCGCACCTTTCGCGCCGAAAGATGCTATTGTTGTCAAAATATCGCAACCGTCCGAAGCTTTGTACCATGTGTAATAGCCCCATTTACTCCCTCCAACAGTATCTGTAGTGTCACCTTTACCTGCTGCAATCATCCCACCTGTGTAAATGCCTGCCGCAGCATAGAAACAAGACTTTACAGCAACACCTGCTCCAGTTCCTAAACTTGCAGCTGTCACAGCTGCTGTACAAGCTGTAGCTCCACCTAAAGCCACACCCCATGCGGCAGAAACAAAATCGTTTTTACTGTCTTCGCCCCACACCAAAGTTTTATCAGCATAACAGAAACTCGAATATTCGGTCCCATCAGAAGTTTTGAATTTCCAGTCAAGCTGCGGATTATTTTTATTAATATTGTTCAACTTATCAACAGAAACGTAAATCTGGCCTCCATTCTTCCAGACCTTGGCCATACCAAAACAAGGACTTACTGAATAAAATATAGGATTCTCCTGAACACTCGGGTACATCAAAGATGTCTGTATAAAGGTCGGTGGAATTAAAAGTCTGCTTGCGTCCATTTTCGGTCTCCAGACTCTGACAGTTGTGTCTGTTATATTCAAAGGATAAACTACCGCATCGCCTTGAACAGACAGAACCAAAGACTTCCCGGAACCTTGCTGAATACTTGCTGCAATATCCTTTTGCAATTGTCTGTCTGAGTAAGGAGCAAAACCAAAAGAAATTGGTCCTCCGAATAATGCTCCAACAGTTAGTTGTTGTTCATCCAACAAGAGAACCCTTTTTGTAAGTCTCGCGACATGACTAGGTGAACTAATAACACTGCTTTCAATTTTTCCTGTAAGAAAATCAACAAATCTTGCCTGTTCTTGTTCATTAACTCCTGAAATCATATTGTTAAAGTATCTCTCATACAGAGAATTGGTGTACTTCTCTATCCTACCAGGCGTGTATGCACCATGGAAAAATCTACGCGCATCGCCCTTTGCAGAGTTGAACAAATATCTCAATTCTCCGAAAGCTTTCAAATCGCGGATATTGCCTCTACTATCTAGTAAATCACCTACAAGCAGACTCCTTACGCCTCTGGCTTCTTTTGTTTTAATCCAATCTGTAAATTCTTCAAAATTTTGAAATGCTTTTGGCGAACTTGAATCAAAACGATCAATATAATTATCCACAAGAAGCCTTTCACTGAATTTTACTCTTTTCAATCTCATGTCGTCAGGAATAATCATTAAAAGTTTATTGTCTTTTGTGAAAGCTGTTTCCTTGGCCAAATATTTGGAAAAGTCATTCATATTAAACTCTTCCCTTCCAAGTCTTTTCCTTAATTTTGCTAGCAAAGCATTCGAAAATTCTTCACTCCATGCTTTCTGAACCATTTGTTTACATTTGGCAGAATTGCCGATACAGACTTTAAAAAATGTAGTCATAAGTCTGTCTATGTCTCCTTTATCCGCAACTACATTACTAATATCGCCGCCAACTCGTGCGATTCCAGTGGCTCGCCACACTTTATACCGCTGATGGACATCCTCTCTGACATCCTTAAGCCGTCTGATTGGATGCGGCACATTCCCCCAGAATTTTCCCAGTACACCTACTCTTCTTCTATCCAACCATCTTTGGAATGTCGTTGGTGCATAGAACACTTTCTCAAGAATTGCTCTATCAGATTCTGGAAGCATGTCCAAAAAATTTCTAACTGCTCTCCGATTCTCTGGAGCAATTAGCAATCTACCAAACTTATCTGTTTTTTCTACTCCAGTCTTAGCATTTACTTCAACAAATTTCATAATTTTTCCTGCCACAGTTAAACTGTCAGCAGCTTCGTTTGCGGATTCATCTAAAACTATTTGATAACCCGAGTGACGAATAGATTTTATCCATTTGACATGAGTCCATGCACTTAAAAGTGCATTATCTAGATTCGCGGCTGATCCAGGTGGGAAAGCGTTGGGATAGTCGTTAATAACTCTTTTTAAAAACTGATCCTTCCTTGACGCTTCATCAAGATATGTTGGATTTTTCTTTATGTCATTCCAGATATTTTGCAATTCTCTACTAATTTGTCTAGAGTTTTTACCTTCTGCTTCCGCTATGTGGCCAATCTGCACTTTCAACGTTCTACCCAAAAGTTTCTGTCGCACCTCTTTGAAACGTGTGGTAGCATCAACCTTTCTAAAAAAATTTGCAACCTTAATCATTGCTTTGCCTAGCCGACCCAATTTCTCTATCGCAAATCTACCAAAAACAATAGGGTAGGCAAGCCCCTTTACGGCAGTAGAAAAACCGAATTTAACAATTTTTGGACCAAATCTTAAAGCACCATAAAAAAGAAGAGCTGAGCCTGCTCCACCAGACCACGGATAATTTTCACCCCAAGGAGCCCACCAAGCAGCATCTGCTCCAGGAGGCAGCTCATAAAACAATTGATATCTTGGAGTAGCTCCTAGTGCTCCAGGGATAGAATTTATTAGAGATGAAACAGGTCCTCCTATCAGAGGTGTGTCCAGATTTATAGGATTGAACCTTATATCCTCTTGACAAAGTTTTATCGGAACAGCCTCAAAGTATGTTTTGTCTTTGGAATTTTCGAGACTCGGTTCTTTAGTTGATGAAGGAAAAGGTGGATAGCCATCGCTGCCGACCTTGTTTATTGCCCCTTGCAGTTGAAGAGCAGTCTGATTTGCAAATTCTATGCAATCCGAAGAAACTGCAATCTTTGCAAGAATAGTTATGCCTACAGCAGCAATCACTACTCCAATCAAAACTCTTATTACATCAGAGATGACTTCTCCTTTTTCTACCATTCAACCACCTAAACAAAAAGATGAAATATCGCTTATTCCTAATTGGTCTGCCAAAGTTTTCATGTCAGGATATTGTGTAGTTCCTTGTGCTTTAACAGCACATTTGATTTGCATCAGACCTGCTGGGCTTGTTGGTTTTCCTTGTGCAGCCCACACTGTGCAACAATTCCTTAAATCTTGTTGAGAGACTGTCACTTCCAAAGTTCCTTTGCTTCTTCCAATAATATAAATCCCGATAGATAGAATTATAATCCCTATTATTATCAGAATCATCGTCGATGTTGCCAGTTCAATAGCTTTCATGATATCACAGGATTACATCTATTATTACATATGTTGGTGCAAATAGTTTTGCTTTTTGCAGCGCCAGTACTTGTAGGGGTATCGGGTTGTGGATAGGCATCTTGACAACTTTGCTGAATCCCTGGCCCTAAATTGTTATCGTAATAAACACCGGAGCACTGCTCCTTTGCCCAATCGCCACACTTGAGAATGAAAGTATCAATAGCGCCTGATTGCTCTCCGGAGCCTTTTGCACGACCGGAAAACCATAATAGGACTGCAATAAGTGCTACGACAAGAACAGCAACCACCAGAATTTCAACAAAACCTTTCATATGGAATATTTTGAGAATCTGACTAATAAACCTTTCTAGAAATTTAAAAGATTAGCCAGGTAAGCTAAAAAAGTTTTTATGGGTCCTTGGAAGAGGTATGATATTGCAGTCAGACCAGTGACCACCACAAGCAATGCAATAAACAAATAGAACAATTGCCACTCTGTAAATCCTTTATGATGCGGACGTGCACTTGTTTTCAACACATTTTTTACCTCCACAATCTTTATCCTCCAAGCATCCGCAAAAATAATTCCCTGAATTAATATTTATGCAAAGACTCCCATCACTATTTTCCTTGCATTCATCAGAGCTTTGACATCCTCCTAAGCTAGGTGCATTCTCTTCCCCCCCTGAAGTAGAAGATGTCGGGGCTGAACCTCTGAAAATAGAAAGAAGAACCCCCACAGTAATAACCACGATCACAACAGCGCCAAGCGTCTCAACAGATATGTCTCCTTTCATTTATTCACCACAAAAAGCTATTAAAGGTCTCAAAGGTCTTTTCCAAGGTAAATTTTTTGTAGGGTCGGTTGGATGTTTGAAAGGTTCGTATTGAAACCACATCCTGACTGTCAAATCACCGGAACAGATGTCATCAGAACCGCAATCCCAGAGCATATATTTATAATTTGGGTTGTAGATATAACCCTGTGGATTAAAATCACAACCCATATTTTCTAGTCCAGGATAAGGAACACCTCGCCACGATTTAATTGTTATCCCTGCATTATTATTTTTACTTAACCACTCAACACCGATCTCCTCAGAAACAGCAGGGAAGACACTGTCTGACCACTCTCTAAATCCTGTTTGGATAGCTGTTTTAATTTCATCGACTGTGTAGTCTTTGTCTAACTGAAATCTAAATGGGTTATACTCAATAATCTGCCAATGATATACTCGCGCGTATGTATTCGAAAACAACAGCCCCTGGTCATCGTTGTTATCTGTTACTGTATAGAAATTCAAAGGGTTGAATTGTCTGAAAAAGTCCAACAACTCTATGATTCCTGATTGCGTGGTGTCTGAAAAAGAGTCTTGAGAGCAAACATTAATGTTGAACTGACAATTCTGCGTTTCCGTATTTAGCTTAGATAGTTTTATTTTTATATGCCCTGTGTTTGTACTAGAGATTTTCGCTCCATAAGAAATGTCATCCCAAAAGATTGTATTAGCCGTGCCATAATCAGGATTGCAATCGCTATAACGCATTCCGTATGCTCCGTTCTCAATATTATCTCTGCTTTCTATAGAAACTCTTAGTCTATCAAAATGGGAAGCTGTAGGGTCACCGATACTTCTTGCACAAACCCGATTAACACTTTGTTGAAAACCTTGCGTTGGTAACCAGGCAACACTAGCAGGGTTTGTATCGCCATTTTTATATTTTATATGATACTGTGCCAAAAATGTAGGGTTCTCTGGCTTTGGAAATAAATTTGCTGCAGTGCAATCCGGGTCTCCATATTCATTTTGTGCATTGT
>ASMQ01000008.1 GCA_000405245.1 Candidatus Aenigmarchaeum subterraneum SCGC AAA011-O16
ATCGTTCCACAGGTTTTAACATAGCTTTGCAAGAGGGCAAAAGGCTCAGGGCAGAGCATTCCACACTTTCATTTACATTTAATACCGAGGAGACCAAAAGATATGAAAGGGAATTGGTTTTTCAATATCATCAAAAGGGAATTGAGAGGCCCGATCTCGAGAAAAGAAATTATTGAGAATGTGAATAAAATAAAGAAGGTCTTGAAAAATGGTTGAAGCTTGGTTTGTTTTTTCTTTTCTAGCAACTTTTATATGGTCTTTATTGCAGGTAACAGGAAAATATATATTGACTAGGTACTTCAAAAACCCTTTACCTAACCTCTTTGTAAGCGGCTGGATAGCTCTTGTGCTTAGTTCTATTATCTTGTATTTTAATTTCAAATTTTTGTCTTTAGCAGATATACTTTTCGCTTCTTAGCAGTTGATCTTAACAATTAACTATGGGTGCCGTACTTTTCTCTGAATAAATGACCGTAAGTGGTTGCTTTATGTTTTTTTGAAAATTCCCATGCAATTTTTGCCTCTTCTTTAGTTAGAAGCGGGTCTGAATATTTTATAAATTCATCCATACTTCTCATCTCCAGTTTTAGATACCAGCTTAAATTTATTCCAAACTTTTTTTGCATGTAAAATATAAGAGGCTGAAAAGCTTGGGCTATCTCTTCATATTTCTTCTCCTTAAGCCAGTTTTTATTTGCGTCAAAAGTTGCATTCTCTAACCAGAAACAAATCTCAAATATATTACCTTGTTTATCACGTTCTATCTTGACATGCCTTTTTGAATAAAATTTTCTTAAAACTTCATTTTCTTTCGCCCCTAACCAAGAATCTACAGATCCTTGAAGTGCCGGAGGCAATTCTTTTATCTTATCTATAAATTCAATCTTAAATAAACAGTTTCTGCCTTTCTCTTTTTCTTTATCTCGGGTTATCTTTATATTAAAGAATTTCAAGTCTTTCCACCATAAAGTTATAATGGACTCAGGTTTTTAAACATTTTTTGAAATAGGATTGTTTCAAATTATCCTTAGTTTCTGTCCTACCTTCTCAAAAGCACTCAAAACCTCATCTAAATCTTCTCTTGTATGATTGGCATTCACGATCGCTCTAACTCTAGCTTTGTCTTTGGCAACAAGCGGATAGACAATAGGTTTGATAAAAACTCCTTCGTCAAATAATCCTTTTGATAAATCTTGAGCAACAGAACTCTCACCGACAATCACAGGAGTGATAGGAGACTGTGTCACGCCTAAATCGAATCCCAAATCGCGCATATTTTCTTGAAAATAGCGAGTATTGTCCCATAATCTTTTCAAATGGATAGGCTCGTCCTGTATCATTCTCACTGCCTCAAGGCAAGCGGCAGCAGTTCCAGGAGGATGAGCACAAGAGAAAATGAATGAACGGGCTCTATTAACTAGAAAATGTTTCAGCTCTCTAGATCCTGCAATAAATCCACCGATAGCTCCAAAAGCTTTTGAAAATGTACCCATCTCGATGTCAACCTTGCCATGCAAATTGAAATGCGAGACGGTTCCTCCACCATCCTTTCCTATGACACCCTCTCCATGAGCATCATCAACCATAACAATAGCATCATATTCATGAGCAAGCTTCACAATCCTGTCTAGCGGAGTGATGTCTCCGTCAACAGAAAAGACGCCGTCAGTCACAATCAACCTTTTCTTGAAACTATGGGATTCCTTCAAAACCTTTTCAAGCTCTTCCATATTCTTATGCGGATATATTTTCTTCTCGGCTTTAGTCAATCTAACGCCATCAATTATGCTTCCATGATTCAATTCATCGGAAATTATGACATCTCCTTCCCCGAACAAAGCCTGTATCGTCCCTCGATTCGCAGCTATTCCTGCCGTGAAAACTAGAGAATCTTCAGTCCTCTTGAATTTTGCAAGCTCCTCCTCCAATTGCATATGTATTCTCATTGTTCCGGCAAGCTGTCTCACTGCTCCGGCTCCGAAACCCCATTTGTCTATTGCTTTTTTGGCAGCTTCTCTAAGACGAGGGTGGTTTGCAAATCCCAGATAATTATTAGCACAAAACATTATTACTTTCTTCCCATTGATTATGACTCTATGATCCTGCGGACTGTCAAGAACAGACAATTCGTTATAGAGGCTTTGGTCCTTCAATGCTTGTAACTCCTCTCTCAAAAAATCTTGCAATTTCATGGAAACATCACCACTTTTCCGCCTTTACCTTCGCTCATAATCTTTATGGCTTTTTCAAACTCTTCTAATTTGAATTTATGAGTGACGACAGGAGAAACATCAAATTTTTTATCTGCGAATAGCTTCTTCATAACATCCCAAGTCTTCGGGATTTCTCTTCCATAAATCCCTTTGATTGTAATGTCTTTCAAAACAATGTCTTTGCTAAAATCTAAAGTCACTTTCTCCTTTGGCAAACCTAAAAGAACCGCGTGACCTCCGGAGCGGAGAGACTTCAGTCCTTGTTCAATTGCAGCAGGAGAGCCGCTAGTCTCAAGGAAAACATCTGCGCCGTTTCCATTTGTCTCTTCTTTGATTCTGTCAAGAACGTCTTCGTTATGTCTATTTATCACAACGTCTGCTCCGCATTTCTTAGCAAGATTCAAATGTTCTTGAGTCCCACCGACGACGATGACTTTCTTTGCTCCCCAATATTTTTCTAAGATAGTTGAAAACAATCCGTTAGGACCTGGACCAAAGATGACAACTGTCTGGTCCTTTGAAGGAGCAGAGTAAACAGTATAGACAGAGTTTCCTAGACTTTCATGAAGAGTGGCAATGTGCGGAGGAATATTCGGAGAGATTTTGAAAACATTATCTTCGGGACAGGCTATGTAGTCAGCATAGGAACCGTCTTGGTCAATCCCTAAAGCTTTGATGTTCTGACAAGTATGAATCCTTCCCATTTTGCATTGAAAACATTTTCCACAGAAGACGTGGCTCTCATTAGCAACAGTATCTCCTACCTTTATTCTTTTAACATTCTTTCCCGTCTTCTCAACTACTCCTGTGAACTCATGACCGATTGTTCTCGGCGGTTTTATTCTCGAATCCCAAGGCGGATCGTTGTTATAAATATGAACATCAGTTCCGCAAACCGAACAAGCCTTCACCTTGACAAGAACATCGTTATCCCCGACTTTAGGAATATCAATTTCTTTTAATTCAAAACCTGGGGCAGCTTTCATTTTTCTAACAGCTTTCAATTTTTCACCTTTTATAATTAAGTCCTTTTAATTTGTCATAAAGACTTTCAATGAAGATTGTCTTCTTTTTGTCTTCAACAACACCTGAAATTCTTTCTTTTGGTATTAGTTGTTTACTGTTTCCATATAAACGGAATGGTTCAATATTTGAGTTGACAGTCGAGTTCGGCAAAGTCCACGAGAAGGGACCGGCAATTACTCCGGGATAGAACGAGGTTGTGATTCCTGTTTTTGTGTAGTCTCCTAGGAATACTCCGAGTTTTCTTTTTCCAGAATCTTTCACTTCGCCGTTGACAAGAACTTTTATAGGCTGATTATCATGTCTCAAGTTTGCAATTTTGGTTCCTGCCCCGAGATTGCAATGCTCTCCGAGAACAGAATCGCCGACATAATTCAAATGAGGGACGTTGGAGTTGTCCATGATTATCGAATGCTTTACCTCAGAGCCGTTCCCGATTTTGCAATTTTTTCCGATTGAAGTGAAGTCGCGAATGTAGCAGTTCGGTCCGATTACAGAGTTGTCTCCGACAATGACGTGGCCTTCGAAATGAACGCCAGGCTTTATCACGACACTCTCTCCAAGAATTATCTCTTTCTTGAATTTCTTCGCGAGCTCTTTCATTTTCATATCATTCCCATCAAGCAGATTCCAGATGTAGCTCAAACCTTGCCAGGCGATAAGCTTGTGGAAGAAAACTTTTTTGTCTTATGGGCAAGCATCTGGAAAGAATCAGTCACTTCATACTCCCCCCGTTTTGATTTTTTTGTCTTCTTTATGTAATCAAAAATAACAGGCTCGTAGACATGAATCCCAGCGTTCACAAGATTGTTTTTTGGGTGCTCCGGCTTTTCAACAACCTTTTTAATTTTCTTGCCTTCTGTCTCCAGTACGCCGAAAAGTCTAGGGTCCTCGACCTCGAAAGCTCCTACTGTAGCCAAAGCCTTGTGTTTCTTGTGAGCTTCAACAATATTTTGGATGTCTTTTCCATCAAAAACCTCATCACCATTCACGACAATGAAAGTTTCTTTCAGAAAATTTGCTTGATTGATCGCATCCGCAGTCCCGCCCAACTTCTCCTGATGCAGGAACTCAATCTTTTTTTCTCCGGAGAAGTATTCTTTGATTTGATCCTCAAGATAATTAGTAACAATATAGATTTTCTCGACATTCATAGCGAGCAAATCGTCAACAATATGCTGGATTATCGGTTTGCCTGCGACATGCAGAAGGACTTTCGGCTTCGTGTATGTAAGAGGTCTGAATCTCTTCCCTTCTCCGGCCGCTAGAATGACTGCTTTCATGAAATCACTTCGGTATCCTCTCTATAATTGAATCGACAAGTCTCTTTATCTCTTCAAATCCTTTTTTGTCTGTCGACTCGTAAGCTATTGATATTTTCGGTTCTGTGTTTGAAGGTCTGAACAATGCCCAAGAATTATCAAGAATAACCTTGACACCATCCAAAGTATCGACTTTGAACCCCTTTTTCTCGAATTCTTTTTTCAATCCATCTATGAATTTTAGTTTTTCAGACTCTTTCACCGGAACCCTTGCATCTCCGGAGAAGTAATCTGGAAATTCCTTAACATAGGAACTCAGGGTCTCGCCAGCATGGCTAAGGGCTTCCATGAATTTTAATGCAGCAAACATGGCGTCATCCGCCACAAAGATGTCTTTAAAATAATAGTGGCCTGAAAGTTCTCCGGCCAGCGAAGCGTTTTCAGAAACCATTTTCTGCGCGATATAGGTATTGCCTACTCGGCAAATAATCGGGACACCGCCTAATTGGACAATAGTGTCGTCTATCATTTTAGAAGCAAGTGCATCATAGATTACTTTTGCATCAGGATTTTTCCGTAGCAATTCTTTAATGAGGATAGCAAAAACTTTTCTCGGCTCCACGACATTTCCTTTCTCGTCAACCACACCCAATCTGTCCCCGTCGCCATCAGTTGCAAGACCCACATCAGCTTTTTCCTCCAAAACTTTCTTCTGGAGGTCGACAAGATTCTCTTTTTTCGAAGGGTCTGGATGGTGGTTTGGGAAGTTCCCGTCAGGTTCGCAGAAAAGTTCCACGACCCTCATTCCTGCCAGTCTCATTATCTTAGGAAAGACAGGACCTGCAGGGCCGTTCCCAGCGTCAACAACAACCTTAAAGCCAGCAGAAGTCTTCGGCTTCACTTTGCTTGCCAAAAATTTAACATAATCATCAGCAATATTTTTTGTATAGACTGTTCCGCCGCCCTTTGCAGCAGAGACTTTATCGCACAGCTTCTCAATTCTCGAAATACCTGATTCGTAACTAAGAGGGATTCCGCGGTTGTCATTAAACCTGAATCCGTTGTATTCTTTTGGATTGTGCGAAGCAGTCACGCTCACGCCGCCGTCAAACCTGTAGAATACTGTTGCAAACAGAACCATGGGGGTCGTTACCATTCCAACATCAATGACATCGCAACCCGCAGCCAGAAGACCTTTTATCAATTCTCTTTTCAAAGAAGGCGAACTCAGTCTGACATCGCATCCAACAACAATCTTCCCTGGGTTTAATTTTCCAAAAGATCTTCCAATTTTGAAAGCCATTCCCTCATTCAATTCTGTTGGATAGACTCCTCTGACATCATAAGCCTTGAAAATTCCTGCCATTCACTTCACCGTGACACTTTTTGCGAGGTTTCGCGGCATGTCTGGGTTGTTTCCTCTTAACAAAGCTAACTGATAAGCAAGAATCTGCATCGGAATTATCTGGCAAATGGAATTTGCCTCATCCGCTTCCCTAACTTTGATGAAGAAATCAAAAATCTCATTGTTGTCCGGTCCAACGCCAATTATGTAAGCTCCCCTTGCTTTCAATTCCATCGCGTTGCTTAGAATTTCCCTTTCAGTCTCTTTAGAAGAAAAGACTATGCATGGCGTTCCTTCTTCAATCAAAGCGATGGTTCCGTGCTTCAATTCTCCGCCGGCAAAACCTTCAGCATGTATGTAAGAGACTTCTTTTATCTTTAGAGCAGCTTCTAAAGCTGTTGGATATTGCAATTGCCTTCCTATAGTAAAAATATGTTCCACATCTTTTAATTTCTCGGCGAGTTCCTTGATGTATTCTCTTGTGGTTGCGGATGTAAGATAATAAATATAATTTATTAAATCCTTCAGTTTTGCTTTTCCCTCATCGTATTTACCTGCAAAAGCATAAGCAATCAAAGTAAGGATTGCCATTTGTGACGTGTAAGTTTTCGTGGACAAAACAGAAATCTCCGGACCTGCATTCATCATGACCGATCTGTCAGATTCCCTAGTCAGAGAAGAACCCATGACATTAACCAGTGAAATGACCTTAGCTCCCTTTTCCTTTGCTGCTCTTACAGCAGAAAGGACATCGGCAGTCTCTCCTGATTGCGAGACGGCAATAACTAAAGTTTCCGGTCGTATGAAATCCTTATAGTTTGGAAATTCAGAAGCGAGAACAACATTGATGTGGTCCTTTGCCACTGTCGAAAATATGTAAGATGCTGAAAGGCAAGCATGATATGAAGAACCACAACCCACAAAGAAAACTCCTCTAGCTTTCTTAATCGCATCAGCAACCTCAAATATAATTCTTTTATCTTGATTAGCAGCGGCATTTATTGTCTCAGCCTGCTCGGAAATCTCTTTGAGCATGAAGTGATCGAAATTTCCTTTTTTTGCCTTCTCGATGTCCCATTCAACAGTATCAATCGGTCTTTGCACCCTACCTTTATCTAAATTGTAAATCTCCAGACCCTGCGGAGAAAGGACTACAATATCCTTGTCATAGAGGTAAATCACTCTTTTTGTATGGTCTAGAAAAGCTGGAATGTCAGAAGCAACGAAATATTCCCCATCTCCAACCCCTACGACAAGCGGAGACTCTTTTCTTGCAGCCACAATCTTGTTTTCATCTACATTCAAAATGACTAAGGCGTAAGATCCTTCAAGTTTTCCCAAAGTTAGTCGGACCGCTTCAGCAAAATCATGATTTTTCATGAAATATTCTATGAGATTTGGGACGACTTCTGTGTCAGTCTGGCTGTAGAATTTGAAACCTTTAGATATCAAGAATTGTTTTAATTCTTGATAATTCTCTATAATCCCGTTGTGGACAACAGCAATTTTTCCATCGTTTGATAATTGAGGGTGAGCATTCAGTTTTGTCACACCGCCATGAGTCGCCCATCGTGTATGAGCAATCCCTCTTTTTCCAGGCATGTCAAGAAAATTAACTCGCAGATTTATTTCATCAAGCTTTCCAACATCTTTCTTCAAGTTCATTTCGCTTCCAACAGTAGCCATTCCAGCAGAATCGTATCCTCGATACTCAAGTTTCTTCAAACCTTCAAGAAGTATCGGAGCTGATTCCTTGTTTCCTATGTATCCAATTATTCCGCACATGTAATCATCTTTCCTTTCTCTATTAAAGGGTCTTGTGAATCACAAGTCTTGACTAAAGTAGAAAGGCTTATATATTTAAGCCTTACTAAAAATATTATAATAGTGGTAAAAAACAAATTTTAGTGGTTAAAATGGGATGGCTTATCGAGCAAAGCAATGGGAAAAATCTTAGTTTGCCAGTCAAAATTCTCTCTCCGGAGCAGCTTAAGGTGGCTCTCTCGCCTCTGGCATGGAAAACTCTGCAGCTACTGTCCGGAGAACCGTGCTATCCGAAACAAATTGCAAAGAAATTAAGGGTGCACGAGCAGAAAATTTATTATCACATTCGAAATCTAGAGAAAAAAGGACTGATAGAGAAAGTGAAAGAGGAGACAGTCAAAGGAGCGATAGCAAAATATTATTCGTTGACAGAACCTGCTTTTGCTTTGATTTTGAAACCTTTGACAGAATCGCCAAAAATATTCTCGGTGAAGACCGAACACAGAAAATTTCTAGAGCCTTTTGTTGACGGAGGAAAACTAAATGCAGTAATAGTGATGGGCTCTCCGGAGCCGCACGGCTCTTTGAAAGTGAGAGCAAAGGATGGACCTGCGGCAACAAACATCGGACTGTTTCTAGGGAGCTTTCTCACTTACACTCCGAACGTTTCAATAAAGCTTGATACAGAAATAAGAGACGACGATCTGAAAAACAATTTAATAATAATCGGAGGGCCTGGCGTAAACTCTTTAACAGCGGAAATCAATAGGAGGCTGCCTGTAAGGTTTGAAACAACAAAGAAGAGTAGCGATTTCTATTCAAGCATCTATTCCAGCATAACAGATAAAGATTACACTGAAGAGAATATTGGGTTGATCGTGAAATCTAAAAATCCTTTTGACAAAACAAAAGACGTCTTGGTTATTGCTGGCAGAAGAACTTCAGGAACAAAAGCTGCGACTCTAGCTTTTCTGCAGAATTTTGATGAGATTTGCAAAGGAAATAAGAAAGATAAAAAACTATTCGCTAAAGTTGTTGAGGGATTGGACAAAAACAATGATGGAGATATAGACTCTGTTGAATTTTTGGAATAATTTATCTTAGCTCTTCGTTCAAAATCTTAGCAACAGTCTTTCCGTCTATGCGGCCTCTAACATCTTTCATGACTTCGCCCATTAATGCCGAAACTTTCTTCTCTTTAACCAAATGAGGATATTTTTCGAAGATTTTCTTTATAGTTTTTCTCAATTCGTTTTCAGACAAAGCCTCGATTCCAGCCTTCTTAACAGCCTCGTTGAAACTTAATTTCTCTCCTGCTATCAATTCGAGAATCTGTGAAATGGCTTCCTTGGAGATCTTTTTATTTTTGACAGCAGAAAAGATGTTGTCAAATTCCTTTTCCACAAGACCGTCTATCTCAAATCCTCTTCTTCTTAAATCTTTGACAGTAGATGTCAAAGTGCTTGCCACTAAAACAGGATCGTGTTTCTTGTAAAACTCCTCAAAAACATTCAAATATTCGCTCCAAAGAACCTGCTCCGCCAAATCTTTTGGAAGTATTTTCAAAAATCTCTTCCTTTTCGAATCCCATGTCTCAGGCAATTCTATTTCACTTAGCGTTTCTTTTGTAACAGCTATTGGAGGAATATCAGTCTCAGGATACATTCTCTCTCCGCCTGGCAAAGGCCTTGTGAAGTCCGTGGAACCATCAGCTTTTGCGACTCTTGTCTCTTCTCTCGGCTTTTGACCTTTCTCTATCAAAGATTTCTGCCTCAAAACTTCGCTTTCGATTATTCTCGGAATCAAGTCA
This sequence comes from Candidatus Aenigmarchaeum subterraneum SCGC AAA011-O16, assembly GCA_000405245.1. Taxonomy (GTDB): domain Archaea; phylum Aenigmatarchaeota; class Aenigmatarchaeia; order Aenigmatarchaeales; family Aenigmatarchaeaceae; genus Aenigmatarchaeum; species Aenigmatarchaeum subterraneum. Next base: position 9,418 of record ASMQ01000008.1, read on the forward strand.
AGCTCCTGAACACCTTTTACCTCGACTCTCGCTCCGCCTTTTATAGAAACATTGACATCCTGTCTCGTCACTCCGATTCCTCTCTGAGATTTTCCAGTCGACCTGATTATCATTCCAAGCTTCCCTGCAATTTCTTTTGCATGTTCCGGATTCTTGATGTCCGGAGCAGTCCCTATTTCTATCAGAGGGATGCCGAGTCTATCTAATCGATAAACAACATCATTCTCTTTTTGCTCAACAATTCCTGCAGATTCTTCCTCTACAGCCACAGTCGTAATTTTTATCGGACCTAAAGACGTCTGCAGAACTCCGTTCAACCCGACTATAGCTGTTCGCTGAAAGCCAGCTGTATTAGAGCCGTCAATGACAGTCTTTCTCATGACATGGATTTCTTCAGGGATTTCGCATTTCAAAAGCATGGCGACTTGCAAAGCGACTTCCAAAGCTTCTTTATTCAAATCATGAGGAGGCTCTTCGTCCAATTCGACAAGGCAAACAGCGTCAGAAAAGATTTGATAGTGGAAAGTCCTGTCCCTAAGATACTCGTAAATTGCAGCGACATCTATTGCGCCGAGCTCTCCGGCAACAGGCCTCAGTTTTCTTTTAACACTCCTTGAAGAAGGGAAATTAGAAAATCTAGCAGGGCAATTGCAGAATAGCTTGTGCTTTGTAGCTAGACGATTATGAACTTCAACCCCACATTTAAAACCTAAAGCTTGGTAATCCATAAGATCACTGAATCAGCAAAACCCCTATGATTGTCAATACAATAGCTATGACTTTGGTTAGTATTATTTTTGTGCTTATCTTTTCTTTAAAGATGCTTGGAAAACTGAAATTCAGCAGCGTCGCAAGTATCAACACCATAAAAGATCCTGTAGCATTGACAGCAGTCACAAGGGCAACAAAGCCTGAATTAAGAGCAGTCGTATAGAAGAATAACGCAGTTAAATCCAAAGCAACTAAAACTGTCAAAATGCTCAAGATTTTGAGCGGGCTTTTCCTAACGATTTGCACTGCTTTATTCAAATAAAATGTTCCTAAGATTATTGCTGTGAATGCCCCAGCCACGTTGGCATACGAAAAAACTACCCAAAAATCTATCGTCCTCACAAGATAGTCTATCATCAACGCATTGAATGAAAAGAAAAGAGCTGACAGCAGCATAAGACGAAACGCAGAACCCATTTTCAAACCTTTCTTGAAAGAAACGAGAATGCTTCCTAGAACAATCATTGCCACTCCAGCATATTTTATAGGCGACAGGATGTCCCCAAGCAAAACAAAGCTTAGTATCGTTATAAAAACCGGAGATAAACTCAGCAAAATAACGACTCGAGAGACCTCTTCCACTAAAAAGGATCGCCAAAGAAAATAGACTCCGAGAATATAAGATGCGCCTGCAAAAGAAGCGAAAAGTATATCTGCTAAAGACAAAAATTTGAAATTAAAATACAAGATAATAGAACTAAGCACAAGAGCTATCCAGCCGCTTACAAAGAGGTTAGGTAAAGGGTTTTTGAAGTACCTAGTCAATATATATTTTCCTGTTACCTGCAATAAAGACCATATAAAAGTTGCTAGAAAAGAAAAAACAAACCAAGCTTCAACCATTTTTCAAGACCTTCTTTATTTTATTCACATTCTCAATAATTTCTTTTCTCGAGATCGGGCCTCTCAATTCCCTTTTGATGATATTGAAAAACCAATTCCCTTTCATATCTTTTGGTCTCCTCGGTATTAAATGTAAATGAAAGTGTGGAATGCTCTGCCCTGAGCCTTTGCCCTCTTGCAAAGCTATGTTAAAACCTGTGGAACGATAAACCTTCTTTAAAACTTTGACAACCTTCTGTATCGCAACGAGCATTTCTTTAAAAAGTTTTGGGTTTAGCTGGTTTATGCTTATCATATGCTTTTTTGTTATGCAGAGGCAATGACCCTTGACAACAGGTTTTATGTTATAAACAAAATAGAAATTCTTTGTTTTGTAAAAGGTCTGGAGTTTCATCGACTTCAGATCGCAGAAAGGATCTTCCATAATATGAATTACTTCTTATAAATAAAATATGCAACTAATACTGTCGAAGCTCCGATTATACCAACAACATTAGCAATTATTAGCGCAACATTGTTGATGCTCAAGCCGTATAATAACCACACCACAAGAGCAGGGATGATTATAAGATACATTAATAATGAGATGTCTGCTGAGCTTTTTCTCTTATAAATTTTATAAGCCTGAGGAAAATATGCCAGTGATAAAATAGTGCCGAAGATCGTAGCTAAAGTAGCTAAAATATCAGCGTAAGCTTCTAGGACCATCAAACCACAACCGATCTTTCTGTTATTTCTCCGGCAACATTTCTCTGCATGAATTCTCTAACCTTCTCGAAATCCTTTGTATGACCAAGTATGAATCCTAATTTAACGAAGGCAGTCTCCGGTATCATATCCTCTCCAGATATTGCTCCGGCTTCGTTGTAAAGAATCCTCAGAGCATCATAAACATATCGATTTACTCTTCCGAAAAGGGTTTGTGGAGCAATAACTACAGGTATACCTGTTTTAGATAATTTTTTGATAATAGGTATCCAGCTTTTAGTAGCTTTCGTAGGGACATGACCCATTCCTGTTCCTTCAATCACAAATCCCTTGTATCCTTTGCTAACATACCAATTCAAAACTTCAGGATCAGAATTCGGATAGGCTTTCACCAAAGCAACTTTAGGTTCGAATTTTGTATCCGCAACAACTTTTTCATCGCTCCTCTTCCTGTAATTTTGATTTAAAATTTCTATCCTGCCATTATTCCAAACTTTTGCTATCGGAAAATCATCCAAGCTTTGAAAAGTGTCCCTTCTTGTCGTATGCATTTTTCTGACTCTAGTACCTCTATGAAAAGAACAGAAGTCATCCTCAACCGAACCATGCATGCAAATCCCGACTTCAGCAATATCAGACAAAGAAGAATAAGCTGCACAGACCAAGTTCAAAGCAGCATCGCTGCTTCCCCTATCAGAAGATCTTTGTGAACCCACCAAAACAATGGGTTTTGAAGTTTTAAGCATGAAAGACAAGGCTGCAGAAGTAAAGTGCATTGTGTCTGTTCCGTGTGCGATTATGACTCCTTCATTTTTATTTGCTTCTCTGGCTGCTAATGTAGCGATTTTCTGCCAGTCTTTGTAATCAAGGTCTTCGGAAGCTTTCCTGAAGGGTGTTGTAACATCTTTTATATTGACAATATTTTTGAGCTCCGGAACGTTTGACAGCAACTCTTCAGGTTTTTCAAGCGGAGCAACACCCCCGGTCTTGTAATCCACTCTCGAGATTATTGTTCCTCCAGTCACAATGAAAGCTACTTGAGGTTTGCTAGAATCAAATTTGATTTTCTTAAAGTGCTCTTTACCCATTTCGAATTTTGCCTCTTCTTTCACAGCTTTAGGCTCAGCCCTTTTGCTTTTCTGTATCTTGATGCCTTTCCCGTACTTTATTCCTATATTATAGCCGTTATCCAGCTTCAGAACAACAGAACTCCTGTCCCCTAATTCTATCCTAGGCATCAGCAATCCTTCGTACGCATTCTTGTCTTTAGTGACAACAATTCTGTCCCCTGTTCTGACATTCATTTTTCTGAAAAGTTTCTGTATTTCCTCAGAATAATTCTCTAGCATAATATAGATTAAACTAATGCATATTTAAAATTAAAAGAAAAGAAAATCAGACATTGAACTCTTTCGGGATTAGAGGTTTGACTGTAATCGGCCTATCGCTTTTCTGGTCCATCAGTTTCTTGAATTTGCAGTTCGGGCATGACAGCCATCTCACTGTCTTCCCGTCTATGTATATGGCATCGCTTCCGCATCTAGGACATTCAGTTCTGTCTTTCGACCTTTCCTCTTTAAGATTTTTCAAAGCCATGCTACCACGTTCCTGTCTTTATCTTGTTGTGCAGTTTGTCATAGATCCTAGGAAATCTTGCTGCCAGCTCCTCCACGCTCAGAACCATCTCCGGCTTGTTCACAAAACAAAGTTCTGTGTCCCCCATTTTGAAATCGAATTTTCCATCAGGCTTGTATCTGAAAGGCCTTGTCATTGTCAATCTGCAGTATGGGTATTTCAAGTGAAAGAGCCTGTCAATCTCAACACCCTCAAGCTTTCCCACAACCACAGAAGTCGATTGGTCAATCGCTATAACTTTCCTAATGAGTTTGTCTGCTTTTTCCTTGCTTTTTTCAACGGTCACAAACCAATTTCTTGGTACACTCTCTGCATCCTCTCTTGTCCTAACCATATCAGAATACGACATACAAATCGAACAATTATTGTCTTGGAAAATATTTAAGCGTACGTTTTAAATATGAATTTCTAAAATGTCCCCGTCTTCTAGTATATGCTCAAGGCCTACTTTCTCTCCGGCATACTTTGCAGATCTCCCCCATATCCTAGCAAATCTAAAGAATTTCAAAAAATCCTTGTGAACTCCTCTGGCAGCATCCTCAACTGTTGAATTTGGCTTCAGAACCAGAGGTTTCTTCTCCGGAGGCTTTCCTGGTTCTTTTGTATAGACTCTCACTAAACCAGAAGTTCTCCATATTTCGGTTTTCAACTCCTCAATATCAAAAACCTCTTTACCCGTGACAGTCATAAAAGGCTTGTTTATTCTGAATCTACGCAAAATCTGTTCAAGCCTCATCAAATCTTCTTCTTTATCCAGAACTAAAATTATGCCGTCAGCATTCTGTGCAATGTTCATGTGGCTTGGATAAAAGGTTGAAGGAACCTCAACAAGCTGGATCTTTGCTCCCTTGTAATCACAAACCCCCACCTGAGGTTTTGTTGTTGTGAAAGGGCGCGAGGCTATCTCAGGCTTTGCGTTTGTCAATTTTGATAAAAGAGTGGATTTACCTGATTGAGTAAATCCTATGATGCAGAATAAAGCATCCCCTTCTTTCGCGATTGTTGTGATCTTTCTTGCTGATTTTGCTTCTTTTTGAAGTTTAAGTTTAGACAATCTTTGTTTCAGTTGAGAAAATAATACATCAGTTCCCTTGTGTTTTGGAAGTGTAGAAATCATTTCTTCTAGAGCAGCGATTTTCTCCGCTCTATTCTTCGCGTTTAAGTATTTCTTTTGAGCTTCTGCATATTCCGCAGTGACATTTGTTGGCATAATCAATTATTAGAAAATAGACTTTTTATACTAGCCTTCTCCGCGAGCTCTCCTATATTCTTCTTCAGAATAATAGTATTCGGGTTGCTCCTGAGGTTGTTCTTTTTTCAAAATTTTATTCACAAACTCTTTTATTTTGTCTTTGTACCTGTAGGCTGTCACTCCGATGATTATCAGAATAACAATTTCCGCAATTGTCCAAATTATCCCAATTGAATTACCAGGAGGTTTGACAGTCAAGAGAGCAGTAATCTGAGATTCTAAACTTGATATGTCGTTTACAGCAGTGTCAAACCCTGTTTTTGCTGAAACATAATCTCCGGCCTGATAATCTGTCTTAACCTGGTCTAAAAGAGATCTGGTCGTATTGTAAAGGTCCTTTATAGAAGAGACGTCTTTCTTTTGTTTCTCCAGATTGTTTATGCTTGGCAACAAAGCTTCCAAAGAAGCTATCTGATTATCTGCTTCAGAAACTAAATCGCCCAAAACATCCACAGTGATAGTTAAAACTTCGGAACCTATGCTACTGTTTATAGTGAGTTGTCCGGAGTAGACTTGAGGAGTTTTTCCTGCAGTGTTGAAATTTACTATCGCTTGTCTTTCGCTGGTTGCTGATAATACAGTAGGCAAATTTGAAATAGAAACTATTCCAGCTAAGTCTGAAGAAACATTATAAACAAGACCTGATCCATCAATAGCCCCTATATTGTCCAAAGTTATGTTTTGCTGTGTTGTTCTGTCCGGGATAGTGACCTCTGTCAAGAACGTTGGTGTGGCAGTCAAGAAATCTATAGAAGCCCCTAATGAAAAGTCTATTGCGACATCCACTAAGAAAGCAGAATCTTCTGAAGCAACAGAAATCGTTCCAGACTTTCTGCCAGGTTGCAAAACATTCACAGTAGCTGTAAAGTTTCTGGTCTCTCCTGAGTTCAAACTTCCTATAAAACTCAGACTCAAACTCATGCTTGCATTTCCATATGCAGTCAAATCAATGCTATTGATTGCAGAATCTCCAGTATTATTAATAACAAAACCTTTAGTCAATGTTCCAGGAAGGCTAACTGTCTGATACCAAGTCGGAGGATTGACGCTCAAAACATTTGATGCTTTGACAATAAAGCTTAATTCTTTAGTCAAAGTCCTGCCATCAGAATCATTAATATATATGTCTATTAAGTGTGTCCCGCCTTTGGCGTTTGAAGGTATTTGATACGTTGTGTTGAACAGTATCGAGTCAGTAGTGACTTTTGATATTATTGTCTTCTTACCATCAGGAGCAGTCTCATTAAAAACATAAGTTGCATTCAAAGGTCCGTAAGAATCTGTCCTTTGGATGGAGACTAGGATAGTCTGGTTTACGAAATAAGACGTTTTATCAAGAGTTGCAAGAATTTTGTAAGGTATCACATCAACGCTCTTGTTAAACAGTCCAATGTCTGATCCTGCTGCTGCAGAGACTTGGAACATGTATGTTCCGTTAGCAGCAACTCGCGGGAAGGAATAGTTTTTGCTCCAGTAAGACGAATTTATTTGTGTCAAAGAGCCGTAGAACTCCGGAGAGCCGTCGGGCTTCATGACCGTTAGGTTTGCTTGGGAGGTTTGGGAAATCGTGTAAAAATCAACTCTAGAAGTCTCTAAAGGTTTGTAAGAATCCTTATCTGAAGTTAAATTTGATTCTGAAAGCTTTCTTATAATAGTATCATTCAAAACCAGTCTCACTGTTTTCTCAAAAATTTTCCATGCATCAGCTGTATACTTCTGCGGAACAGTCAAACCCCAAAACGCACCTTTAAAACTTGTATTGATAGCAGGATAGAGTTTAACAGGCAGCCCTCCAGGAGAACAATCGACAGTCGCAAACCACCCGTCATTGGTCTCATTATGAACCAGAATCTCGTCAGGACTCGTGTAAAAAACAACATTATCACCCACATTATAGTCTTCTGTAATGTATCCTGCTTTTTTAACTTTTAGAGAAGAAGCTGTACAATTATTGACATCTGCCCCAAAGAACTTTACGAGCGGAAGGAAGCTTGCTGTATATAAAGCGCAACCTCTTATGCCTCCTGACTGAATTCTATTATCTGAAAATGCAGAGAATAGAGGACGGTTTGCTGACAATTTCGAATTCAGATTGCCACAAAAGGCAAATTGATTTTGGCTTCCATTGACCATGCTCAAACTAACATTTCCGATAAAAATCATATTTGACCAATTAGAATAGTCCTGCCATAGCTGGGAGTTAGAAACGATATGTTGCTCATTTATAACTCTTACACCGTATGCAAGATTTGTCAGTTTCATACAAAGCAAAGAATCTTCAGCAGACAATTGACTGCATGTAGAGTCCGTCCCTCCGGCAGTAACATAGAGAATGTTCTTTGTCGCATGAACCTGAACGCTCATCAAAACTATAGCAAGAATCACGACAAACGAAATTCTCATTATTCTCTACCAGAATATACTTAATGAAGCTGGCTTATATTTCTTTAGCTTTATATGAGACGCTTTTTTAATAATTTGTATGGATTTAAGAAAACGCGTAACTGCCATAAGCCTGGTTTATATTGCTGTTTCCATCGTGACTCTATTAAATCTTCAGACTATACTGAACTTGGACAAAAGCGTTTTTTTCTCTATTTTCAATGTTTCTAATGTCTATTTAGATTATTTTTTCAGTTTCATAACACTTTTCGGATCTTCTATATTTTGGCTTGCACTAATAGTGATTTTGTGGGTAAAAAAATTCAGGAAAGTTGCAGTCTATTTAATATTTGCGTTCGTAATCGACTCTGTCCTTTCTTTTGGACTAAAATTCCTTTTCTTGAGACCTAGACCTTCTGAATTTCTAGGAATAACCCCAAAAATTTCTGAACTGGAACCAGGACCAAGCTTTCCGTCAGGACATACTGAAAGAAGCTTCTCCGGAGCAACTGTCATCGGAGAGCTCTATAAAGACTTTAGAATACCGCTCTACATATTGGCGGTATTGACTGCAGTGAGTAGAATCTATTTAGGTTTTCATTACCCTTTGGATACTTTATACGGAGTACTGACCGGTCTTCTAATAGGTAAGTTAGTTTTCTATTTGCCTGCAGATAAAATACAGAAAAGAATAGAAAAAATTATCGAAAATAAAAAGGGTTAAATCCTTTTCTGTCAATTAATTATCAGGTAATGATGGTAAGAGTTTTTGTAAACGGTTTTGGTACAATAGGAAGAAGAATTGCTGATGCCGTATTTAGAGACCCAGAAATGACGCTGATTGGTGTTTCTAAGTATAGAGTTCAAGGCGATCCGCCTCTTTTATATAATCTTTTTGTTCCAGAAGAATCCTTAGAAGCTTTCAAACAAGCAGGATATAATGTCGCTGGTACTGTAAGAGAAGCTGTAGAAATGAGCGATATTGTCGTTGATGCATCTAAAGATGGCAAAGGTGTAGATAATTTAAACAATCTTTACGATCCTGCAGATAAGCCAGCTATTCTCCAAGGTGGAGAGGATAAAGTAGATAGTTTGCCACTTCATAATTCTCGTTGCAATTATGATGATGTGCGTGGAGAAAGGTATGTACAACAAGGAAGTTGCAATGTTACAGGCATAGGAAGAATAGTACAACCGCTTTTAGATGAATTTGGAGATGGAATTGATAGGTTTGATGTTCAACTAATAAGACGGGTTGCAGATTTGGAAGATGAAAAAGAAGTGAAAGATTCTATAGAGTGGGATCCAAATCCTCACCATGCAGATGACGTTATGCGTTTTCTAGGTACTTACGTGTATGTCGAAGCAGTGAAAGTTCCAAGCAGAATGATGCACTTTCATTCTTTAGCTGTGAGATTTTCTGGTGAAGCACCTAAAGTTGAAGAAGCGCTCGCACTTTATGAACATGAATTTGGTGTGGCTGTTTTGTACACAGCAAAAGGCACCGCGGACGTTAGAACAAAGGCTCAAGAATTAGGATTTCCTTTTGGAGATACAGGTATGGTACACATCCATGCGAATGTAGTGAGGTCTGTAGGAGACATACTCAAAATTCCTTACTCTGATGACCAGACTGGTATTGTAGTCCCAGAAAATCATATGTTAGTACAAGCTATGATGCTTGATAGAGATAGAGAAGAAGCCTTAAGGAAAACAGACGAAATTTTAGGAATCACAGAAAGAAAAAAGAGACTAGAGGCTCAATTCGCTTAAGTTTACTGTTCTTCAAAGACAAGCTCAGCTTTGCAGTTGTATAAATTAGAAATTATTTGGGAAAAGCTCTCCGGGGTTATTGCGAGTCTAAATTTCTGCGAGACTGGGATCCTGATTCTATAGACTTCTTCCCCCATTTTATACAATGTATTGATGCCACTTACTGTGTTAGGAGAAACCAGTTCTTCAATAAAATCTTTAAAGTCAGGAGCCTCTTCAATGACTCTTATAGATTTTTTGAATTGCTTCGCCAATGTTTTTACGACAGATCCGCCTTTTCCCACAATCTTCGGTGCATCTCCTCTTCCAGCAATTATCAGAATGATGTCAGAATCCAAGATTTTAGCGATTTTGATGTCCTTCAAACTTTTTGTCTTCTCACTCAAACTAAAAAGATATCTTGATATATCGACATCAATTTGTTTTATTTGACCAGAATCTAGTTTTGCCTGGCATGCTGAACAGAGCAAATTTGAATTCAAACACACTTCGCAGATAGGAGCTTGCATAAAGACACCATTTGAATATATCTTAAGCGCCTAATATAAATTTATTGATTGCACTACGCTATTAAGTGATTAGATGGAAATTGGGATTGTTGGCAAGACTAACGTGGGAAAATCTTCGTTCTTCAAAGCTGCAACGATGATTGATGTTGAAATTTCTGACGGAACTTTTGTCACGATAAAACCTAATGTCGGAGTAGGCTATGTGACTGCTCCATGTCCTCATAGAGAATTGAATGTCAAATGCTCTCCGAAAAATTCTTTATGCATAAACGAAACAAGACTAATCCCAGTAAAACTTCTAGATGTCGCCGGCTTGGTTCCCGGAGCACATGAAGGTAGAGGTCTAGGGAATCAGTTTTTGAATGATTTGGTTCCAGCAGACATTCTCATACATGTTGTGGACATCTCTGGAACAACAGACTCTGAAGGGAATCCAACTACGAATTACGATCCCGCGAACGATATAGAATTTTTGATGAAAGAGATTGATTTGTGGTTCGAGTCCATAATAAAAAGGAATTTGGAAAAAATTAAAGATGAAAAAAAGGCCGCTGAAATCTTAGCAGGATTAGGGATAAAGGAGAAACATGTGAACGAGGGAATAAACAAGGTTGGCCATAATCCTATAAAACTAGCAAAAGAATTAAGACGATTATCAAAACCGATGATTATTGCAGCAAATAAAATAGATTTACACTCTAGCCAAGAAAATTTTGAAAAGATTAAAAGGAGATTCCCAGATTTAACTATGCTGCCTTGCTCCGCAGAAGCTGAAATTGTTTTAAAAATGGCTAGTAAATCCGGACTTATAGAATACTTGCCGGGCGAAAGTGATTTCAAAATTAAAGGAAATATAAATCCGCAGCAGAAAAAGGCTTTGGAATTAATAAGAGAGAGAATTCTCCGGAGATATGGTTCTACAGGAGTTCAAAAATGTTTGAACACTGCGGTCTTTGATTTCTTGAATTACATTGCGGTCTACCCTGTTGAAAATGAAAATAGGTTTTCGGACAAGAAAGGGAATGTTCTGCCAGATGTACATCTGATGCCTGCTGGTTCCACCGCATTGGATCTTGCTTATAAAATACATACAGACATAGGGAAGCATTTCATCGGAGCAATCGATGCTAGAACCAAAAAGAGAATGGCTGCAGACCACAAACTTAAACAGAATGACATAATTTCAATACAAACATCAAAGTGATATCATGAAAAGGGAGTTTTCGGCTGGAGGACTGGTCTTTCATAAGAATAAGGAAACGGAAGTTCTTTTGATAAAAGACCATGCGGGAAGATGGAGTCTGCCGAAAGGCCATATAGAAAAGGGGGAGACAACCAAAGAAACTGCTCTTAGAGAGGTCAGCGAAGAGACGGGATTAAAGAAGTTAAAAATTATCACCAGACTGGGCGAAATTAAATACTTTTTTCAACTGAAAGGCGAAAAAATTTTTAAGATAGTTGTTTTCTTTTTAATGGAAGCTGAAGACACAAAGTTAAAAGTGCAATGGGAAATACAGGATGCAAAGTGGTTTCCAGTAGAAGAAATTAGAGAAATGATAGGTTACAAAAACCAGAAAAATATAATCGAAAATGCTATCAAATTTTTAAAAGAAAAAGTTTAAACTACATTAATATACAAATTAGATTTTCGCACGCCAGTCGAAGGCCAATAGGAGGTTATTGTGAAGGTTTTGCTTGCGGTAAATGTTACAGTCACGTTTTGACCTGGAGGTGCACTAACTGTATTGAATTCCGAACTTCTGAAGTCCAAACCGCCATAATAAGTGCCTACAGGCTTGACATAGAATGTTAGTTGGACAGTATTTCCGGCTACAACGGTGATAGCAGATGTCACCTGACCACTCAAATAGAATCCAGTATCATCAGCTTCTATTAGAAATTTCTCCGTTTTTACTTGAGGCAATATTTGTCTAGCTTGCCGTTTGGCAGATGCATCAGCAGCTTGCTGAGTTTTTATTGAATTCGCCTCAGATTTTTCTTTGCCTTCAAACTCTTTAACTAGTTTGACAGTAGGCTTCAAAACGTACTTTCCATCACCTGTCATAACCAAAGACTTGTCAGCATCAAAATCAAATACAATAGAGGTTGTTTTGTTTGGTTGAATTTCAAAAGGTCTAACAAATCTTACTATGTTACTAGGAACAGTCACATTAACTTGCTGGCCATTCACAACTGCTTGAGCTGATGTTATGACCAAACGAGTTTGGGTATAGGTTCCTGCAGCAAGATTATTTTCTCCAAGCATGTCTTTCAAATCTTTAACAGATATCAGATCAAATTGCACAGGCTGAGAATTTACAGTAATCCAACCAGAGACTGCTGATTCGTTCTCTTCAGTCCCAGTCTCATTAACAACTGGAGTTTCTGTTGAAGTGTCCTGAACAGCATTATGAACTTGTATTTCGGATACTGTGAGGATTAGGCTAGAAACATTCTGAACCTGATCTGTTACTTTCAATTGCAAAGTTCCAGTTCTGTCAGAAGTCGTAGATGGCACAGAGTATTGAGCACACGCAGAAACGGCTATGATTAAAAGCAACACGCCCAAAGACTTGTTCAACATAACATCCTATACATTATACCTAAACATCCCTTTAAATCTTTTTCCCAACCTTTTCTCCCAGCAACCTAAGCAATAAGTCGCATATTCCAATTCCTTGAAGACTCCTTTTGCTGGGTAGATTGCAACAACCTTCCAAAATATGTCTCTGACTGGATACCTTCTTCCATCACCCAATCTAGTCTCCTCCAATCTGAATGCAGGAATCACAGTTAGAAGCCTTAGAATAAAGGAAATTAGAAATAAAATTTGCAAGCCTTGCAGATTGAAAAACGCTTTTGCTTGGAAACTTTGGGCTAGAAAACCACCCGTCAAAGGTCCGAGGAAAAGAGCCATCCCGATAAGTAATTTGTAATTAGCAATGTAAACAGGTCTTCTTTCTGGAGGTGAGGAATCGAGAAGATAATTGAAAAATGCCAAATCAATACCAGCCCATGCAAAACCAGAAAACATGCTCGCTATCACAATCAAATAAAAGTCGCTGGCAGAGTTTATGAAAAACCAGAAAACCGGGTAGAAGGCGGCCAAAAGACTGCAAGCAATCAGAACATTCCTGTCCCCGAACCTGTCTGCGATTTTCCCCCAATATGGTTCCATCACAATCCAAGTCATTGCTTCAATTCCTACAACAAGAGAATAGAAGAAATAACCCAAGTCAAGAGATCTAAGCATGTAGACAACGAAGAACGGAGAAGCCAAGTAGACAGCGAAGATAAAAAGTGCTCTGTGTATCACGAAGTTCGAAAAATTCCTCTGTCCTTTCATTTCTTTTAAAAATTTCTTGAAGTGAAATGAAATTATATGCCCTTTGTGTTTTGGAACTTCAAATACAGGTTCCGGAATTTTCCTCAAATAATAGATAGATATTGCCCCGAACAAAACCGCCGCAAGAAAAAGAATAGTGAAACCAATAATACTATTTGTAATACCTAAGACCCAACCAGAAACCAGAGTCACCAGAAATGCCGCAAATCCTGCAATCGTGTTTCTTCTTCCAAAATATCTGCCTCTGATTTTCTCCGGAACGAAATCCGCTATCCAAGATGCCCATGCTGTTCCGGAGAAATTCGCTGTCAAACCGTAAAAACTTAAAATAATTGTCAAAAAAAGTATCTTCTCCTTAAAAACAATCAGCGGAAGAATTGCAGCAAAAATCAGTGAAAACCTGGCTAACAAAGCATAGTTTATACAGATGGTTTTCCTTTTTCCAGAGAGTTCTATCAGTTTTCCTGCTATTGGCTGAAAGATATAAGAGAAAAATTTTGGGATAGAATTAACAAGACCTACGGCTGCGTCACTTGCCCCGAGAGCCAAGGCAAAGGGCGTTGTAAAAGTTGCCAGTATGCTGTCTGATGCAGAGCTGTAAAGGCCGTCTTTAGTAGAATCTTCTAAAGCCTTTTTTACTTCCTTTTTAGACAATTGCATAGAAAATATCTTGTAAGATAAATATAAAATCATACCTTCAGAAATTCTAAGACTCTTTTCTGATGCATTTCTTTTCGTAAGACTGAACTTGAATTAATCCAAGTTTTAATAGGAATCTCCAGTTTTCTTGCTATGTAGTTCAGAGCTTCTTTTAATTCGGAAAACTTTTTCGGAGCAGTCTTTAATGCTGCTCTCACACTTTCCCTGACATTCCATACGCCGACAGGCATCAAATAGCCAGGGTGAGTTTCCCTTAGTATCACAGCACCGGCTTGCCTCTTCTCTCTATTCAAATACTCATTCACAGCAAGTCTAGCAGAATAGTAACACCCTCCAATCTCTGCGATATGTTGAAGATTCATTCCCGGAGTATGCTTTGTCAAATATGCGTGAGAAGGCTTTCTCCCTCCTGATGGAGCTTCTCTTTTGGAAGAACCCTTACCGATTCTGACTCTAGCTATTAGAAAACCTTGTTTTGCCTTGTATCCTAAAGAATGAGCACGATCCAAACGAGTAGGATTTTCTATTCTCAAAATCACAGGTTCCCTTCTCCAAGAAATAAGTCTTTCTCTAGTTAGTTCTTTGTACTCTTCGCTTTTGAAAAGTTTATTCAAATATTTGTACATTCCCATCTCACATCAACCCAAAGGTTTTCAAGTTTTGTAAATTAAATTACCACTAACATTTATAAAGCTTATCTTCGATAAAGGAAGTATGAGCGCAGGAACAATCTTGAAATTGATTCTTGGATTGATTTTGATAGCTGCAGGTCTTTATGCCGTTGTTCCTTTAGGCTATCCATACTCCGGAACAGCTTTAAGAGAACTATGGATTCTTGTTCAAGGGGTTGTTCCTTTGGTAGTTATTTTCATAGGGATTTTGGTTGTTTGGATTGAGATCGAGGAATTAAGATATTCCAGACCTTTCAAAAAAGAGAAGAAAGAAGAAACACAAACAGGAATAAAAACAGAGACAGCAGAAGAGAAAAAGGTTTAAGCGTAGAAAATGAAAATTTATCATGTTTAATGTAATTAAAACTTCTAAAAAACTTTATGATAAAAACTACGAAGCCGCGATGGTCAAGTTCTACGCAATGCTAAAGACCATGCCTCTTATTTCTTCCACAAGTATCGAAGGGAATTCCCCGCCAGGAGTCTTTGTGGGGAGAATAGGCTATCCAAAAGTTTTTGTCGGGCCTTTGATTCCTCCTTTTCAAGGCGATACAAGCGTAATGGACACTCCGGAGCAGTGGTTTGGAAGACCTATAAAAGATATCGTTGGATTTAGACTTTCTTTGGTCAGAGGAAAGTTTTTGACTAAAATCAAAGATTTCGGAGGCAAGATAGTTGAAGCGACAAGAGATATTGCTTTGGCTGACGATTCGACATATGTTGAGACAGAATTCAAGAAAAAACCATACCAATCGATGGTTTTTGATGACAACACGCAACCTTTCGGGCCGTCGGCAACGATAGAAAAGATCTCAACAGGCAATGTCAAGTACGATCAAAAAGTCGAAAAGGCTTTTTATGACACTGACCTCAAAGCGAATGATGCCGTAATTTCACTTTACAAGAAAGGTGTTTTGGTTTCTAAGATTCAAAAGACGTTTTCTGTTGGAGCTTTCGGTTTAGAAAAGAATAGAAAGTTTGTCCCAACAAGGTGGAGCATAACTGCCGTAGACGATATTCTTGGAAAGCATTTGTTGGGATTCACAAAACAAAACCCGATGATTAATGAGTATTTGGTTTTCGAAATAAACAGTCTGGATAACAGATGGATAATTCTGATGCTCCCGACAGAATGGCAATATGAATTGATGGAAGCTTGGTATCCTCGGACGCTATGGAATCCTGAGGGACAGGAGATTGTCATGTTTGCTGATCATGAATTTTTTGTAGGAAGAAAGACTTAT
>ASMQ01000009.1 GCA_000405245.1 Candidatus Aenigmarchaeum subterraneum SCGC AAA011-O16
AACAACAATTTCACATGGAAGTTTGATAAAAACACCGTCTATAATTAACGCTGTTATTCTTTTTATGCTTTTTACCCGCCACAATCAGTTAAAATTATTGTCACATATGGGTAGTGAAAAGGTTTAAATAGTTAACTGTGGATATAGTTTATCAGCAAATCCTACCTACAACCAAGTGATAAAGCTTAAATATCAGGATTTGGATAAATTAACAAGGTGGAAGGATAATGGTGACACAGCAACAAATGTTAGATGCTTTAAAACAGATTGGATTGAACTTGTATGAAAGAAAACTATGGGTTGCTCTACTTTCTAGAGGAACATCGACAGCTGGAGAGTTGTCTTCTTTGGCAAAAGTTCCGCATTCTAGAACTTACGATGTCTTGGAAAGCTTGGCAGACAAAGGATTTGTCATGATTCAGAATGCAAAACCTTTAAGATATGTTGCTCTCCCTCCTTTAGAAGCTTTGGACAGAGCAAAAAAGAAAATAAAAGAAGATTCTGAGCTTCAGGTCGACAGGATTTCAGATTTGCAAGGTTCTCCTGTTTTAAAAGAATTGGAAAAGACACATAAAATAGGAGTTAAATTGATTGAGCCTGGGGAATTTACAGGATCCTTGAAAGGAAGGGTTGCATTTCATAATCAATTAGAGACGCTTTTGAAAGGTGCTAAAAGCAGGGTTTCACTTCTAACAACTGCACAGGGTCTGCAGGAACTCCAATCTAATCATGGGGATCTATTGAAGAAAATCTCCAGTAGAGGTGTTAAAGTGAGGATAGCAGTTCCGAATTCAAAAGATGTTTCTCAAACAGCTTCAGCTTTGAAGTCTTTGGGGATTGAAGTAAGAAAATTGAATAAGACGGATGCTGCTGGCAGGGTGGCTATTATTGATGGAAATCATGTTGTGATGTCTTTGACAGATGACGAGGAAGTTCATCCTTCTCAGGATTTGGCTCTATGGACACAGTCCGAGCATGTGGCCGGAGATGTGATGGGTCCAATGTTCGATGCTCTTTGGCAGAAAGCTGAGCCGGCTTAGATTATTATATAAGCTTGCTAAATTTTCTGTATGGTTTTAGTTGAGATTATAAATTGGATAGTTAATTTCATATCAGCTACAGGGTATGCTGGCGTATTCTTTCTTATGGCATTGGAATCTGCAAACATTCCAGTCCCAAGTGAAGTCATAATGCCTTTTGCTGGATATTTGGTTTTTCTGAAAAAATTTGGTTTTATCGAAATGGTTTTAGCTGGTGCTCTTGGAAATCTTTTTGGCTCGATTATATCCTATTATATAGGGCTGAAAGGTGGGAGACCTTTCATTGATAGATATGGAAAATATTTGTTCTTGCATAAAAAAGATATGGGCCTTGCTGAAAGATGGTTCCAGAAATATGGAGAGTTGACAATATTCTTCTCAAGAGTCTTGCCTGTGGTAAGGACTTTTATTTCTGTTCCAGCAGGAATTGGAGAAATGGATGTCAAAAAGTTTATTGCTTATACTTTCATCGGCTCGCTCATCTGGTCAGCTGTCCTAGCTTACATAGGATTTAGCTTAGGGCCTAACTGGAATAGCATATTGGGATTCTTTCAACAATTTGAAATTATAATCATTGCGGTCGGAGTTATTGTGGCGGCTGTATACTTTTGGAGAACGAGGCGTTGAAACAAGTATAAATCCTTTTTCTTTCAAATAATTTCATGCCAATAAAGTATTCTGCTTTTGTCGACTATTCAAAATTAGATCCAGTCAAAATAGAGGCTTTAAAGTTATTTGGACCAACTTTAGACTTTCCTGAAAGATTAGGCATAAGCATTGTCCCAGAGACTCTAGGAGAAGCAGCTGTCGCTTTTGATTTGGGTGGAGATTTTCTTTTAGCCGCTAATGTGGAGGGCTTGGGAACAAAAAATAGAATTGCTGATAAAATGTATTCTGAAGTATTTGTGGAGAAGAAAAGAGTTGCTGAGGGTATGAATGTTAAAGGATTATTTAGAGGACTCGGACAAGATACAGTTGCGATGTCTGTGAATGATCTAACATCTATCGGAGCGGATCCTTTCGCATATTTCGATATAATTTCTTGTGGAAATTCTGAATGGTTTAAAGATGAAGAAAGACTTAGAGAACTTTTGCAAGGCTACAGGGATGCTGCGGATTTTTGCCAGCTTGCCATACCCCAAGGGGAAACTCCAGAGTTGAGAGACGTTGTTAACCCTGACACACTTGACTTGGCCGGTTCTTCCCTAGGATTGATCAGACCAAAAGGTAGGTTAATTCTCGGGCGTAATATACAGGAAGGAGATGTAATTTATGGACTTGACAGCAGTGGAATTCATTCTAATGGACTTACTAAAGCTAGGAAGATAGCTGAAAGACTGCCGGATGGGTTCTTTACCAAGCTTGCGAACGGAAGAACGCTAGGCGAAGAATTGCTTGTTCCCACATACTTGTACTCTCCACAAATAAGGAGAATTTTTGAAGCTAGTATTGATGTCCATTATTTGCAGCCAATCACAGGACACGGCTGGGAAAAGATTGCAAGATATAGAGGGAAAGAATTTACGTATGTTATCACAAGTGTTCCGAAACCGCCTTTGATATTTCAAGAGCTAATTAGACTAGCTAAAAAACTAAATGCGTTAGAGTCAGATCCTGATAAGAAGTTTGATGTTTCTGATAGAGAAAATCACTTTACATGGAATATGGGGGTAGGTTATGTTCTAATAGCACCGGAAGGGCAACATGATGCCATTAGACGTGCGACACATTATGATCTGGGTGTCTACGAAATTGGACATGTCGAATCAGGACCTAGACAAGTCGTTATGCCGTTCGAAGAAGGAGGAAAACCGGTTGTCTATACGCCTTGAAATTCTTCAAGAAAATCCTTCATCGAGACTCCATATTCAACTTTGCCGTCCAATGTCCTCACAGCCAATGTTTCATTTACTATTTCTTTATCACCGATTACAACACAAAAAGGAATTTTTTGAATCTGGGTATTTCTGACTTTATGCTCCACGGTGGCAGAATCAAAATCCCCTTCAGCTCTCACACCTTTAGATAGTAATTTTTCCAGAACCTCTTTCGCAAAATTAACATGCTTATCAGAAATCGTTAAGACTTTCACTTGAACCGGAGCAAGCCAAACAGGAAACTCTCCATTGTAATGCTCGACTAGAATCCCGATAAATCTTTCAATCGCTCCGTAAATGACTCTGTGAATTATGACTGGGGTATGAAATTTGTCATCCTTCCCAACATACTTCAAATCGAACCGCTCCGGCATTTGGAAGTCGACTTGAACAGTGGCAAGTTGCCAGCTCCTTTTCAAAGAGTCCTCGACGTGAAAGTCAATTTTCGGTCCATAAAAAGCTCCTTCTTTCGGATTTATCTTGAAATCCATTTTCATTTTTTCCAAAGCATGCTTCAAAGCGTTCTCGGCTTTATTCCAAATCTCTTTCGAACCCATTGCATTGTCCGGCATCGTAGATAATTCCACTCTGTATTTGAATCCAAACTTTTTGTAAAAATGATCAATAAGCTTTGCAACATTTAGAATTTCGTCTTCCAATTGCTCCGGAGCAACAAATATGTGGGCATCATCCTGGGTGAAAACTCTTAATCTAAATAATCCGGAGAGCACTCCACTCAGTTCATTTCTAGAAACTGTTCCCAATTCTGCAAGTCGGAGCGGCAATTCTCTGTAGCTTCTTGTAGTGTTTTTGTAAACAAGAATTGCTCCAGGGCAGTTCATCGGCTTCAAAGCAAAATCCATGTCTTCTACTTCAGTGAAAAACATATTGTCCTTGTAATGATCCAAATGTCCGCTCTTTTCCCAAATATTTCTTTTCAAGAGAATAGGCGTATTTATTTCCTGATAGCCCCTTTTCTGGTGTTCTTTTATCCAGAAATCTATCAGAACGTTTCTGAGAATCATTCCTTTAGAATGAAAGAAAACCATTCCTGGCCCTTCTTCCTGGAAAGAAAACAAGTCTAGTTTTTTCCCTAAGATTCGATGGTCATTCTCCATTAAAGTTTTCGGTTCCGAAGGAGCTTCTTTCTTTCTTGTAACAATTTTAATTTCCTTCTTCATACCTTCTGAAGAGAAGGTTTTTGACTGTTCGGCCAAAGGATGTGATTTTATTTTTAACGTGAAGCTTTTATTCCAACCAAACGGTGCTCGGAAAATTTCAACTCCAGACTTTTTGAATTCTTTCTCCATTATATCAATCAATTTCAAAGCAACATTAGGCTTAGCCAAATTTGTGCTCAGATGAGCATACGGGTACAAGAGAACTTTGTTGACTTTGAGGTCTCGCAACCCTTTATTCAATTCATCAACAGCATTCCTCACGACATTCTCATTGTCTTTCTCTTCGATCGCTATGAAAAGCACAACCAAATCTTTGAAAGTGTATCTTTTCTTTTCAGCCTCTTCTGCCTGAGGAATCTCTTTCTTAATAGGCTCATATTCAAAAAGTTCTGCATGATGCTGTAGCACTTTCATAAAATCACTTTAAGATATGTGACATACATCAATTTTAATATCCAAATTTAAAAACTAATAGGTTACACAGCCCCGTCGTCTAGCGGCCAAGAGGTTTATCCTGGTAAGATAACAGGCTTTGGAGTTTGTCTCTAAAGAAGCGATAAAAGATGAGCGAAGTTACCTGTGGACCGAGGTTCGAATCCTCGCGGGGCTACCATATTCTGTCTAAGTAAAGGTTGATTCGGTTGATTTTTGAGATTTGTCTAATGTAAGGTTGATTACACCGAATTAAAAGCAAAAGGCTTTATTTAAGACTGTATAACAATTATCATGAAAAAATTAATCATAGGGGTTGTGGTCTTGATTGTGATAGTTGTAGGAGCTTTCTTATTTTTAAGAAGTCCCAGTCTTACAGGATTTACTAAGGTTTCAGAAAAACCTTTCAATCTTGCAACTGCAGGACCATTGCCAGGTCCGCTGTATCTATTTCAAACTGCTGAGGTTGTGAGCGATAAAGTAGAAGTTACATACATATTAGCGGAATGGAGGGAGGTAGGAAGACAAGCACCAGATTGTCAAGATTGTGGTATACTAGAACCTGTTCCGCTTTCCAATTTCACTGCTAAAGGTGCAAGCTGGAGTATAGACATTCCAGAAGGTTTAACTCTGATCTCTGGCGAGACTTCGTGGACAGGAAATATAAATGATGGGGAAATGAAAACAATAAATATAGTTTTAAAACCAGAAAGAGAAGGCATTTGGGATATTAAAGCGAGAGCTAATAGCGGAATATTTTCTGGTAAAAGTGTTCTTTCTTCTAGTTATAATGAATTTGTTGGCTTTGTCTTATTATACAAGGAAAATAAAATTTTATTAAACCCAACCTGTGTCCCTGGATATTTTGATTGGACAACCTTACAATGCGTTACTGGTCCTCAGCCAGGACAACGAGTACAGCCTTAAGTTTTAATTAAATTTTTAATTGACAATCTTACTTTTGGTTATATCAACCGTTCATGCGACACCACAATTATCAACCGATTTTGCGACAGAATGGGCTACCATTACATTTTTAAAGACTTGTTCTACAATATTGGTTTGTGATTTAATGGCAGAATTCGGAGCAAGAAAAATGAAACAGCAAAGAAAGTCTTACAGATGGAAAAAGACAAAAGTAAAAGTAAGACTAATGAGGTTAAAGGAAAAAACAGATCCGTTGGAGGGTGCTCCACAGGCTAAGGGAATAGTCATCGGAAAGAAAGGCATAGAACAAAAGCAGCCTCACTCCGGGATTATAAAGGCTGTTAGAGTCCAACTTCTAAAGAATGGAAAGGAAATAACTGCGGTGGTTCCGAAGACAGGAGCTATCGATCACATAAATGAGCATGATGAAGTTTTGATTGAAGGTTTAGGAGGATCGCAGGGAGGTCCTGTAGGAAGCATGTGGGGGGTTTCTTGGAAGGTTGTGAAAGTTAATAATATTCCTTTGGAATCTTTGAGGAAAGGAAAAGCTAAGAAGGTGGCTACTTGATGACAGAAATAAAAGTTTTCAATCGATGGGACACAAGAACTTTTGAAGTGGCGGACCCGGGTTTGAAGAAATACATCAGCTTAAGACCTGTAATTGTTCCGAGGACGTTCGGAAGGTCGGCAAAAAAACAATTCTACAAATCAAATTTGAATATTGTCGAGAGACTGATGACACATCTTTTTGTTCCTGGACATAAAGGGAAAAAGCATTTTATTTCTTCCGGAAAACTGGTTGGTAAAACTTTCACTGTGTGGAAGCTTATTGTTGACTGCTTTAAAATTATTGAGGACAGGACAAAGAAAAATCCTATTGAAGTTTTAGTGAGAGCAATAGAGAGTGCAGCTTTGAGAGAGGAAATAACTTCTTTCCAAGTTGGAGGAATTATAGTGAGGAGAGCAGTCATAACCGCTCCGCAGAGGAGGGTTGACTTAGCGTTAAGGGATTTAGTTCAAGGAGCTTACCAAAAATCTAGAAAGAACCCGAAAGGTTCTGCACAATGTCTAGCAGAAGAAATTCTAGCAACATACAACTATGATGCCCAAAACTCTCATGCAATCAGAGAGAAGGAAAGAATTGAGAGAGAAGCCGCCGGAGCAAGGTAAATCTATTTTTTAATATTCTTGACAAATCTATCTTCTTCGGCAATCAGCTTAGAAACTTTTTCCTTTCAACAAGTTTATCAGAAAGCTCAGCAACAACGGTAAATGCGATTGCAATCACAAAAACTATAGCAATAGTTCTTGCAACAACATCGACCTTCAGAGCATAAGATATCGTAAAATCCTCCAATAAACCGAATATCAGTACAACAAAAAAGAAGACCAAAATTTCAGAATTTTATTTTTCAAGCTCTCGCCCTCTTATTTGTCTTTTAATTGACTTTTCTTCTTTGTCCACCTCTTCAGCTACCTTTTCAGCCTCTTTTTCAAAGAATTTTTCTGTCTGCTGAGCTATCAACGTAAATAAAACCGCGACAACAAAGATTAATACCAAAAGTGTTCTCTCGAGTTCAACTCCTGTAAAAAAGGCTACTATTAAATCTTCTATGTAAGCGAATAACACGAGCATGAAGAAGAACGCGACAAACCTTACATAGTGTTTCTTGTGTTTTCTGAGATGCTTTCTGACATGGTGTACGATTGGATGTGTCATACTATAATCTTGAAAAGGTTTAAATATAATACTTTCTAAAGTGATAGGCATGGTTGGGAAGGAAGAGTATTCAGAAAAAATTCAAGAGCTGATGGGCAATCCTAAAAATATCAGAAACATTGGGATTGTTAGCCATATCCACCATGGAAAAACTACTTTGACAGACAATCTTGCGGCTGCAGCAGGCCTGATGGCAAAAGAGCTTGTCGGAGAAAGAATGCTCACTTGGGTAGATCCGCAAGAACATGAAAGACTTATGACAATCTACGGAGCGACGGTCACAATGGCTCATGATTACGAGGGGCAAAGATATCTAATTAATCTCATGGATACCCCTGGACATGTCGACTTCGGGGCAGATGTTACACAAGCATTAAGAGCGGTCGACGGAGCAGTAGTTTTAGTTGATGCTGTTGAAGGTATAATGCCACAAACAGAAACAGTTTTGAAGCAAGCGTTATCAGAGAGGGTGAAACCTGTTCTTTTCATTAACAAGGTTGACAGAGCTATAAAAGAATTAAAATTGACTCCGGAGCAGTTGCAGAAAAGATTGGCTACAATAGTTGTAGAGGTTAACAAATTCATTCAGAGGCATGTCGAACAGCAGTTCAAGAATTTGTGGGTTCCGAAAGTTGAGGATGGTTCTGTTGCCTTCGGGTCCGCATTAAGAAAATGGGCAATATCTATTCCCTACATGAAAAGAACTGGAGTCACATTCAAAGACATCATAGAATTGGCTTCACAAGGAAAAGACAAAGAACTATCAGAAAAAGCTCCTATGCATGTCGTTGTCATGGACATGGTAATAAAACATTTGCCTTCACCTACAGACGCTCAAAAATATAGAATAGGGAAAATTTGGAAAGGCGATATCAACTCTGAGATCGGGAAACAGCTGTTGAACTGCGATCCAAACGGAAAACTTGCAGCAGTAATAACCAAAGTCGTTTACGATCCACATGCTGGAATGATAGCTACGGCAAGAATTTTCTCTGGAAGGCTTAATAGAGGGGAGGATGTTTACCTTACAGATTCGAAAAGAGTTATTAAGGTCCAACAGGTCACGACATTCGTTGCTTTGAAAAGGCAGCCTGTGGAAAGCGTTCCGGCAGGAAATGTTGTCGGTTTGGTAGGAATAACTGAAGCTGTTGTCGGAGAAACCATTTGCGACGTAGACACTCCTATCGAATCTTTCGAAGCAATCAAACATATATTTGAGCCGGTTGTAACAAAAGCGATAGAACCGAAAAATCCTCAAGACCTTCCAAAACTCATCGATGTTCTAAAGACTTTATCAAGAGAAGATCCCACGTTGAAAATCCAAATAAATCAAGAGACAGGCGAGACTCTTGTTTCAGGATTAGGAGAATTGCATCTTGACGCAAAAGTAGAAAGGAAAATAAAAGAGAAAGGAATAGAAATCATAGCTTCTCCTCCAATTGTTGTGTATAGAGAGACTGTCCACGGGAGTTCTCCGTCAATTGAAGGAAAGTCTCCTAACAGGCACAACAAATTCTATTTAGCTGTCGAATCTGTATCACCAGAAATCTATAAAGCTATGACTGAGGGTGAAATAAGAGACGGAGAAATAAAAGGGAAAAATTTGGAATTGAGAGACAAACTAAAAGATTTGGGAATGAGTAAAGAGGAGGTAAAGGGCGCTTTGCTGATTTACAATCACTGTATTTTTATTGATGCTACAAAAGGAATTCAATATTTGAATGAAGCAATGGAAATGATTAAGGATTCGTTCAGAGAGGTTTGTGAAGGCGGACCGTTGGCAAGAGAACCTTGCTCAGCAATGATAGTCAAATTGGAAGATGCTGACCTGCACGAAGATGCTATACATAGAGGGCCAGCACAGGTAATGCCTGCTGTCAGAGGAGCAATGTTCGAAGCAATGATGAAAGCCAATCCTGCTTTGTTAGAACCGAAACAAATTTTGAGGATAGACACTCCGCAAGACTACATTGGAAATGTCACGGCTGAAGTTCAAAACAGGAGAGGAGAAATAATTGATATTGAACAAGAGGAATATTCGGCCACCATTACAGTCAAGCTTCCTGTTGCTGAAATGTTTGGTTTTGAGGCCGCCTTAAAATCCGCAACAGGAGGAAAAGGTTTTCAATCTTTGATGGACGTAATTTTTGAAAGAGTTCCACGAGATTTACAACAAGAAGTAATAAGGAAGATTAGGGAGAGAAAGGGTTTGCCGAAAGAGTAAATATTTATACTCTGAATAAATAATCATATGATGAAACAAATTTTTATTTTAACTGATTGTGGCGGGTAAAAAGCATAAAAAGAATAACAGCGTTAATTATAGACGGTGTTTTTATCAAACTTCCATGTGAAATTGTTGTTGAAAACTTTTTTCCTGCGTTCCGGGCTATTATTTCTAGAGAATTGATTGAGAATCACAAGCTTTCTCAGAATGATGTAGCCAAAAAACTCGGTTTGACGCAGGCTGCTGTCTCTCAATATGTGAGAGCTGTCAGAGGTTCAAGGGCAAAAATGCTTGAGAGAGACAAGACAATGCTAGCTGAGATTAAAAATTTTGCTTCTAGGATAGCTGGCGGCATAAGCGATGCTGAGATGGTTGAAGGATTTTGCATTCTATGCAAAAAAGTAAGGGAGAAAAACCTGTTCGAAGGATTTTACAAAGGAGCTTTTGCCGAGAAATGTGACATTGTCTAAGGATGATATTTGTATTCTTCTTTTCTTTGCGGTGCTCTTTCTCTTATTCTCCTTAAGAAGTCTTTTATTTTTTCGGTTGCAATCTCTATTCTTGATTTTCCTATATGTTCTGCGGGAACATGCTTATAGCCTCCTCCGAGGTTAAAACCTGGTTTTTTGGGAAATACTGCGTATGCAATCAAACCTAGAACAATAACAGCGGCTAGTATGCCACCATAGAGTGTTATGTTAGAACTTTTGGACATGGCGAGATTTTCTTCTATGCTCGCGAGATCATTTTCTATTTCTGTTAAAAGACTCTCTGTATCCGATAGTGTTGTATATGCTAAAAAGTTTTGGCCCGCATCTAAATAGGTTTCTGCATCATCAAGCAACTGCCTCGCCTTTGCGAGTTTTGGTTCAACTAAAGAAACATTTCCTCCTGCTTTCTTTGTCACGTTCGTCAGATTCATTACAATATCAAAGTGGTTTGTAGTATTCGTTAAATTACTTCTCAGTTTCTGTGCTGTCTCCACGCTTGGCAGAACTACTAAATATCCGGTTTCAGAATCTTCTGCTCCTGGGCCTGAGGCTTTGTATGTTATTGTGTAGTTGGATACTTCTGCATCAGAAGGTATGGTAAACGTCACTGTATAGTCCTTTGAAGAACCCCAAGAAATATTCTGCGATGGCGGAACAACTGTATACCATGAAGAAAATATTCCTGCCACAGTCAGATTTACAGGTTTTAAGTCAATGGTTCCAGTATTTTTCACTCTGACTGCTGCGGTTTGAAAATTCCCCTGTCCGATTTGGAGTTGTAGAGGGAAAGATGTTATGTTCAAGGACTTATTTCCAGTCCCACCATCCCCAGGAGATGGTGAAGGCGAAGGGCTTCCTGAAGATGCTGCACTAACTCGGAGATTTATTGTGAATGCGTTTCTATCATACTTTGTGCCGATTGCTTCTGTGGTGAACGTTAATGCACACGTCGTATCTGTTGTGCCAGTCAAATTAAATTTCCAATTGTAGGTCGCGTTACTTGGGTTAGTTCCATCGTTTGCTGTTGTATTTGAAAACGGCAGATTGCCGAAGTATCCCATGTTGCCTAAAATAACTTTTGTTCCTCTTCCATTCAGATCGCTTGCCACGCCTGAACACCCAGACCATGAGACATTGACAGCAGTAGCATTTTTGAAACCAAAGTTTGTGACGTTCGAGTTAGCATAGAAAACATCACCCACTGAGTAATTAAGTTGTTCGCCATTTCCATACTGTGTAGTTCCGGGACCTGATCCGCTGCCAAAATAAGTTCTAATCTGGAGAGCTGTATCATCAATTGCAAATTTGCCAGTGTAAGAAATTCTTCCATTGTTGAGGTTGTTTGTATTGTTGTCTTGAACGTAAGCAAATAAAGTGTAATTGCCGCCAATGAGTGAAGTGTTTAGAGTCGCATTTAATACATTATGAGTTCCATTCCACTATGCAACATTCAGACCTAAGCTAACGTTTCTAAATTCGCTCAACAGGTCGTTAAAATTATTGTGCTGTATGTATACGATGTAATTTGATGTGTTGAAATTTGTTAAGGTTGTCAAATTCTGGTATTTTGTTGCCAAAGAAATATTGACAGATTTGTTGATAATTATTGGTGTTGAGTTTAGCAAATCAGTTAATGCCAATTCTCTTGTCAAATTTACTAAAAGACTTAGATTGTATGAATTGAATGGCTGGCCGTGACTCGTGTTAGTAAAATATATCCAGCCTCTGTAAACTCCTTCCGTGTTAGAAGTTTTTGATGTGTCGATCACAATATCGATCTTAGTTTGATTTGTAGTCGAAGCTGGAATGAAGCCTGATGAAATGTTGAATGTAAAATTCATGAAACTTGATGACATGGTAAGGTTGTTATTTGAATTATTTACCGTCAAATTTATTGCATAATTGCTTGCCCCATTAAAGATTGGAATAATAAACGACAGATTTTTTGAGTAACCTAGATTCTCTTTTATGCTTATGTTTTCCTGATCGTCTGCCGGAACTTCATCAAAGCTGTTGTTGACCCTCAGGCTTGCCTGAATGAGCTCCACTGTTCCGGAGAAAGTTATATTGTTCTGAATCGTATTATTAGTTACATTCAAAAACCAGAATCCTGTGAATGGAAAGATAGTTTCGTTTCCTAAAATCAATGGTAATTGTGTTGTTGATTCTATGAAACCATTAAGCATATTTTGAGTTCCGTTAAAAACAGTGGCTCTGAATGAGCCTGAGATGGAAGGGAACGATAAATTTACTTTTACAACATTCGATAGATTTGTTGTATTAAAATAAAATATCTCGGTGGTTGAATTTGTCAAATTTCCTGAAAAAACTCCGGACGCGCCTCCGATTGTCAGTGTATTGAATTTTACTGGGACATCAAGTATAACACTGATATTCGCGCTATCTGTTGCATTGGATAGGTTTCTTACCAAGACTGTTCCATTATACCTTCCTGCTCTCAATGACGTGATGTCGAAAAGCAACGATGATGTATTTATCATCAAGGCAGGTGTTAAGTTACTTAAATTTGTTGATAACCCCTTATCGTTGAAAACAACAAAGGGCGCTAGGCCACCTGTAGAATTTACAATACTGGCAGTAGCATTGCTTATAGTCAGATTAACAGGATTTGGTGTTGCACCCTGTAAAATAGTGCCATTAAAAGTCAAAGAGCCAACAGTATTTGTCCAATTGACCAGAAGAGTATTTGGAGTGACGTTAAATTGTCCGGAGTTGCTGGAAACACCTAAAATTTGAAAAGACAACAGAGGGAAAACTAGCAAAACTAAAAGTGCTAACAAATAAAGCCTCGGAAACATCTTACCCACTTTTGAGAATATAGCCATGCTCCAATAAAAAGCTAATTTATATTAGAATATTCAATAGAATTCTATGGTCTTGTCAAGTTTTAGTTTAATTTTGCTCATCCTAGACATTGTTTTGACATCCTTGAGTCTTTATTTTGCAGCAAAGCTTCTTTTTGAGCAAGAAGGATTGAAAACAGCTTTCTATGGAGCTTTGCTAGCTAATGTCGTGAACTTTTTTATAAAAATCGGAGCAGATTTTTTTACACCATACATTAATCTTCTGCCTCTCGTAGCTAGCATACCGTTGACTCTTGCCGTGTGGGTTGTGATTATCAGAAGCATTTATAGGACAGATTTTTTGAAAGCTACAATCATTTCTATCGTGCAGGTCATAATTGTAGAACTCGTTGTTGAATTCGGTCTATTGAATCTTCTGACTTCTTATTTTGGAATTTACAATGTCCCTATAAATGTTTTCTAACAGATATTTCTTCCTTGTTCACTCAGAAGAGTCTGATTGATGTAGACCTTGCTTCCTGTTCTCAAAGCAACGGCAATTCCGTCGGATGGGAGGGTCTCCAATTTCACAACTTGATTCCCAGAGCTGAAAATCATATTTGAATAGTAAAATTGTTTGTCGTAATTTGTTATCTCGACAGCTTCAAGCGTGATATTGAATCCTTTTAGAACAGCAGCAAATGTGTCGTGTGTATTCGGTCTGCCGGAAATTTTTTTATCTAATCCTAGTTGAATTGAGTCAGCTCTTTCTGGAGAAGTGTCAGCAATGATTGCTGTACAGTTGTTTCCGATCATGATAGAATTATCTAACACTCTGATGACATTTACTTCAACCATGCCTGTCGGCTTGAAAAAATTAACCACAGCCAAAGCTATCACACCAATTACTACTAGAATCCCAATCACTATAAAGAATTCTTCTGCAAGCTTAGCCATGTTATCATTTCAGTTTTCTAACTTATTAATTTATTTCTTTTTGACCATCGGAAGACCGGTTCTTTCATTCTCCACAACATGTAAATGCTGAGGCAAGTCTGTTCCTTCCTTCGGATCTTTAGAGAAGAAAAGCAATTTTCCTCTGCTGTGCAAATAGTAGGTAACACCCTTTTTGTTTTTATGACTGTATCCCATCTAATCACCTCATTTTAAAAAACTAATCGAGAAAGAAGTATATAAAGCTTTATTTAAGGCTCGCAAAATCCGTTCTTACGTTGCTACAGTTTGTTCCGACCCTGACAACTTTTATTGCGCTTGATGGTCCTCCAATTGTCTGGGATATTGCTGTTCCGCTTGCTCCGGGAGCCAACTGCAAACCTTGTGAATCACTGTATGTGCTAATGCTATCGTTTTGGAATTGTACTTCAAACCTGAAACTTCCCAAAGCAACAGTCTGTGCCTCTAAAGCAGCAATTATTCTTCCATTTGCGGAGTCCCATTTAGGATAATCCGCTGTCACATAGTTAACAGATCCTCCTATGCATGTGGGAAGAGCACTGAGAGTTCTTTGAGTATAAGAGGAAACAAAATTTGCTAAAACAGCCGCAACAGCCATTGTTATTGCTATCAAAAGAACAGAAGCAACAAGCGGTGAAATGCCTTTCATCAGATTCACTATTGAAGTTTTGTTGATTCCTCTATTTAAAGTTATTTAGGCAAAATACTAATTACATACTTTTTGTTGACATTATCGTAAGCAAAATTTCTTATAGAAACTTCCCTGTTCCCAGAACCGAACTCTCCGCCACCGATGAAGTCCACATTAGAAAATTGGAAAAAGACTGTGACTTTTCCCGGAGAGCCGGAGAAGTTGAGGTTATTTTCTATGTAAGAGACTCCGTCGCCCACGAGTTGGTTCTTGCTGTCCATTTCGAATATGAATTTGTCACTTAAAGTGTCGATTTTGTAGGTTCCGCCAGAAACTTTCAGGTTTAAAACTCTTGTAGAGTTCAAACCTTCAGTTATTACACTCCTAGTTGCGGATTCAAGAGTATTCATGTTGTTTTTTACCTCGTTGAAAAGAGAAACTTCTTGCCCTCTATTGAGGAGAGGGGTCGCGGATTGAATCACTATTGCTATTGCTGCAAGCGAGATTGCAATAACCAATATGTAACCGACTAAAGGACTAATTCCTTTCATAATTATCATTTATTTATTGTCCTATTAAAGTAAAAAGAATCTTTGATAAAGGCGCTTCCAAGTGTAAGGTTATTATAAAAGTATTGGGACACTGAACCGTCTGTCGGAGAGGAAAGTCCTTTGTAATAAAAACTTTTTACATTACTGTTTACAACAACGGTGAACTCACCTTGCGTTTGTGTAAAACTAAGGAGGACTGACTGTCCGTCGTTTATTAGAGGAATATTTTGTGTTTCTCCGGTAGGTAAGAGTGTAACTGAAACACCAGTCATGCTTTCTCCTAGAAAGTTGCCAACAGAAATTCTCGATGCGTTGTATGCGAATGAATAAACAGAATTCAGTTTGTAGCCTCTTTGAGAATATGCATCTCTTGCAAAACCTGCAAAGTCATTCAAGTTGTCCATAAGTTTTTGAGGACTAGACTCGTTCAAAAGAGAAACATCAACCGCATTCACCAGTTCATTCCTCAAATTGAAAAAATCATCTTTTATTGTTGTCTCCGGTCTAGTTTGGATGAACGGTGTCAGGGACCTTAATGAGAGTAAAGCGAGAACAGTTAAGACTCCTATCAAAAGATAGACTTGCCCTTTCATAGCCACACCCAGACTCTTATCAAAAACTTTTGGTATATTGCCTCTCCGGAGAGAACGTAGCTTGTCGCTCTGACATTCTTGTTTTCTGGAATCTCAGCAGAGCAGTCAAGCGAAGAGCATATTCTAGCATTCAAATTCAACTTCAAGCAACTTCCTAAATCCTGTTTCAATTGATCTTCCTGGCCGGTTTTTGCATAAGTCCTCAAAAGGCCTTTGTTGTCCAAGTCCTTCAGACATGAATATGCAGAGGGCAATGTCTCTTGTGGTTTTAACGTGACGTAGAAATTTACAATAAAGATTATAACAATGAAAGCCGCTATTACAGCTTCAAGCGTTCTGACAAAACCTTTTACCATACAAAAACCCTCGCAACTTTCGCGGTTATCAAACCTGTTGGATCTTCCTTATAGAGAGGTGCAGATTTGATTACAATATTCGTAGTTGGTGGGCTTGGCCCAAAATCACAATCTTGAAGCTCGATTCTAAAAGAATTTTCGGCTGCAAGCTTTCTTTTGACGTCATCGTAATTTGCATTCTTCATTTCATTGCACCTGTCGTCGGAGACCAGCGGAAATGGTTGTGATGACAGAATTACCGCAGTGACATTAACTTGGGAAGGGTCGCTTCCGTATTGCACATCTGAAGTCTCTGCTCCGGAGTAAATTATGTTCACAATCTTCTGCTCAAGTGGTGTGAAATCTGCGCGAAACCTTACTCGATATCGAGAACCGACTTGGTCGACTGTAGAAGGTATTTCATTGAAAAGTTTATCATAGACATGTACTTTGTTTGCGTCGGGCGTCGACAGAAATACAACAAGTTGCTCTGAATGGGTTTGGCCTCCAATCTCTTTGAACAGTCCTTTCACTTCATTGAAATTTGCCATAAGGCTCACCGTATTTATGGATTTGTTCTGTGTTTCAAAAAGTTGCCTTGATAATGTCGATGCCGACACTTCTAATTTTGAAACTTTAACAGCATCGAATTCTGTTGAATAAACGTTCGCGGCATAAGTAATTGCAAAAAACACGATTCCTATTATCACGACTATCGAAAAAAGAAAATCTATTCCTGTCATTTGATCACGACAAAACCATTTTCAACAGTCAACGAGGCCGGTAGCGAAGCTGAACCCTGCAGAAGCATATCAATGCTTACATTGTTTTTGACCTCAACATCTCCTAGTCTGACGGTTATCTGACTTCCGGAGAGGTCGACAATATATTTTTTGCCAGAGATTTTGTCAGATATTTCTAACGGTATGGAAGGAGTCGAGTTTGAGTTCTGATAGATTGAATAGACTCTGAGAATATCATTCTTGACAAAATCAGAAACGAACTCCAGATTCGCTCTTACGTATTTCTTGCTTATGTCGTTTCCGATGCCAGCTATTGTGAAATAGACTAGTATCAAAGCAACTATCGCTATCGTAAAGTATAGAGAGTGGGTGACAATTTCAGCAACTCCTCTCATGAAAATATCACCAGCATGTTGTAGCCGATAAACATTAGAATCAAAGAATGCTTCAAACCTGCAGAAATATTTCCTTCAGCCATTTTTCCGATGACAAGCCCGGAGAATAAGCCCTGAATCAAAATCAACCATTTGAACAAATTTGCATACAGGCCGGTAAGATTCTCTGGGGCTGGTCCCTGCAGCGTGGATGATGATAGACCAGGCAGCAAATAAGTTTGCAGTGCGATTAAAATCCCTAGGAAGACAAAAAATATCATGTATCCTGAAATCATCTGTGAATAGATTCCTGAAGAACGCTCCTCTCTTATTTTGTTTATCTCCACTGTAGAACTCCCGATGACATCGAAAACATCAGCGATGTTCCCACCGCCGCGATGAACCTCGATGATTGTTGCTACAGTTCTCTTGATGACTGGAGTGGATTTGCTTGCAAAGTCTTCGAATATTTTGTCAAAAGTGACTCCCCAGTCTAACTGGACAGCTATTTTCTTGACATGCGGAGTAAGCGCTCCATAGTTCGTATTCTTTGTCGAACTTATGGCCTGCGGCAAAGTCATGCCGGCCCTTATGTTTTCCGACACATCCCTCAAGAAGTCTGGGAATCTCCTCTCAATCTCCGCCTCCCTTCTGTATTTTGCATAGCCTAGGATCGAAGGGAAAATTATCACAATGATGATTGCCACAAAATTAAGATAGGATATCTTAAACAGGAAAAAATTTGCTATAAAAAGCAAAACTCCTATCAAAGCAAAAGCTATTATAAGGAAACTTTCTCGCGTCAAGCCCAATGATTTAAGGATATCATATTTCATCGAATCACAACTTCGGTTGCGTGGCGTTTATGAAAATCAAAAACAGGACGTTGATGAGTGGAATAAGGGCAAATACCAAGGCATTCATTACAAAATCTATCGGAAGGCCAAAAATTTCTCCGCCTATTACCCCTAGTATGGATAGAATTGTCACAAAGAGTAGCGGAGCCGCAATCAGGATTGCAGTGTAGATATCAGCGTAGACTGAAAGCGTTTGCAAGTATCTTTCCCTGCTTAGTCTGTACTCGAACATTACTTTGTCTGCTTGCTGTCGAAGATAGCTTTTCAAATTTCCTCCGGTTTGTATTATTGTGGACATCCCTTCCAAAAACTCCTTGAAAGGTCTGTAAGGGGTTCTTGTTATAACATCTTTCAAAGCAGAAATCTCGTCTAAACCAAAGAAATCGATATCTCTTACAATCTTTTCAGACTCTTTCGATATCTCCCCATATTCCTTGAATTGGGCTAGAATTTTGAACATGACGTATGGCGGTGCTCCGGACGATGCTACTGCTGCTATGTGGTTAACAGCAAAAGGCATGTTAGCCTCCATATCGATCTGCCTTCTCCGAGATTTGTAGGAAGGATAATAGTAAAAAATACCCATCGAGACAACGAAGACGAGAAGCGGAACAGATACCAAACCAGCAAAAGCCATCAGAGCATCGAGTTTGTAGACTGCCGATAAAACGAAGACAATTATGAAGCTGGAAACCAAAAGTATTACAGATGCAAAAAGCATTGCTGCGAGATAGGTCCTGAAAAGAATCCTTAGCCCAGAATATCTGAGCCCTTCTTTCAAATCCTCAAAATATTTTCCATACTTGTCAGCATAAGTCCCGAAATATTTTATTGCCTTAGTCTTGAAAAAATTAAGGGTTTCCTTAGGCTTCTTGGATGGTATAGAAACTTTTTCAGTCTTCTCGATTTTCCTTTTTACCATTAGACCACTAATAATTGTTAGAATTGCTTTATATTAGCTTTTTGTAATCATTGCTTAACGAATGATTCTTCTTTCGGATAGACTACGATCCCCTTGTCTGTTATCCTATAGGGATGAAGTTTTTGAGAATGTGAGGAGCCTCTCATCTTCCATACAGTCATGCTTCTAGAATATTGGGAATCTGCTCTCAGATAATAGAGAACGATCACAGTATCTGTCACAAATTCTTCAATTCCAAATCTAGATAGGGATTTTTGCAAAGGCAATATCTCCGAAGTAAGAATAGACGTGCATCCAAGCTTTCTTAGAAGTAGGGAAACGTTGAAGATCATTCTCCTCAATTCAGGAACGTCCCTGACATACAAACCTAAAGAGGAGACAGAATCAATCACGACTCTTTGTGCACCGATTTTTTTGATGTTCGTCTCTATCAAATCAGAAATATCTTCAATGTGATAAGGATCGTATCTTACAAAAATAACTTTCTTTTCCTTTTCCAGTTTTTCGAAGTCCCACCCTAAATTTTTTGCGTTTGCTTTTATGTTGTCTGCAGGTTCTTCAAAGCTCACGTAGACTCCAGGCTGGTTGAATTTTGTTGCTCCGTTGTGAATGAATTGAGAAGAAAAGATAGTTTTTCCTGTTCCGGCGGTCCCTGTCAATAAAGTTAAAGAGCCAGGAATCAAGCCTCCGGAAATAAGATCGTCAACGCCCTCAATACCGGTTTTAACTCTGTCATTTTTGATTTGAGGTTTTATAGTCTTGTCAATCTTTTCCATAGTTATTATCTATAATTTTCAAATAAAAAGCTTTTTTGAGAAGCGCTCCGGAGGGGATTTGAACCCCCGACCTATCGCTTAGGAGGCGATCGCTCTATCCAAACTGAGCTACCGGAGCACGAATTAGAATTAGAAATAACAGTTTATTAAACTGCTCTCGGAGCTACAGTTTCAAACTCCTCTGCCACGCGCCTTACGTAAATCTCTGGAGCGATGTTCAACCTAAGTTTCTCTTCACTTTTTACTCCGTCTTCCTCAACAACTCTACACACAGAAAGTTTTGTCAAAATTCTTCTTCCTCTTTTATCAGTTCCTCTAGTTTCCCTAGGGAGTAGGACAGCTGTAGAAGAGGCCACTATTTCAACATGACCGTCCCTAAAGATTTTTAAGTCATCTTTGCTAAGACCATCTTCGTCATAAGTCTCTCTGCTTTGCGGTCTATAGGGGTGAGTATGGTATGGCATGCAAAAATAATTTTGGTTTCTGAATGCCGATATCCTTCTTGTTACTCGTTCTTGATCTACCTGTGAACAATTTCCGTTATCGTAAACTGGAATGACTCCACTTACACCGAAGGAATCTCCATTAACAGATCCGTATACAAATCCGCCGAATTCACGAAATAGTCTATAGCTAGTTCTAGCCTGCTCTTTTAAAATTAATTCATGAATTCTTGTCATGTTCACGGAATTTACTTGTGTCATTAAATTTAATTCAGAGTAAAATGCTTTTAAAGCTGATTCTTTTCAAAGAGAAAAATCTACGAAATTCGTCAAATAAATACTCCAATTGTCTTTTTTGTTGCGATTCCCCTGATAAGAGATTTTCCTAAATCGGAGCCTTTTGAAACTTTAATGTTTCCTTCCCTTCCTATTGTCGCAGTGAACAAATACTCCTCTTCCACATAGACATTGGCATTTTTGCCAGCAAACCTTTTATCAAAATTAAGAACAATGTATGCTCCAGTCTCCCCGGCATCAAAGTTTATTTCTTTTCCCAAAGATTCAACGGCAGGTTCGACTTCAATAGAAATTCCAAGCTTGTCTTCTATGCTTTTTATCATCTTTCCTTCTTTTCCAATCAGCCTAGGAATAATTTCATT
Source organism: Candidatus Aenigmarchaeum subterraneum SCGC AAA011-O16 (assembly GCA_000405245.1). GTDB lineage: Archaea > Aenigmatarchaeota > Aenigmatarchaeia > Aenigmatarchaeales > Aenigmatarchaeaceae > Aenigmatarchaeum > Aenigmatarchaeum subterraneum. Next base: position 20,559 of record ASMQ01000009.1, read on the forward strand.
CCTGACTTTTACAGCAACTTTATTATCGGACAAAAACTCCACTTCAGCTCGTGGATCGAATTTTCTTACCTCCTCCTTTATTTTCTCCGCAGCTAATTTTTGCAAAGCAGTTTTCTTTGTCTCTTCCTTTACAGGAATGACAACTGTTTGGTCTCCGTAAGTATAAATTTCATATTCTATGTTTCCTGTTTCAAAATCCCTTACTTCGACTAATGGTCTTGCCAAATCTGCTTCAACCATTCCCTGAGGGACTCTCACAGTCAAAACTAAGGAATAAACTTTCTCGACTTGTCCAGCTCTTATGAAAATTATTGTGTCAATTATATGTGGAATAACTCCGAGTTCGACTCTTCCAATGAATCTCTGGACAGCATCAACAGGATCTGAGGCATGGACAGCACCGACCATTCCTATTCCTGCCAAACGCATGTCGGAAAAGATTTCAAAATCTTTTGTCTTCCTAATTTCGTCAAAGATTGTGTAATCCGGTCTCACCAAAAGAAGGATGTCAGCAGTCTTGACAAAGCTTCCGTCTAAAGGTCCGTATTGTGTTATTTCTGGTGGAACCTGTAAATCTCTAGGATTCTCCATCGTTTTTACAACCTTGCCTTTAGCATGGTAAAATTCTGCCAAAGAACTTGCAAAAGCACTTTTTCCAGAGCCTGGAGGACCTGAAATAAGAACTCCCTCGGCTTTCTTATCCAGTCTGTCTTTCAACTTTTCTGAAAGTTTGTAATCATCAAGCGTCAGTTTGACTATCGGTCTAACAACAGTTATTTCGAATCCGTCAGAGAAAGGAGGTCTAGCAATTGCTATTCTCATGTTCTTCAATTGGATAACAGAGGCTCCTTGCTCTCCTATTTCTATGAATGTATCTTCTTCGTATCTAGCAGCATCGAAAATTTCCTTCGATATGGCTTCCAATTCCTCGACAGTTATTTTGTCCTCTCTGATTTTAACAAGCTTGAATGCTCCAGGCTTTCCTCTTTTTGCCAGCGGAACACATCCTTCTTTCAAATGAACAGACATCGTGTCGTCTGTGAAAAAATTCTCGAGCTTGATCTTCTTTGCCTTCTCATAAGGCTCAAAATACTTTACGTCCAATCCTTCAATTTCCGAAACCAAAGCTTGAGGTAAATCGCAAGTTATTAGAACAGCCTTGTTTTGCTTGGCAACGTCCTGTATCATGGCATCTATTCTGCCAGATTTTGCAAGAAGTATGTCCTCGTAAGCTGGCCTTTCGCCCACAAAACTCACTTTTATTTTGTGTTTTTCAGCCAGCCCTCTTAATTTTTTGATTTCATCGAGTCCTGCAAATCCTACCTCTTTCCCTTTAGTGGCTTGCGCTAGAAGTTCTCCCATCACGATTTCGGGAATAATGACATCAGCGTTATCCAATTCTCCGTTCTCAGCAAGCTTGGTTAGACTGCCATGAATGATCGCAGAAGTGTCCGGAACGACTTTCTCCAATTTGTAGCTACTTTTCTTCTCATTCCAATCACTATCGCTTTATTATTTTTAGAGTATTTAAATTAAGCTTTTCTAAATAGACTTTTTACTCGCTA
>ASMQ01000010.1 GCA_000405245.1 Candidatus Aenigmarchaeum subterraneum SCGC AAA011-O16
GCTATTAGTTGTCTGCTCATCCTGAGTCCAGCTAGAACCGTCTGTTGAGTAGTAAAAAGTAAATGTATTGTCAGACCTTGTAATTCGTAGCCAGACGGGATTCGACGGGGCTATCGTATCACTTCCTACTTGAGTGTATGTGCTACCTCGATTTCTGGCGATTTCGACATCCATTGGAAAATGGAACGTACTAGTACCTTACCAAACTTTGCTACAGGAAACATATGGGAGTTTCAGTTTCTAGATTCTCCATATTATACATATGGAGAAACTGGCCTCAAAGGACTAATGTACCAATACGCTACTGTAAATACAAACCAAACACCTATGTTACAAGCCTATACTCTTAGTAGCACATACACTCAAGTAGGAAGTGATACGATAGCCCCGTCGAATCCCGTCTGGCTACGAATTACAAGGTCTGACAATACATTTACTTTTTACTACTCAACAGACGGTTCTAGCTGGACTCAGGATGAGCAGACAACTAATAGCAGTATCCCAAACAAACTTTATACTCTTTTCACAATTAGGTGCTGTGGTTCTTCTAGCTTCCCCAATACAAGTGTAAAGCTAAGTAATTTCTCACTGTCCTCTAACATTGGTAATGGCGGCTATGCAAAGGAAGGGACCTGGACATCACCTAATCTCTCATCCAGCTTTAATGCCTACAAAATTGGTAATATATTAGTAACATGTGCCAATGCATCTGCAAGAGCATACATAGACAAGATAGAGATATTGAATTCGGGAAGCGTGGTAGAAACATTCAACACAGACATAACATCCTGTTCGACAACTAGTTTTTCAGCTTCTACTACTGTCACTGGGGGCAATCGCCAGATACGTATCACTCTAAAAGGAGACAGCTCTGCTTCGCCTAGCATAACTGGAGTTACTGTTAATTTCGCAAGCGAAACAACCACCACAACAACCAATCAAACAACAGGCTTTGTTGGTAAACCAGTAACAGTATGCATTAGCATAAGCAAAACCGTAAACCAAGTTTGCATCGACACTCTTTCGCAGCATAAAGTTAGAATAAACTCAGATTCTATATTCTACAACGACTTAGAATCTATAAACTTCGCACAGCCGACAGGATTAGTCTACAAATATTTTGAAATAGACAAGGTTGGAATTGATAATGTCATTATTAGTCAAGTTGTTATAAACTTTTCTGTTGAAAAGCAATGGCTAACAGAAAACGATGTAAACAAAGACAAGATATCTCTGCAGAAATATGTAGGAGAGTCCATCACAGGAGCATTGTTGCATGTCGTTAATAATATCTTCAGAATAACAGGATTAGCACCATTGCAAATCGAGCCTTGGTTAGAATTAGATGCAACAATAATCTCTGAAACAGATGACAAAATTAATTACGAATCTTCTATGCAAGATTTTTCGACATTCGCCATAACTGGTGAACCACAAATATCAATAACTCCGCCGTTTGAACAGCCTGTACAATTCGATTACAGGAGGATAATCGTAACAATTGTTGTTTTATTGCTAATAATATTTCTTTTCAAAAAGTTCAATGTAAGACGTAAATAACCTTGTATTTTATATCTCCGAAAGTCCAGAAACCGTCCGTTACTAAATTATTGTCTCCTTTCAAAAGATAGAATTTCTCCCCATTTAATTCCTTTATATCTACGATCCTATGAACGACGTAATCTTTTCCATTAAAGTAGACAACTATATCAAAAATTTTCAAATCATTTTCCTCTGCTTTAATCAAAGCCAGTTTATTTCCATAGATTGTAGGTTTCATAGAACCGGTTGGAATGCTCTCTGTGTAAAAAACTTCATTACCTATTTTGTAGTCAAAACTATTTGTGGGACTGAATGATGCATAAACAGGTAATAGTAAATAAATTGAAAAAATTAGTGCTGAAATCCAACCTACCGCTGTCCTTGAACTCATAAATATTCCCATTTAGTGATATATAATTGAATGGCTAGCTTTGATTCAATCATTGTAGTGTTGTTGATAGTTTATTTCCAATTTTTCTCAACGGCATAGGTAAATTCAATTTTCCAGTATTATAATAAAGGGTTTTCAGTAATAAAATGTATTTGTTTCTAACCCTATCGAATGTAGAAAGCGATTTTACCTTTTTTGCAAATGTTGTGTCATTCACAAATCCTAGAACTTTAAATTTGTTTGAATTATGAAGATGCTTATCGACGACAGCCTTCGGTCCGCCTGTCAGAGTATCATCGAAAGCTATGACTCCGCCCTCGACCAAAAAAGGCTCCCATTTTTTGAAATCGGTGAGAACATCCTTTTGTTTGTGTGAGCCGTCTATCCACAAAAATTCTATAGGCTTGTTCCAACTTTCCGCAGCCTCTTTAGAAGTTTTGACTATCGNAACAACAAAATCATCAATCCTCGCATTCCTCATGTTCCTCTTGAACTCTTCAAATGTAGATTTCAATTTCAAAGTTTTGTGTTCATGCCCTCCTTTGTGCGGATCTACAGCATAGACTTTGATTTTGTTTCCAGCTTTCGAACCTTTCGCTAACCAGACTGTTGACTTTCCTTTCCACGAACCAATCTCCAGAATAACGCCTTTCCCGGAGCAATTTTTAGCTGTATTGTAAAGAAATGTTCCTTCTCCTTCAGTCAACCAGCCTTCAATCCTATCCGCAATGAGCTTCGTGTATTCAATATCCTGCATGCAAAAAGTTAGCTTGCTAAAGCTTTAAATATCTTGCCTATATTATAAAACAGGCTTGTGGTTTTATGGTATCTGTAATAATCGCTGAAAAACCTGACGCAGCCATGCGTTTAGCTCAGGCTTTATCTAACGGAAGACCGGAAAAGAAGACTTCTGAGTTCGGAGTCGATTACTATGAGTTTACAAGGAATGGAAAAAAGCATATCGTTGTCGCCGCAGTCGGTCATTTATTCAATTTGAAGCAGGCGGTTGGCGGATGGACTTATCCTATTTTCGATGTAAAGTGGATTCCTTCTTATGAGGCCGTAGGCAAGTCTGCCTTCTCCGAGAAATATTTCAAAACAATTCAGCAGCTTGCTAAGAATGGTTCCGAGTATTTTATTGCTTGCGATTATGATACTGAAGGATCGGTTATCGGTTACAATATTTTAAAATTTTTATGCGAGAGAGAGGATGCAAGAAGAATGAAGTTCTCGACGCTAACGAAACCGGATTTAGTAAAAGCTTACGAAGAGGCTTCTCCGCATTTGGATATCCGAAATATTGAAGCAGGAATTGCGAGGCACACGTTAGATTTTTATTATGGAATAAACACCTCGAGAGCTTTGACACTAGCTATCAAAAAGTCTTCTCCGAGGTTCGCTGTTTTGTCTGCAGGAAGAGTACAAGGACCTACACTTTCTATTCTAGCAGAGAAAGAACAGGAAATAATGAAGTTCAAACCAAAACCTTTCTGGCAAATTCAGATTAATGTAAACATCGGAGGACAGGAAGTCATAGCGGTATACGAAGAGGACAAGGTTTGGAGCAAAGATGAAGCTGAAAAAATATTCAAGGAAACAAAAGGGAAGAATGCTGTTGTCGAAAGCGTGACGACAAAACAATATAGACAGAGCCCTCCCAATCCTTTTAACATAACATCTTTGCAAACAGAATCCTACAGATTGTTCGGATACTCTCCGCAACAAACTTTGAATATTGCGCAAGGCCTTTACACAAGAGCTTATGTTTCTTATCCGAGAACATCTTCGGAAAAACTTCCTCCACAAATAGGATACAAAGAAATCTTGAAGGCTGTAGCATCTTTGAAGAAATACAAGGAACTAGCTGACGAAATTTTGAAGCAGAAAGAGTTAAAACCGACGGAAGGAAAAGGCGTGGATTCTGCACACGAAGCTATTCATCCAACAATCGAACCTCCTGAAGACATAAAAAGATTGAGAGGGCCGGAGCAGAAAATTTATGATTTAATCGTCAGGAGATACTTGACTCATTTCGCCACTGAATCCTTGAGAGAAAGCATGCAAATCGTTTTGAACGTGAACGGATACAAGTTTGTGACGACAGGAAGAAGGACAGTAGAGAAAGGATGGATGAAATACTACGGACCTTATGCCAGACTGGATGAAATTGTCCTGCCTGAATTGGAAAAAGGGGACAAAGTGGCAACGAAGAAGACAGAAATGCTAAGTAAAGAGACACAGCCTCCTCCACGCTTTTCACAAGCTTCAATAATCAAGGAAATGGACAAAAGAGGACTGGGAACAAGGGCGACTCGTGCGGCTATTCTCCAGACTCTATACGACAGAGGTTACGTAGCAGACAAAAGCGTCAGGGTCACCTCACTCGGCCTGGAATTGGCTAAGGTTTTGAAAAAGTATGTTCCGGATTTTGTCGATGAAAAACTTACAAAACATTTTGACGCAGAATTAGATAAAATTTTGCAAGGTAAAGCAAAGAAGGAGAAAATATTTAACGAAGCAAAAAAAGCGTTAATCAAAATCTGCGAGGAGTTCAAGAAGAATGAAATTAACATTGGGAAGGAATTAGGAAAAGCTATCGTCACGACTCAAGAAGACGTATCGACTCTAGGAGTCTGTAAAAACTGTGGGGGAAATCTAAAAGTCCTTTTCAGCATATTCACTAAGAAACATTTCGTAGGATGCACAAATTACAACAAATGCAAAATCTGTGGCTTCTCAAAGAAGGCCTGCAAGTGTAAATGTGGAATTTGTGGACAAGAAAAAGGAAAGTGCAAGGACGTTTGGAAAGATAAGACGTGGAATCCTGTCTGCAACACAGGTTATCCTTTGCCGCATGGAGCTTCTTTCCAAAGACTAGACAAGACTTGCGAGAAATGCGGAACGCCAATGATCACAGTCATAAGAAAAGGTAAGAGACCTTTCAGGATGTGCCTTGACCCTAAATGCGAAACCAAAAAAGATTGGGGCAAGCCTAGAAAAGGAAAGAAAGCCATAGCTGTAAAAGTCAAAGCAAAGAAGAAATGATTATGACCGTAGAAGCTATTTTTAATTTAAACTCATCATAAAATTCAGGCATTTCAGCAAGCTTTATATATCTTCCGTTATTACTTATAAGTGATATAAAATGGCTGAACAGATATACGGCAGTGAATTTGTAGAAACGTTGAAACAGTTAAAAGTCTCTCCGGGTCATCCGGAATATGCGTCTATGAATGTCCCTACGTTTACTAAGGCCATAATTTCTAAACATGGGGATATGTTAGAGCAGTACGGTTGTAAAGATATATCTGCGGCCTCATTACAAAATTTACTTTATAGAAAATTACCGGGTCACAAAGAAAGAACAGCAGTTACTCAAAAAGCTTATGGCAAAAGAGTCTCTAAGGGAGTAAAAGTTAGATACAGCGAAAGCTGGTTTTCTGCTCCTGTTGCACAAATATTGAGTGATGCAGATGAAAGATATAAACAAAGGACACGGGTTGAACCGCCAAAACCAACAGGCGTTTTAAAGACAGATGCGCTTGCGGCAAGAAAATGGGCGGAAAGATTAGAACAGCTAGCAAAACAAGGTGATGTTGAAGCTTCTAAAGATTCATACTTAGGATCTGAGACAGAGTATGCTATCAAAGAGTATGCATCAAATGTTTTGAGAAGTCTCAGATCTAAAAGAGTCAGAAATGCCGCAGAGACTAGAGGAAATTTAGTTACAACATTAGGTATAATAGACAATTTGAAAAGATTGGGCGTTATTAAAGTTCCTAAAAAATCTGAGACAATCTATCAAGAATTAGAAGTTGAGGAAACAGAGGCTTTAGCAAGAATTTTTGTAGAAAAAGGCAGTTTACTACCAGAAAATGTTGGTGATCCTAAGCTAAAGGAAAAAATTGAAAAATTAGGAGGTAATGGCATTAGTCCTTGGGATAGAGCTAATGCCCAAGTTCTGGTCTATGCGATAGAAAATTTGGGTTATGGGTTTGTAAGGGAAGAGAAGAGCATAAGCGAAAAAAGAACGGTGTTGAGGGCGAATGTGAAAGGTATGACAGAGACAGAACGTGAAAAACTGGGAGTTGAAAGAGACGCAGCAGAAATACTGAATAGCATGATCAGAAGAAAAGAATGGGGAGCTAAAAATACTTCTGCTGAGAATTTAACTAGAAACTTTCCGAAAGATTACAGAGGACAGGCTTCTGAAGCTATTGACTATTTGATAAAGGGCCATTTTCTTTCAGTAAAACCGAAACCAGGAAATTTACAAGTATCGTTGAGTAGAGAAATGATGCCGGAAATATTTAGAATTATACGTAAGTGGATACCCATTGCATCTGGTTATTTGACTGAGGCTGAGAAAGATTTGGGAGAAATTTCCACATCTTAGTCTTAAAATCATCTTGCTACAAAACCGACAAAAAGACTGTAAGCACCCTTGATCAGGGGAGCCCACCAAAACCAAGAAAGGCTCCAAGAAAAAATAAGTGAAAGGCCTACAATCAAATCTATTGCTCCGAGAATATCTAAAAAAAATCCTGAGGCCACGCTTCCTAAAACAGAAGCGATTCCTTTTAGCAAGATTATTATTCCTATCCAGAAAACTATGAATTGCGGAGCAGACTTTCCAGTCAAAAGAAGAACTGCACCGATTATATCTATCGCTCCAAGAAAAGCGAGTATCATTTCGTACCCTCTAGAACTTCTAAGACCTGCGGGATTTTCAAATGCTTTCCGACAGCCAAAGAATTGGAGCAAAGCTTTACCAGTCTTTTATTCTTTTTGTCCCATCCGTAGTAAGAGCACCAATAGCAATCGCAATTAAAGCTTTCCAATAAAGGTTTGCCTCTGAGAAATGTGACATAGTGCTCGTGCTTTTTCTGTTTGCCGTCAAAAAAAATCACCTCGAAATGTATTCTGTTTTCATTTTCCCCTATTTTATGGACGGAAGACTTGTTTGCTCGATTTATCTGCAATTTAGTGTACATAGAAACTCAATATATTTGATGGAGCAAGATTTATATAATCCTTGCTCAATATTAATTATGCAAGATCAACAAACTTCTCAGGCTTCTTATGTTAATTTGCCATTAGTTCTCGATTGTGTTAAAGGGGGACTTACTGCAAGAGAAATTTCTAAGAGAGCACGATACACTACTGATGAAGTAGATACGACCTTGCATGTTTTACAATTATGGGGTCACGTAGAACCCGGAGGCCTTAGGATTGACGGGAGTCAAGGCGTATTTGGTTCTTATTGGAAGCTGACCAAAAGTGGTGAAGAGTATCTTCGGAGGGTTAGAGATTCTAACAACGGTCCTGCAGCAATCGCATTAAGAATAAGTGATTTGGGACAGGCTGAAGGCGAACATGATTACGAAATTACGGTTGGCCTTAGAGGTTAATTTCTTAAAACCTGACAGAAAGCTTTAAATAGTTTACATTACATACATCTAACAATTAGTGTGTACTTAATGTAAACTGATGCGTATGAGAATTGAAATCCGCAGAAGAGAGAACAACACAGCAGTTCTGATAAGCTTTGATGTTGAAAGCGACAAATTCGAATCTAATTCTGAGAGGAACAGATTTTTTTCAGAGCTCTACGGAAGGAAACAAATAATTATAAGGCAGGATAAAAGATATGTTTATAGAAGAGAGGGCGTTTTGGACGAATTCCCTCATACGAAGGTGAACAATTCAGTGTTTCTTGTTGCAATGGAGCATCTCAAAAGGATGGAAGAGTTTTTCAGCGAGTGGGAGGATAAAGTCATGGTCAAAACCTTTCCTGTTTTACTTACAAGAAAGGAAATTAATGAGCTAGAAAAGGAAGAAGAAGTCGAGGTGGAGTGATAAAATGACGATGGGATTTGCAAAAGAAATGAAGGAAATGAAATTGAAGGTCGGGGAACTGACAGGCAGAGAAGACTTTGGAAGAGGGATAGCTAGGATGGATTCCAATGCTATGAGAACTATTGGAGTCAAAGAAGGGGAAATCGTTGAGGTTCAGGGAAAGAAAAAGACCGGAGCTGTAGTAATAAGATCTTATCCTTCTGATGTCGGATTAAGCATAATAAGAGTTGATGGTCTTGTTCGAAAGAATTGTGATGCTTCTATCGGAGAATATGTTACTGTGAGAAAAACTAGCAACAAAGAAGGGAAGAAAGTCGTCCTTGCTCCGGCACAAAAAGGTTACATACTTCACATCTCACCAAATCTTCTGAAACAGAATCTTTTCATGAGACCAATGAATAAAGGGGACATACTTATTGCAAATCCTGTTTTCAAAACCCGTGGCAGCAATGAAAGAGACGTGTTTTCACATTTTTTTGGAATTGATATTGAAGAAGTTTTCCTTCCTTTAGGGTCTGAGACAAGGCTTGTTGTCGTTAAAACAAATCCGGAAGAAGTTGTGCAGATTACTGAAATGACCGAATTAGAATTATTGCCTGAGGCTGTTGACGTCGAAGAAAGCAGAATGCCTACTGTCACTTACGAAGATATTGGAGGACTGGGTCAAGTCCTTCCAAAAATAAGGGAAATGATCGAGTTGCCTCTGAGGCATCCTGAAGTTTTTGACAGATTAGGGGTGGAACCGCCAAAAGGAATTCTTTTGCATGGTGCTCCGGGAACAGGAAAGACTTTGATTGCAAAGGCTGTTGCGAACGAGTCAGGAGCTCATTTCCTTTCTGTTGCCGGTCCTGAGATTGTATCGAAATGGTACGGTGGCTCGGAAGAGAATCTCAGAAAAATATTCGAAGAAGCTGAAAAGAATGCTCCGTCCATAATTTTCTTCGACGAGGTGGATGCAATCGCTCCGAAAAGAGAAGAAGTGACCGGAGAAGTCGAAAGGCGAATGGTCTCGCAATTGTTGAGTTTGATGGACGGTTTGAAATCAAGAGGAAAAGTCATAGTTATTGCTGCGACGAATAGACCGAATGCATTGGATCCTGCTTTGAGAAGAGGCGGAAGGTTTGATAGAGAAATTGAAATTCCTGTTCCGGACAAAAAGGGAAGAAAGGAAATTTTACAAATCCATACAAGAAACATGCCGCTGGAAAAGGACATTGATGTGGACAAGCTTGCGGAGATAACATATGGTTTTGTCGGAGCAGACATTTCCACTCTGGCGAAAGAAGCTGCTATGCATGCTTTGAGAAGGGTTTTTCCTGACGTCTCTGCTTTAAAGGAAGATGAACCTTTGCCAAAGGAAATTCTCGAAAAATTGAAAGTGACCAAAGATGATTTTGATTATGCTTTAAGAATTGTGCAGCCTTCTGCGATGAGGGAAGTTTTGATAGAAATTCCAAAAGTAAAGTGGAGCGACGTGGGAGGTTTGGACGAAGTAAAAGATGCTCTCAAAGAAGCTGTCGAATGGCCTTTGAAAAATCCTGATTCATTCAAAAGATTGGGCGTCAAGCCGCCTCACGGAATTTTGCTTTATGGTCCTCCAGGATGTGGTAAAACGCATATTGTCCGAGCTTTGGCGAATGAAGCTGGAACGAACTTCATAGCAATTAAAGGGCCCGAGCTTCTAAGCAAGTGGGTTGGAGAATCTGAGCAGCATGTCAGAGATATTTTTAGAAGGGCGAGACAGGTCGCTCCTGCAATAATATTTTTCGATGAGATGGACTCGTTGGCTCCGAAGAGAGGAATGGATGCCGGAAGCAGAGTCACTGAGCAAGTCGTCTCGCAGATATTGACAGAGATGTCAGGCTTGGAAGAGTTGGAAGGAGTAGTGGTTATCGCAGCGACGAACAGACCTGATATCCTAGATCCTGCGCTATTGAGGCCTGGCAGATTTGACAGATTGATTTATGTTCCTGCTCCAGATGAAAAGACAAGATTAGAAATATTGAAAGTCCATACAAAAGACATGCCTTTGAAGACAGTCTCTCTAGAAAAATTAGCGAAAGCGACTGAAGGCTACTCCGGAGCTGACTTGGAAGGCTTGGTGAGAGAAGCCGCAATGTTTGCTTTGAGAGAAAACGCAAAAGCAAAAGAAGTCATCATGAAGAATTTTGACCATGCATTAAAGAAAATCAAGCCTTCGATAACAGAGGACATGTTCACGAAGTATCAAAAAGCTGTAGAAAACATAAAGAAGTCTAAAATCGAGGAAGCTGAGAAAATAAAATACATAGGTTAGTATGAATTTCAAAAAAGAGTTAGAAAAAGTAAATTCATTTCCAGATATTTTCGAACTTGTGAAAGAAGCTGTTAGGGTTGTTCTTAATAAATCAAGAGCAGGATTAGAATTAGGATTAGCTGAGATTGGAAATACCCCGCAAGGATTTCTCGGAGCGTATTATGTTGGGGGTTCGAACATGATTGTCATGAACCAGACTCCTTTGCGAAGAATCCAAGAAACAAACCCTGAATTGATGAATCCTTACATTTTTACTGTCCTTCTCCATGAATACATTCACAGCCTAGGATTTTTCGATGAAAAGCAGACAAGAGAAATGACAGCAGAAGTTGCATGCAAAGCTTTCGGCAAAGCGAATGTTGTTTGCAGAATGGCTAGAGACATCAACCAGTTCTTCCCGAACCTTGTTTACCCTGAAGGCTCCCCTTCGTTCTTAACAGAAGTAAAACTTGTAAAAGATTTTGACAAGTCTTCTATTCGGTATATTGGCTAGGCTGTTGCCGCTAGAGATTGCAGTCTCTCTAAAAAGTCTGTGATCTTTGCCCAAGTGTGCCTTGGCAAATCCGGTTGTTCATTTGATACTATGGTGAGTGTCTTATTTCCATTTATCAAATCTGCGCCATAAACCAGTCTGCCTGCGCTTCCCCTGCTTTTTTCTCTTTCAAAACTTTTCGAAGGATGAAAACCAAAGACCATTCCCAATTCGCCTTTCTGCGTTGGCACAGGAACATATATTAATGTATCCCCATCGCCGAGATTATAATAAAGAGCTCTTTTCTGGTCGACCAATTTTTTTTGGTCCCAGCCATGAACAAATTTTACAGCACTTACCGCCCATCTTCTGTCGCCAAATTTGTCCGCATTATCAATTGCTTCTGCATAGCTCTGTCCCTCATAAACCAATTCTCGTAGATGTGGATTGAAAGCTTGGCTGAAATTTACAACCTGAATATGTTTTCGTGGAATTTTTCCCTCTGCGGCTCCTCTGGCCTCTCTAGTTATGTTGACTATAAAATATTCGCATTTTCTACACTGTTCTGCCGCTCCTCCAGGCGGACCACCACACAAATCTCTAGCATAAACAAGACTGCCGTCCACTTCAAAAGAATAATCGCGTCTCAATGTATCGAGATTTGGAATGTATGCAGAAGGCATAGAATGAGGACGTTCTATGAACAGCTGTGGTAATTGACTAATATCAAAAATCCCTTCGCCCTTTTTAGACGGAACAGCCATTTTAGTCCTCTTTATAAATTGATTAATCCGAGATTTAAAGTTAATCAGATGCTCTTTCTAGCTAGTTCAATGTCTTCTTTCTTAACAGTCTTCCTTCCAGCATGCTTCGCATACTTCACAGCGTCTTTCGCCACCTCAAAGGCCTTCTCCATCAAGATGTCAGCAAAAGCTCTTGCGGCAGAATCAGAGACCCTTTCTGCTCCAGCCTGCTTCAAAATATCCACCATCGGAGCAGCCGCGATTATAGATCTTTTTCTTGGAATAAACTCACCATTAAACACTTATTTAAAAAAGAATATTTATATCTATGCTTTATTTTAAGAGTGCGGTCCTTTTACTGCTCTTAATCTCCGTTTCAGGCTGCGTTGTCCAATATTGCTCCTGGAACAAAGTTACGGAGACAGGAATCCCTGTGACCAGCGAGAATATTGCAATCCAGATTTTTAATACAGTGTCCAATGTCACTAATTCTCAAGGTGTCCAAGCTTTGGATATTCAAAATCTGCCTGACTGGCAGACCATAAAGAATCCTGATGGCTCCCCGCATGTCATAGAAACCGTCTATTCTCTAGGAGATTTGATGGTGGATTCGAGAGGAGTATTGTATCTGCATGTCTGCATCAAAAAAGAGATAAAACCTGAAGAATTTCTGAACATTTCCAAGTGAAGAATAAGTTTATATATCTTTTCTATTTATTAATAGACATCCGAGTGATTTGAATGGGCAAAGAATTGAAGATTATTTTGTTTGCATTAGCTTTTTCTGTGATTTTTGCAGTTAATGTACATGCAAGCATGGAGTATATCTATGCTATTCAACCATGGAATTATAGTTATATATCGGAGACTTATTATTTGGGTGTAGTTGTTATAAATAATGGTGGCGGAGGTAATGCCACATTTGCAAATTTCAGTATTACGACATTTGATGATAATGATTTTTCAGATATTAGTGTAATATGTCCAGCTACATCATTGATTGGACCTGTAAGTAATATTCCGAACTCTACGTTTTTTGCATGTCTTTGGAACTCTACTCTAGAAAATTCAACTGTGGTTGGTGATGGCTTATACAATTTCATGTTTAATGTTTCAAATAGCAGCACGGTGGGAGGCGCTAACACCACTTTTGAATATAGTTTTAATGTTACAATAGACAAAACACCACCGAAAGTTAACATCCTTTCTGTTACAAACAATGGAACAATAAGTCCAACAAATAATGCAAATATAACGATCAGGGTTAATGATTCGAATCCTATTTTTTCAGATAATTATTTTAGCGTATTAGATAATAAAACAAATCAAGTAGTTTTGATAAATATTGTTGGCAGCCAAACAAATTATAATTATACATTAAGTCGTTTATGGAATGCTACTGGTTTCAGATTAACGAATGGGACACAGTCGACAGAATTGGTAACTTATGAAGATAATGAATTCTCTGATTGGTATGATGGCAACTCTAAATTCTATAGAGTACGAGCTTATGTTAATAATACTTGGTTTGTATACTTATGGTTCAACAAAACAACTTTGAGTCTTGCAAATATAACTGGCAATTTTTCTGTTATAATTCCTGGTAGTGATAACATAACTGTTATAAACACTAATAGTAGCTATCCTAACTTTCCTTATGATACCCTTGGACAATCAGTACTCTACACGCAAAATTTTAGACTTCTACAAATATTGTTAAATGACTCTCATACTTTTAATCTTACGGTCAGTGCCCAAGATTTTGCTGGAAACGTCGGAAGAAACTCAACAGAATTGATAGCAGGAATACTTCCACAATATTTCAACAATAGTCTTATGAATTTCTCTTCTGCTTCGTATGCTCCAAACAATCCATATGAATTTAATATAACATGGAAAGACACGGGGATTTTAGATAAATTAATCATCTCCATAAATACTTCTAACCCAGTTCCAACCACAACTAATAAAACTCAACTTGATGCCGAAACCTATTTGATGAGATTTGTTCTGACGGATCTTTCTGCAGGAGATTATGCATATAACTGGAGCGCTAATGATACTCGTAATAATTGGAATGTGACTCCTAATTACATATATAGGGTTAATAAAACTGCTCCATCTCTAAATTTAGTAGCATCACCTGGCTGGACTGTAACTCAGGGAACAGCAACAGCCGTTACTTGCTCAGGTCCTTCTCAGTTAAGTTTAACACTTTATAAAAATGGCCAAAATTTCAGTAGTGGGAATCCTGTTACCGATTCAGGCACTTACCCGATTGGAGACTACTATTATCAGTGCAACACAGACGGCAATTCAAATTATACGACTGGTACAGCAACTCCAAACACTTTGAGGATAACATCTAGCGGTGGGGGTGGGGTGGTGGGGGTGGCGGAGGTGGTGGCGGGGGTGGAACTGGGCCTACACCAGAATTTTCAATAAAAAATATAAGCTCTACAGTTATTGTAAACCAAGGCTCAACAAATACAACGAATTTCAATCTAGTAAATACCTTATCTTATGATATTTTGAATGCCCAGTTCACTATAACTGGAATCGATTCTTCATGGTATGTTTTCAATCCAAACCCGTTGGCAGCAGCCAGAACTCCAACTTCTTATCCTGTAAGTTTGACATTTAACACTCCGAGCGATGCTGTAGTGAATGACTATACGATCACAATAATAGCTTCAGGGAAAAGGCCTGTAGTAAATTCTACTGAAACGACTTCAAAAACAATCACCTTAAGGGTTCTTGCCGGTGCAAACCAATCTCAGCAGCAACAAAATGTTAATCAGACACAGAACACAACAAACAACACAACAACCACAGCAACCCAAACCAATCCTTTAACTGGTTTAATAACTTTCATAACAAGCCCTCAAGGAATTCCTCTGGTGGTTATTATAATAATTTTGGCTCTTGCTATAGTCTTTCGAGGTAAAGTTAAGGAGACATTGAAGAGTGCAAAAAAGAGACTCTCAAACGTTAAAATGCCTTCTTTCAAAAAAGATGAATATGCTCCTGGAAGAGGCTATGCATCCTAAATTTCCGTAATTATAATCGGCTTCTCTTTAACAATTATTGTGTGTTCTGCCTGAGCAACTGCAGCATTAGAAACTTCTCTCAGCGGATAATAAGGATAGATTGCATTCATTTCTATCAACTGTTTTAAGGCAAGTTCGACCTTTGCTCCGGAGATTTCTTTCTGAACCCATCTTTTTGCGAATGGCAGCCTTTCAAACTTTATCTTCCCTAACTCCAGGATCTTCCTAGCCTCAATCATCCTTGTCGGCCTGTCTGCCAGCCACCTGAATATCTGTGCTGCTCCAGAATCTTTAACAAAACCGTTTCCGGGGGTGCAAAAAGGCTCGCAAGCATACACTTCATTCTCTCTCAACTGATACTTGTTGTCATTTTTTATATTCTGAATCGTCATTCCAGCATGAACCATGTGCCTGTCAATGCTGTGTCCACATAAATTTCTCACAGAATTGAAGCCAAATTCTTTCGAAACACTTTCGATTGCTTCACCAATCTCTGAAATACTGACTCCAGGCTTGAAAAGACTTGTTCCGACTTCAAGCATCTTCTCGCAACATTTTATCAAATTGTCTTTCCCTGCAACTCTGACAGTTATCGCAGTATCAGCCAAATATCCATCAATGTGATCTCCGACATCTATCTTGACATAGTCCCCTGCCTTGATGGTTGTTCTATCTGCAGCAGGTGGAGTCCAGTGTGCTGCAATATCATTTATAGAAATGTTCAGTGGAAAAGCTAATTTTCCCCCTAAAAAGATTATTTTTTTCTCAACAGCCTCGGCAATTTCGCTTGCTAGAGCTCCCTCTTTTATCAATTTTCTGCCGTGCTCCCTTGCTTCGGCGGCAATCTTTCCTGCCCTCCTAAATTTTTCTAAAGTTTCTTTGTCAATTATCTCCATGCGACCACTTCTTTATGCAGACTATTTGCTTTACTACTATTAATTTTTACTTTTTTTGTGAATTCTTTTAAAAAAATTTGAAAATATTTTTTACGAAATCTTTTTAAGTAAGCTCATTGTAATATAATTTAATGCAAAGAAGGTTAAAGCAGGTAGTTGGCTTTCAAATTTTTGCCGAACTATATGCTTGTAACAAGGAAAAAATTTCTAAAACTGACACAGTTCGGGATATTTTAATTGATGCTGTGAAGCAATCTGAATTAAAAATCATCAAACACTATTTCCACCAATTCTCGCCGACAGGAGTAACTGGTGTTATTATGCTGAAAGAGTCTCACGTATCGATTCACACATGGCCTGAATTCAAATATGCTGCTGTAGATATCTTTGTTTGCGGTGCCAAACACAAAGCACTGAAGGCTCTTGATTTAATGAAAAGTTCTTTTGAATCTAAAGAGTTCTACATTAAGAAGTTTGAACGTGGTTAGTACGGAGCAGGATCTTTTTGATAGAATTGTATTAGAATTAGCTAGCAAGAACAAAGTTGAATTCTGGAATCTCTGTCACTTAGGCTTTATGCAGGATGTTATAGACACGTTAGAAACACTGAAAGCAAAAGGTTTAATTGAATTAAAAGACGGTTATGCGAGCCTGAACGAAAAAGGCAGAAAGAAGTTCGGCATGCTTAAAAAATTCGATATTCGAAAGATTCTGAAAGATTTTAAGAAAATAAAAAGTGGGTACAAATTCAAAAGTATTTATGAATACGACCAGCTGCAACTGCTCCCGGAATCCGTAGCGGCGAAATTGGAATTTCTATGGAGGAGCGGAGATTTGATAGGCAGAAAGATAATTTGTATCGGCGACGACGATTTATTTGGCATAGCTTTGGCTTTGACAAAATTCCCTGAAAGCATAACAGTCTTAGATATTGATAAAAGAATAACAGGTTTTGAAGAAAGGGTTTCAAGCAAACTTGGCATTGAAATAAAACCTGTTGAGCATAACCTTTTCTTTCCAGTATCCGGAAAACTCAAGAACGGGTTTGATGTTTTTATTACTGAACCTCCGAATTACCTGGACGCCCTAACTTTATTTGCTTCTAGGGGTGGAGAGTGTTTAAAACCTAATTGTGTAGGTTACATCAGCTTTGGAAAATGTGCCGTGCCATTAAACAGATATTCAGAGTTGCAGCAGAACGTTATTCGAATGGGTTTTGTAATAACAGACATCGCGGGCAATTTTGAGATGTATGATAAATTTGATGGCATAAATACAAAAGGAAAAAAGTAACTGAACTGGAAGACTGGCATGAATTCAAACTTCCAAAATGGGTAAAAAATCCAAGAAAACCGTGGTACAAGATAGATCTGTGGAGAATTAAATTGGTTAAAGATTTTAAGCCGTTTTTCAAAGGCTACCACGAACTAAATTTAAAAACATACAACTTATAAATCAAATGCCGGAACAATAGTATTTATGCGATACCTTATAGGTTTGACATTGTTAATAATTCTTCTCAGCCCACATTTGGTCAGTGCCCAGAATTTTGAATTCAAAAAAATAAACACTGAGATAGACTTGGAAGCGAACACGGAAATGATTTTCATAGAAGGTGTGGCCTTAGAAGATTCATCAACAGTTTCTATTGTACTGCCAGCAAAGCCTACAGACGTAAAGACGGCAGTGCCTTTCAAAATTCAGCAGACTAATAATCAGTATGAAATAATTTTTACCAAGACTATATCAAAAGGCAACGAATTCAATATTACTGTGGACTTTCAAACAACCGGCTTGGTGGATAAAGTGGGCGACAAAAATTTGTTCACGTTCACATTCAGGCAACCCGTCGATGAATTCACACTGAATGTAGCTTTGCCACCACAATCCGCAATCGTTGATGAGGGTGGAAGTCTTTTGATCACTAGACCAGTCAGAATAGCTACAGATGGACAGAGAATTCTTTTAGAATGGTCTAAACAGATAATCTCCGGAGAAGAATATGTAGTCTTTGTGCAATACAGGGCTGCAGATACAGGAGCTTCTGCAACACCCTTCATTATAGTTGCAGTGTTAGTCGCGGCAGCAATCCTTGTCTTAAGATT
>ASMQ01000011.1 GCA_000405245.1 Candidatus Aenigmarchaeum subterraneum SCGC AAA011-O16
CATCCTCAACTCTAACCCCCTTTATTACGTAAGGTTTGGTCATCTCAAGGAAAAACACAGCGTCATAACGATTTGACCTTACAAAATTAACATGCCTTGGTTCTAATTTAAAACCATGACGTCTGTGGTAGGCAAGACTGTCTACGGCACTCCTGTCCATAAAAACTAATTTATCAGGCGTTAGAGCAGATTCTTTTCTGATTTGTCTCTCTTCTATTTCTAATTGGATTTTAAGCCAGTCAGAAGGCGAAAGTCTGCTGTGATCCTCGACACCTTTCTCTGTATAAACTTCTTCTGCTGTTTCAGTGGTCACAGAATACCCTATCCTTTCCAATTCTCTTACCAAAGTAGTTTTGCCAGAACAAGGCCCACCGCTTATTACAACCTTTGGCATTCTAGTCTCCAACTTGCGGATATCCTTTTGGTCTCAAAAAATCAACAACAAAAGATTCGGCTTGACTGTAATATTGGAATGTCTTTTGAAAATTTTCTTTCTCCTTTTCAATTCTCAAAAATAAACGTT
The DNA here is from genome assembly GCA_000405245.1 of Candidatus Aenigmarchaeum subterraneum SCGC AAA011-O16. GTDB lineage: Archaea > Aenigmatarchaeota > Aenigmatarchaeia > Aenigmatarchaeales > Aenigmatarchaeaceae > Aenigmatarchaeum > Aenigmatarchaeum subterraneum. The sequence continues at coordinate 524 of ASMQ01000011.1, forward strand.
TCAGCAAAGGAGCTCTTTCATCCCAAACAAGCGTGACTTCGTATCCACTTATGGTTTTTGTTTTGTCTATCCCTTCATGATATCTAATAATTCCCCTACCTCGGCTACTTATAAATATTTCTTGTATCAGTCTGACGTGATCATCTTCATAGATAGGCTTGGCTTTTTTAGTTATTCCTACTGCGTGTAACTCGTTTTCGGTCCTCATCACTACCGAATTTAAATAATGAAGCAAAAAGTATTTAAACTGGTTATAGCCCCGTCGTCTAGTGGCCAAGAGAGAAATCTGGTAAGATAGCTGCCTCTGGAGCAGCGGACGTAGGTTCGAATCCTACCGGGGCTACTCTAGTTTTAATTCTCCAGTCTTAGAATCTCTAGCTTGAGCTTCTGTCATATAAAGAAATTTTCCATCCAGAGCCTTGACGTAGTATACCGTGTCTTCGTAGCTGATATGGCCCCATCCGCTTATCTCTGGTGGATTTCCATATTTTTGAAAAAATCTTTCTATAAGAACAGGTTTTATTCCTTCCTGAACCGTTTTTTGTGTAGTCAAAACCCTTCACTACTTAGTCCGAGCAAGTATAAATAATTAATACTTTCACGCACCAGTATATAGCATGCCAAGGATAGACAACGCCTTCTTCGGAACAATCATAATTGACGGCAAAAAATATGATACTGATGTTACAATTCACTGGGACGGGGAAATTCAGGAGAGAGCGAAGTCCCACAAATTTTCCAAAAGGGAACTGATGGACGTTTTGATGAAGAACCCGGAAGTTGTTATTGTCGGAACAGGGACAGCCGGTTATGTAAAAATAGATCCTGATGCAGAGGTTGCTGCGAAATTGGATGGAATAGAGTTCATAGCAAAACCCACACTTCAAGCAGTGGAAGAATTTAACAAACTTGCCAGAAGGAAAAAAGTTACAGCAGTTTTCCACATAACAGATTGATTTTTGTTTTAGCTTTCTCAATCTATATCCATGCATGTCAAGCATATCGAATGCATAAAGTGCAAGGCAAAATACCCTAAGAATAAAATTATCTTTAGATGCAAAAAATGCGGGCAGAGCTTGAAGCTTGTTTATGATTACAAGGAAATTAAAAATAACATCAGCTGGGAAAAATTAAGGAAAAGAGCTTTCAATCACTGGCGATACAGAGAGTTTTTCCCTATAGTTGCTGACAAAAACATAATAACCCTGCGAGAGGGCGGAACGCCTTTGTTCAAATCCAGAAAAGTGGGAAAACTTCTAGGTTATAAAAATTTATATTTTAAATTTGAAGGACTGAATCCCACAGGTTCTTTTAAAGATAGGGGAACGACGGTCGAAATATCCCGTGCAAATGAATTCAAAGTGAAAGAGGTCGTCTGTGCTTCCACAGGGAACATGGGAGCTTCTGTTGCAGCCTACTCGATAATGGCAAACATAAAAGCGAAAATCTATGTCCCGAAAGACACAACAGATTCTAAAATAAAGCAGATGCTCACTTTCGGAGCGAAAGTCGTTTATGTTGACAATCATTACGATAAAGCCTTGGAGTTGGCAAATATCGATTTTCTGAAAAGGAAAACCTACATGATGGGCGATTATCCGTATCGTGGAGAAGGAGAAAAATCTGTTGCTTTCGAAATTGTGGATGAAATGCAGCCAGACTACATAGTTTCTCCGATAGGCAACGGGACTTTGATAAGCAGTGTGTGGAGGGGCCTTAATGAATTCAAGATTGTGGGATTGATAAAAAAACTTCCTAGGCTTGTCGGCATCCAAGCAAAAGGCTGTGCTCCGGTTGTCAATGCTCTGAAGATGAAGAAGAAAGTCGAAGCTGTGGAGCCAAGAACAATCGCCTCAGCCATTGCTTGCGGAAGTCCTTTAGATGGACTAGAGGCTTTGAATGCTTTGAAGGAATCGAAAGGCAAAGGGGAGACTGTTAGCGATGCTGAAATGATGATTGCAAAGAAAATGCTTGCTTCAGAAGGCATTTACGCGGAACTGTCCGGAGCAGCTACCTTAGCAGGTCTGGCAAAACTAGGCCTTCCCAGGGATTCTAACATAGTTTTGGTCGTTACAGGGCATGGTCTAAAGGACTAGATAGCTAAATTTATATGCCGGTTTTACTACCTATAGAGTAAAGGAGGTGAATATTGTGAATGTTAATTGGAGAGCGGCAGCAATTGGAGGAGTTGTATTCTGGGTCCTAGCCTATGTATTTGGCTATTTAGGAGGACTGGCTGGATTCGGAAACGTGCTTGCAGCCTTGATTGGTGGATTCGTAGGCGTATGGCAAGCTAGAAGCAAGACCTCAAGCGATGCAGCGATGTTAGGCGCCGTAGCAGGAATAATCGGCGGAGTCATTGCAATAATTCTAAGTTACGTAGGTCTTTCATACGGTACTTGGATGATCTCACTAGGAAGCGTGTGGGCAGAATGGATTGTCTGGGGATTGGTCTTTGCCGCTATAGGTGGAGCAGTCGGTTCTTTGGTAAAGATGAAATAGATTTTTGGTTTTTTCAGAATTTGTTTCATTCTTTTTCTTTTTTCTTATTTTTTCATAGCTTTGCTAACCCTTTCTTGCGCGATTTTCAAGGCAGCAACTCTAGGTTCTTCATTTTCCTTCCTAGTCTTTTCTAAAACCCTTTCCACATTCTTTTTTATTTTTCTTTCAACAAGCTCGAACATATGTTTTGGATTGTATCCTCTGTACTCAGCATAGGAAGAAATGACTCCTCCGGCATTCGCAACAAAGTCCGGAACAACCAGAATCTTTTTCTTGTAAAGGATAGTTTCCATCTCCGGAGTCATTGGTATGTTTGCAGCCTCGATAACGATCTTGGATTTCACATTATGCACATTATTTTTGTTTATAGAATCAGGCAAAGCAGCAGGAATCAAGACATCAACATTCAATTCAAACAATTTCTTTCCATCAAAGACTTCCCCAGGCCTGTAGTGAGTGACGCTTCCAGATTTTTCTTTTATGCCGGAAAGTTTTTTGTAATCTAAGCCGTTCTTGTTGTAGATGCAACCCTTAGAATCAGAAACAGCAACAATTTTGGCTCCCATCTCTTCAAGATGCTTTGCAGCAAAGGTTCCGACATTCCCAAATCCTTCTATGGCGACAGTCGCTCCACTGACGTCCATTTTCATATGCTTTAAAGCTATGACAGTCGCATGCGCAACTCCAAATCCTGTTGATCCGTATTCATGAGGAATTCCGCATTTTTCTCCAGGCTTTACGCAAAGATTTGCAGGTTTTCCTGTTGCAGCCTTCCAAGATCCATTCGCTTCGACAAACCATCTCATCTCTTCTTCAGCTGTATTGACATCCGGAGCAGCAATATACATTTTCGGGCAGACGGGTTTCAAAGCTCTTGAGAAAGCCTGAATGATTTCTTTTTTTCTTTCTCTTGTCATATTTTTAGGATCAGCAATGATTCCTGATTTTGCTCCGCCGAAAGGAAGGCCGGCTACGGAGCACTTCCAAGTCATTGTTCTCGCCAATCTGAAAACTTCTTCAACATTAACAGAAGGAGTCATTCTGATTCCACCCTTTCCCGGACCCAAACTTGTATTGTCAATTATAAGGAATCCACGCATTTTGGTTTTAGGGTCGTAAACATCGAAAATCTTCTCTGGTCCCCATTCATCGTACTGTACCATAGAATCACTTGAATTTTATTTTCAAATTCATGCCCTTTATCCTTATAATCTTAGCTACGTCTCCAGACTTTTTAATTATTATTTTGTTGCCTTTTTTGATTGTTATTAATTTTTTATTTGTATCCGCGGAAACAAAACCATTCTCTCTTAGAATGTCGACTTCTATTTTTGCATTCTCATTAACAAACAACGGTCTTATTCTTTTGACCGAATTGTTGAACGCAATCCCAAAACCTTTGGAAAAGCTTCTACCTGTTATTGATCTGAAATATGCTGTTGATCCATACGGCGTTGCAACCACAACACCATCCCCAATCATCTCCGGGACAACAACCTTTCCATTAACTTTGACTCTTAATCTGAGGGCTCTCGGTGGTTTGTAATGAATGTTTATTTCATTCATACCAGAAAGTTTTTTTCCATCAACTCTAGCCTCAAGCTTCGGAAGCTTCTCTACTTTGTAGTTTTTAGATTTTAATGCATCGAAGATTTTTTTATAGTTGTGTTTCTTGCAGTTCCTGCAAACATGATGGGTAATAAACAGCTTCGGTTTTGTGGGATAGACTTGCTCACAAAACAAGCAGGTGCCTTCCCCGCCGAAGGAAACTATGACATCCGGGTTCTTTGTAGTCTCTTTTAATCCTGCCTTCTTCAGATGTTTTCTAATCAATTCTTTGTGATGGCTTACAAGAGCTACTTTCATAGTTCTTTATTTTCTCTTCTCCATATTTATAAGTTCCAACCCTAATAATTTTTAGTTGATTCTATGGCAAAAAATGAGCTATGGGATATAGTAATTGTCGGAGCAGGCTGCACAGGATATGCTGCAGCCATGTACTGTGGAAGATTTATGATGAAGACTCTGGTTCTCGGGGACATCCCTGGCGGAGTCATCATTACAACAAATATTGTCGAAAATTATCCCGGATTCAAAAAATTAACAGGTCAAGAGTTAGCAGACAAACTGAGAGAGCATGCTTTGGAGTATCCTGGAGTTGAAATTAAAATAGAAAAAGTTTTGGACGTCAGAAAGGACGGAAATCATTTTATTGTGAAAAGCGATGAAGGTAATGAATACAAAACAAAGACTGTTCTGGTTGCGACAGGAACGAAATGGAGAAAACTCGGAGTTCCTGGAGAAGACAAATATGCAAATAGAGGAGTGCATTATTGCATGTTATGTGACGGGTTCTTCTATAAGGAGAGGACCATTGGAGTGGTCGGCGGATCAGATTCTGCTGCAAAAGAAGCCATTCTCGGAACACAGTGGGCGAAAAAGATCTATATAATTTACAGGGGCGAGAGGATCAGACCAGAGCCTGTCAACATGAAAAGAATTGAAAAATTAATTCAGGAAGGGAAAATCGAGATAATAAACAACACAAACATCCTTGAAATCAAAGGAAATGGAAGAATGTATTCTGCTGTCTTTGATAAACCTTATAAAGGAAATAAGGAATTCAAATTGGATGGTTTGTTCATCGAGATCGGGCATCTTCCTCTGTCTGAATTAGCTGTTAAGCTAGGGGTCAAAGTTAATGACAAAAATGAAATTCTGATTAATAGGAATTCGGAAACAAATGTTCCGGGAATTTTTGCTGCCGGAGACGTTGTTGATACAAGATTCAAACAAGCAATTACAGGTGTAGGTGAAGCCGTAAATGCTTCTTACTCGGCTTATCAATATATAAAAGCGAACGAAGCAATCTGGCCGACAACCGCTCCCGGATACACAGGAAAGGAAATGGTTCCGGAGAAAGAAATTAAAAGGGTAGCAGGGAAAATTAAGGGTGGGTAAAATGGTTGTTAAAGTCGAGTTATTCAAGACAGAACATTGTGTATTTTGTCCAGAGGCATCAAGGGTTTTAAGCAAGGTCACAAAAGAGTTTGGAAGCAAAGTAGACTATCAAGAGCTTTATGTTGACAAAGACCAGAGAACTCTTTCTCGGGCGCAGCAATTGGGAATCTCAGCTGTCCCAGTCATTCTCATAAACGGTTTGCCAAGATTTACAGGAGTTCCGAGAGAAACCATGGTCAAAATGATGATAGAGCAAGCGATAAAAGAAGAAGTTAAAGACTAGATTTTAATTTTTTCATCTCGTTTTCAAATTCCATTATTTCCCTTTTTAACTTTCTTATGACTTCTGGAACCTGTTCCGGAGTTGTGTTTAAAATGGTGGCAACTTCTTTCAAAGTTTTATATTTTCCTTTCAGTTCTTCAATAGTTTGCATATAAAGTACCAGACTCCAGTCTTACTTGTAGCTCAGGTTTGGTCGGATCTCGAATATGTATGGCTTCATGAAGTTTTACTCTTGATTTTAAAGGCTCAGGAAGATCACTTCTTACAAAACCTTTCTGAAGTTGTGGAAAGCTCCAACCCAAACATCCAGGTGCAGCATAAGTAGCAAACTCAGGAGAAACTTCTGTTATCCGTTGATCGATCATATGACTCATGTATGCATAATTGCCATAGACAGATTTATTGCTTGGTTCTTCAGCAGAAAATGTTTCATAAGGCAAAACAGGAATGTTAACAGATGGCAAATCAAAGCCAAGAGTAATACTAGAATCATTCACTTTAGTTTCATACAATCCAGTGTTCTCCGGCAATCCACCTGAGTAGGATGGATAAAGTTCTCTATCCAAATCATGCAGTTCAACCAAAATTTCCAAACTCATTTCATCAGCTCCTTTCTAACCCAGTTCTTAACTTCTACCAGATTTTCTATTCTTTCTCCATAGCCTTGGGCCAAAGCAGGAAGCCCTCCACCCCGTCCTCCTAAACTTTCGCAAGCCTTCTTGAGAATCTCTCCGGCATTTACATTTTTTCTGACTGCAGCATTTCCTGCAGAAGCAAAAAGATAAATCTTATCTGTCACTCCGAAAAGGAAGATTATAGTATCCTTATCGCTCAATTTTCTGGAGATTTCTTCAAGTTGCTTCATGTCAGCGCCCTTTATTTCTTTTATTAAGAATCTTAAGCCGTTATGGCTCTCAAATTTGAGTTCTTCAAGCTTTTAGTCGCTATTTTTTCATTAATTTTTTCTAATTCTTTCTTTCTGTTTTTCCATTCTTCCAAAAGCTCTTCCGTTGCTTTCTTTATTCTCTGCTCCGGAGCATGCAAGATTTCACCAGCTTCTCTCAATACTTCCTCCCTCTTTTTCAAATACAGACCTGCAGCAGGCCCGGCAACATAAAACAATCTGACAATTCCGTCTTGTGGCCTTTCCGTTTTTATGATGACTATGTGTCCGACTTCTCCTGTAGAATCGCAGTGGGTTCCACCACAAGCTTCAATATTAAAACCTCCGAGATCTATAATTCTCATTTCTTTAGAAGGCACGATACCCCCTTGGTACAATTTGAATCCGTACTGCTTCTCCGCGACATTTTTATTTAACACAAGCTTTTTTGCTTTGAGGTTTTTTTCTACTATGTCATTAGCTACCCTTTCTATTTTTTCAACCTGTTCGTCAGTCAAAGTTTCGTAGTGTGTTATGTCGATATGTGCTTTGTCAATATCCTTTTTAGAACCGGCTTGCCAGACATGGTTTCCCAAAACTTTTTTGGCAGCTCCGTTTATTATGTGAGTTGCAGTATGATGTTTTCTTATCTGCTCCCTTCGCTCTTTGTCAATTTCCCCGGAGACGGTTTGTCCTGCTTTGAATTTAGGTTTCTCAACAAAATGCACAACGACATTTCCGGAACTTTCAACATCGAAGACTTTGCTTCCACCTAAAGTTCCGAAGTCAGGTTCTTGCCCTCCGCCTCTCGGATAAAACAATGTTCTGTCAAGAACAACCTTGTTGCCGTCAACTTTCAAAACCTTTGCTTTGAACGAATAATCCCTTTCTTTTTCGTAATATAATTTTCCTGTTTCAGGGAGACCTTTCACATTCATCACTTCTTTTTTCTCCGTGGTTTTGACTGCAGATTTTTGCACAGCTATTCTAGTCTCTATGTCCCCTAATTCCACTTTCATTCCCGGAGCAAACTTTTTTACATCTCTTGGTAAAAGTCCGTGAGAATCATAAAGCATCATCAAAGTCTTTGGTTCAAGTTCAAACTTGCCCTCCTTTTCAAGAGCAACAGTAATTTTTCTTACAGTCTCCTTCCCTCTATTCACAGTCTCTGCATACTTTTTCTGTTCGACCTCCACCATTCTAAGAATGTCATCGACATTCTCTTTGAATTCAGGATAAACATTCAAAAGATTTTTTATTTGCATTTCTACAATGTCAGCCAGTCTAAGTTCTAAACCCAGATCTTCCAAAGATCTAATTCCTCGTCTTATGAGAAGTCGTGCCAAATAGCCTTCTTGGACATTTGAAGGAACAACCCCATCATTCAGAATGAAAGCTACGGCTTTCGTGTGGTCAGCTATTTGGTAAATGTTGTGATCAGTCAAAATTACTTTCAATATTTCCTCTCTATCAATTTTAAGATTTTTCGAAACCTTGTCTATTATGCCTTCTCTGGCTTTGTCGACATTTACTTCCTCGACGTTCAGAACCCCGCAGATTCTGCAAAATTCCGTGGAAATTTCCTTTTCGAAATTAGCTCCAGTCTTCTTCCTCAACCAGTCTATGACTTCAGGGAATATTCCGTAGTAAATCGTCGGGTGTCCTTGTGAAGCCCAGACATGTCTCTCCAGCCCGTAGCCGGTATCAACAACCCTTATGTCAATCGGTTTGTATTTTCCTTGTTCCGGACCCGCATATTCCATGAAGACTAAAGTAGCCAATTCATTTCCTGAAGTCAGGACCTCAAAGCAAGGTCCAGCATAGCCCCCGCCTTCCCAAAGATTTTCTTTGAAGACTATTAAATTTGGTTTGATTCCTAGTTCCTTTAACCAGTTGTAGCAAAGCTCAACGGTTTTCTCTTTCCAGTAAATTTCTCTTCCCGGATAATTGAAAGCATGATGTGCCATCATTTCAAACAGAGTCAGATGCCTTCCTGTCCCTAGACCGACGTTATCAATGTCAACAAACCTAACAGAAGGCTGGCTCATGACCAAAGGGTTTGCCGGAGGCTCGATTGTTCGATTCAAAACCCAAGGCTGGAAGCAATAGATGGATGCTCCGGTGTAGAAAGTGTCTGGCTTCCATCTCGAGACAACAGGATACCTTCCTATTACATCGTGCTTCTGTTTTTCAAACCAAGAAAGGAATTTCGAGCGCATCGTCTGCCAGTCATATTTTTTAGGGATGATTGGATGTCCAATAAAGTCATAGCCTGCTCCGCATGCAGGATCTCCGCAGTTTTCTCTTTCTTCAAGAGACCAAAATCCTCCTTTACAGACTTTACAAATTTGTCTCTTGAATTTGTTTTCTGTAAAGAAATTAAGTTTGAAGTTTTTCGAGTCCAATAGATCTGCTTTCATCAGCATAATATCACTATTTATTTTTAACTGTTATATTAATATGGCTATGGCATCTCCACAATTCACTTTAAGAAGAGCAGACGAAACTCATGTTTCACAAGTCCAAGAACTAGAATTTGAATTTTGGAGAGATCCTTTTGTTGAAGAATGGGGACCGAGTGGTCTAGCTTACAACAGATATTATAATCTTTCAGCACTGTGGCCTTATGGAATATATGTTGCAGTTGATGCTGCTAACAGAGTTTTGGGATACGTAGCTCAAGAAAGAATTTCCAGGTTAGATTTAAGACCTGGTATGCCGCCATACAATCATGACCCTAAAGAGTTTCACAGACAACATGGCTCTATTCTCTATATTATTAATCACACTGTGAGAAAAGAGGCGGCTGGTTTAGGCGTCAGTAAAGCTCTTATTGGAGGATTACAAGAAGATGTCAGCAAACCGCCTATTATACGAGGTGATGAATTAAATGGGATTGCGGTTATTTGGAATCATGAACACCCATTCTTAAAAGAACCAGCAAAATTTTGGGGTCGCTACGGTTTTGAACCTTTGGACTATACAAGAGATGAGAATTGGGGACCGGTTAAGGGAAAAAGAGCTACAGGCGGAACAGTCTGGGGATGGCCACCATCTTACTTTAAACGCTAACTTATTATTGTGCCTTCAAACCTTTTTCCAGATAAGAAATTATCAAGATTCTTCAAGCCACTCATTATAACTACTCTCAATTTTAATTTCTCTGCGCTTCTTGCCGCAACAGGATCGAAAGGAACATGCAGCCCAGGGGACCATTTATTTCCAATGATTTTCTTCAGGTTTCTCCAAGAAATTATTTTCAATGGTTTTGCATCTTTATGCTTCCTAGGATCTTTTGAATAGACATGAGAAATGTTTGTTAGATTTATTAAGTTTTTAATTCCATACCATTTTGCAAGAACAGTAGCATCATAATCAGTTGACCATCCAGGCTTCCATCCAGCAGCGACCAAAATCTTTTCTCTAAAGCTTTCTTTTTTGTCATACCACTCAACAACTTTGTCATGGACATGGCCTTTGAACAAAACTCTGACTAACTCAGCATTCAGATGCGTCGATTTAGTTCCTATCCAATCCAAATCTTCTGAATTAACATTCGATAGGCTTCTCGCAATGTTCTGGTAATCTCGACAAATCTGCCCTCCGCCAGCGATTATGACAAATCTTTCCCCTTTCCTGACATGCTTCAAAATAACGCTTCTGAATTTCTTCAAGAAATTGACATCTACCTTATTTGGAACAATCAGTGATCCACCTAACGATATCAGGTGAAGCATTCAATCATCCAAATAAGCTTGCCAGTCCACCAATGGCTTCTTCAGCTTTCTTTGACTCTTCTTCCTCTTTCTTTTCTTCCTTTTTCTCTTCAGCTTTAGCTGACGGAGCAGCGGCAACAGGCATGGCTGCTTTGCTTATGGCTTCGTCAATATTTACTCCTTCTAAGCTTGCAACAAATGCCTTTGCTTTTGTGTGATCTACATGCGCTCCGGATGCGCCTACAACTTTAACCAAATTTTCTTCACTTATAGGATGTTTTGCAGAGTGCAAAAGCAAAGCTGCGTATACAAATTCGTCTGTCATAGCAATCACTTATTTTCAAATCTTATAAAGGTTTTCCCTCCAGCGCTTTCGCGGTTCTTACAGCCCTTATGATCATTAATTCAATAGTTTCCTTCGTCGGATATCCGATGTTGAAAGCCAGATTGAAAGCTTGTTGCGATGCCAAAGCAATATCAGAGAGTATTTTTTCTTCGTCAATAGATAATACGTCTTTTTTATAGAGTGTTCCATTATCCCAAACAGCAACCAAATCCAATCCAATCTCCATAGGCTCCATTTTTAAAAGATTCAGAGCTGCAGCAAGGTCTATATTGACAACTCCGCCAGCCTTCAAAACAACTTTATCCCTCTGGACAGCGATTTTTCCCCCTTCGACTTTAGCAGGGATTCCTACCTTTGTCAAAGTAGATATGGCAGGTCCGGGCGGCAAGTCAGTTGGTCCAGCCTTTACCTCGATATCCCTTATAGCAATATCTCCAGGTTTTGCCGAAGCGGTTGATTTGTTTTTCTGCAAAAATTTATTAAGCTTGAAAGGGTTTGTTGAAGTTAAAATTATTCCTGGATACAAACCGACAAATTCTTCCAATCCTTTTTTCTTGGATTTTTCTAAAGCCCGCAAAAGTATACTCTTTCTCGTAACCTTTATTGAAGCCTGCTCCCCCAATTCCCTTTTTATTTTCTGGAAAGCAAAAGCTGGCAGTTTGTACAAATTTAATATTCCTACTACAGAATGCCTTTCTATTGCTCCGGCTAAGTCTTCCACCGCCTTTATTTTCTCCGGTCTTATTGAAGATCTTTTTGGCATAAAATCACAAAATAAACTTTACTGGACTCCCCATGGTCAATTTTATAAAAAAATTCTTGACGTTTTCTTTTCCTTTAGGCAAGGTTGCAATAACTGAATTTATAACAGCCTCCACATTCTCCGCTACCTTTTCATCCTCCATTTCCTCAAAACCAACAGGAACATGAATAACAGGCGAGTCCTTCAATGTGATTCTCACGGTTTTTGAATATTTTTCTATCAAAAGTTTAAGGTTTGGAGTTGTAGGTGGTATCGGAGTCGGCATTTTGTTTCTCGTCGCGAAGACTTGTCCAAAGTATCTTCCCACCAAAGGCATCAAAGGAGCTTCTGCAACAAAATATCTGCATTTTTCAGCAAGATTTTTGACAGCCTTTTTGTCTTTTCCCAAAGTTTCTATCTCATCCTTTCTTATCAAAACAATCGATTCTCCAAGATTTTTTGCTTGGGGAAGAAGCATATCAGCAATAACACCAACCTTTACAGGCCTTCCAAAACCATGAGGTAAAGTCAGGTCAGCTTTAATTTTATTCTCCGGTTTTTTCAAATCTATGCTAGCGAGATTTATAGCTAGATCAAAACTCTGTTTGAAATTTCTTTTCTTAGATTCTCTAGACTTTTTGATTGCTTCTAATATTTTCTCATTCATAACAAGTTCACGCACACTGCTTCCACCGAAGTGGTCTTATTCCAATTGTAACCCACTATTTAAATATTTACTCCTCGACCTTGACTTCCACAAAATCCTCTTCGCCCTCAATAGTCTTAAATCTCTCGTCGAAACTAGCCACAACAGCTCCGACAGTTCTCTTCAATTCAGAAAGTCTATTTTCTATCTCAATGGCTTTTTCAGCCATCTTATCCATGCTTTCTTTAAATTCAAATTTTAATTCAGCTTTTTGCCTCTCGAGATCCTTAGGGTTTCCTTCCAAAGTCTTTACTATATTTTCAGCTATTTTTTCAATGTTTGCAACCCTTTCCAAAATTTCTTTTCTAAGATTCTGCTCAGACTCCTTCTGTGAGACCTGTCTGATGGTTTCTACGAGGACAATGTTGATTATAAGTAAAGTTATAATTATCTCCAAGACATTGTAGCCCATTAGCCAGAGGCCTAGAAGAATCAAACTTGCAAGTGACAAAAACCAAAACAGTATTGCAAAGACCATGGTTCTAGTTGGATAGAAAAGCATAAATCCTTTTAATTCCTATCTATAACGATTCAATGCCAGAGCTTCTAAGGAAAGGAAAAGTCAAAGAAGTTTACAGTACAGAAGATCCGGATGTTCTAGAATTTTATTTTACAAATCAAATATCAGTTTTTGACAAAGTAATTCCAACACTTGTTCCCAGCAAAGGGGAGACGCTCTGCAGGACTTCGGCCAATTGGTTTAAAGTTGCTGCCGAAATGGGTTTAAGCACTCATTTCCTAGAATTAAATGCCCCAGACAAAATGTTAGTAAAGCGTGTCGACGTGATTCCTGATTACAGCAAACTTTCGCTTTCCACGGTGAATTATTTGGTTCCTTTGGAATTCATAATAAGGCATTATGTTGCAGGATCTATGTTTGATAGATTACAAAGCGGAGAAGTAAATCCACAAGTTTTAGGTTTCCGTTCTGACTATCAGCCAAAAATGGGAGAAAGACTTGTAAAGCCGTATTGTGAGGTGACGACTAAATTGGAGAAAGTTGATAGACCATTGACAAAAGAAGAGGCTCTACAAATTTCAGGATTAACACCCGGAGAGTGGAATACTATATGGTATGATCTTTTACGGTTGGATGACAGAATTAATGAAGAAGTTGCAAAAAGAGGCCTGATACATGTTGATGGAAAGAAAGAAGTGGCTATGGATGCTAAAAGAAGACCTATGGTTGTTGATACTTTTGGGACAGCAGACGAAGACAGATTTTGGGATGCCGAAGCTTATGCGCAAGGCAGACTTGTGGATGTTAGTAAGGAGTTTGTAAGACAACATTATAAACAGACTGGATATCACTCTCAATTAACTGAGGCTAGGAAAACAGGTTCGCCTGAACCACCTATTCCGCCTTTGCCTGCAGATATTATACCTCAAGTCAGCGAACTTTATATTGGTTTGTTCCAAAGACTTACTGGAGAGAGTTTTCGATGAGCAGAGCAATCATAATAATGGGTTCTGATAAAGATTTAGAACATGTCAAAGCTATAGCCGAAAAGCTAGGCGAGTTTGGAATTCCTTCTTATAGACATGCAGCTTCTGCTCACAAAGCACCTAATCTTGTGAAAGAAATTTTGGCTATGTATGATACACAAGGCGAACCTACTGTTTACATAACGGTTGCTGGTAGATCTGACGCTTTATCAGCCTTTGTAGACTTTCATTCAAGATATCCTGTGCTTGCCTGTCCTCCGCTGCCGAAGCCAGAAGATCCTTTGCCTGCTTACATGATTTCTACAGTAGACGTGCCCTCAGGTATAGGAGCTGGTTTTTTCAAGTATCCGGAAAGTGTAGCTATTGCAGCTGCCAAGATTTTAGGAATGCAGGATGAAAGAATAGCAAGGAATTTAGACGAATATAAAAGTAGAATGAGAATCGCGTTAGAAAAAACAGATGTAGAGGTTTCTAAGCCTGCTTAATTTTATTATCAAAATGCCCAGAATCTATTTCTTTCAAAATTTCTTTTGGATGCTTTCCTTCAACATTAACTCCTAAGCTTACACAAGAGCCTACGACCTGTTTAACAGCCTTTTTCAGATCTTTAGTTCCCATAGAATCGATTTTAGCTTTAGCAATTTTCACGACACTTTCAAATTTCAAGTCTCCTTCAAATTTTTCGATCGTCTCTCCTTCTTTCGGAACATACGTTCCGAATGGCGCTTTGGCTAGTTTTTCTTTCTTTAATTCCTTTTTAATCAAAGCAGCAACAGACGGAGCACCGACTTTAATTGTAAAATTTTTAGTTTCTGTATCAACCACAACATCCACAGGAACTTGCATACCGGAGAATTCTTTTGTCTTCTCATTTATTGCAGCAACAACATTAGAAATATTGATTTTTGCCGGAGCTAACGAAGGCCCGAGTGGAGGACCGGCAGAAGCTTTTCCTCCATCCACTAAAAGTTTAACAGTTAACTTACCCACTCTTCTCACCTTTTGGTTTTTCAGCAGATTCGATTATTTTCACAGAATCTAAAGGAACTGTTATTGGAATTGAAATGGCTGCTTCCAAAAGTTCCAATGTAACTTCCTCCTTTCCCTCATCCATTCTAGTCACTTTTCCTTTTTCATTTTTGAAAGGACCGCCAGTAATCTCAACAATATCTCCTCTATTCACTTTGATCTCAACTTTCTTGGTTTCCAAGAATTTTTTGATATCATTAACTATGACCTCCTTTCTTATAACTCCTCTGATATGTGGAACGCCCTGCATGACTTTTTCTATTGTAGGCATGTCACCTTCTATGAAAATATAGCCCTTCAATTCGTCAGGATGCAGAACAGATTTTATGTTAGCCTGAAGATTGCGTATCTTGTTGTTCAAAGTCTCGATCACCGCATTTTCTCTTCCGACTGTTGTTCTTATTGTGTATATCATGCTATCAACTTTGGTATCTGAAACACTATGAATATTATGAAGCCTATCAGGCCGACTAATACTATGCCTGTTACGGTAATCTTCATTGAAGATATGAATTCGTCTCTATCAGGTTTATGTGCAATCTCTATAGTTCTTTGGTAGTTTGCAAGCCTGTCTTTAAGCTTTGATGCAAGATTTGGTTTCTGCTCCTCTTTTCTATTCTCCTGTCTAGGTTTCTCCTCTTTCTTTATCTCTTCGATCTTTTTTTCTTCTACTGGTCCGGATTCTTGATTTTCTTCCATTAAAGCACCTAGAAACTACTTTCTCTATTAGAATGTGTAGTATTTAAATTATTAACATCTCTAGCAGACTAAACAAAGTCTATTCCTAGAATGCTTTCTATTTCTTTTCTCTTCTCTTTCGAAAACTTTGCCGGCTCAAAGAAGTGCGGTGACTTTATTCCAGTCACGATGATCATTGCTCTGACAGTGTCACCTAATTCTTTGTTTACTTGAGCTCCCCAGATTAACTTTGCTTCTTTGTCTAATTTGGAAGACACAGACTCAACAATCTGCTGGCACTCTTTAATAGACATGTCTGTTCCGCCGGAAACATTAACAAGAGCTCCGGTAGCACCATCAATTTCAATATCCAATAGAGGATTATTCATTGCTTTTTCAGCAGCTTCCAGTGATCTGTTTTTATCAGCATCACTTTCTCCCAAACCGATCATTGCCATTCCTCCGTTACTCATAACTGCTTTGATATCCGCAAAATCCAGGTTCACTAGACCAGGTTTTGTGACAAGCTCCGCTATTCCTTTGACAGCGTTCACAAGAATTTCATCAGAAACTTTGAAAGCAGTTACAATAGAAACATTAGGAACAACTTCCAGAAGTTTGTCATTAGGTATAATCAGTAAAGTATCAACAATATTTTGCAAGTCTTCTAGTCCACTTTTTGCATTATTCATTCTGTGAGTCCCTTCCATAGAAAAAGGTAAAGTTACAACTCCTACAGTCAAAGCCCCGAGTTTTTTTGCAACTTCAGCAACAACCGGAGAAGCTCCCGTACCAGTTCCTCCTCCAAGGCCGCATGTTATGAAAATCATATCCGCTCCGCTTAATGCGTCTTTCAGATCATCTTTGTTTTCTTTTGCAGCTTCTTTTCCAACGTTAGGATCTGCTCCTGCTCCTAGTCCCCTCGTCAGATCTCGTCCAATCAAAACTTTTGTATCAGCATCAGTGTAAAGTAAATCTTGCGCATCAGTATTAACAGCAATGACTTCAGCTCCTGTTATTCCAACCTGCATCATTCTAGAAACAGTATTATTTCCTGCTCCGCCGACCCCTACAACTTTTATTATAGCTTTTCTGCTCTCTAAAAATTTTCTCAAGTCTTCGTCAACAGAAGATGCTTTAAAGTCCTCTCCGCTCCTGACAGCCATAGTATCACTGTTTAAGATTTAGAAAATTTTGATATTTAAAACTAACTTTAAAATTATAAGTCCAAATATAATCAAGATTCTTTCGGTTTTTCAAAAACTTCTGAGAACTT
>ASMQ01000012.1 GCA_000405245.1 Candidatus Aenigmarchaeum subterraneum SCGC AAA011-O16
GAATATGTTGCTGTTGTGAATCTCCATAAGGAAGTTTCGAAGCGAGATATAGAAAAAGTCTGCAAAGAGTTTGTCGGGAAAATAAAACAAATCCCTCCGAAAAAATCCGCTGTTGCTAGAAGAGAGAGGGAGAGGGAGATTTATTATCTGGAGATTTTGGAGATCGACGGCAGGAATATTTTGATGCGAGTGGGTTGCGAGGCTGGAACCTATATTAGAAGACTGGCGGATGACATAGGAAAAAGACTAGGATGCGGAGCACATCTGCAGGAATTGAGAAGGACACGCTCTGGCAATTTTAATGAAAATCAATCTGTAAATTTGCAGAAGGTCTTTGATGCTTATCAGATTTATAAAAAAGAAGGAAATGAAAATCTTTTGAGGGAAATCGTTTTTCCACTTGAATTGGCTGCAGAAAGTTTAAGGAAAATAATAATAAAGGATTCTGCCATACCAAATATCTGCAATGGTGCTCCGCTCGGAGTTGGCGGTATAGTGAAACTTGAAGACGACATAGAAAGAGATGATCGGGTTGGATTGTATTCTATGAAGGGTGAATTAGTGGCTATAGGAAAATCCTTCATGGACTCCAAACAGGTTTTAAAGATAAATAAGGCCTGGGCTGTCAAAACAGACAGGGTCCTAATGAAAAAAGGCATTTATCCTTAAGACTCATTCTTATCGCACTTGCTTCTATATTCACAAAATCTGCACATCCAATTCATCCTTTTATTTAATTTTGCTTCCGCAGCTGGCAAGACATTCTTGACAAGGAAAGCGTGCAGAATTTTGAACCTCTCCAATATTTCTGAATTAAAGTTCTCATCAAAAGGAACATCAAATGCGCTCGTCTGCAGGGTGTTTTTGTCAACATAAAGTAAAAGCCCATCTTTGACACCTGTCGCACTCATGTAGAATTGCAACTGTGTCATGTGATGATCCATTGGTTCGGTTATCGAATCAGCATTTCTGCAAGATTTGACCTCGACTAAAAGTTGTTTTCCATCCTCTTTCACGAGAACTAAATCATCGATCCTCCCTTTTACAACAAAATCATCCATTGTGATTTGAACAGGGAACTCATATTTCAAAAGCTCCACATGAGGATTTCTTTCGCTTTTCAATACCTTTACAACAAAATCATGCAGAATGTTTCCCACTTCAAAGATTTTGATAAGGTTCGGCTCAACCGACAAAGGATATTTGTATGAATACCACAGTTTCCTCAGGCATTGCCCAATTTCAGAAGGATAATACTTCCCGAATTTTTTTGGAACAAACTCCCTGTAGAGATAATTGTCTATCATTTGGTTGAAGTCTATCATGGAAAGAGTTTAGTCTTTGAAGAATAAAAAGTTTTTACGCATACGTTTATAAGCTTTAATTTTATATTTCTTTCTATGAATAATGGAATCTTTCTGCTCGCTACGATAGTTTTGATAGCAGGATGCACTGCCCCTCCGGGAGGCAATAATACTCAACAGAATTGCAAAGAAGTGACTGAAACTTTCCAGGAGCAGGGATTTATTAATACTTTCCCGAATTACACTGTTGTTTCTGACAGCTTTACGTCCGGTAATCTTGCTTATTATGGCGGATATTATTTTGAAGGCGATGTCAGAGTAATGAATAAAGACAATCTTCCTTACTGGTTTGAAGTAGATTATACATTCCAAGGAACTAAAACGGACATACAAAAGCAGAGATACCACATATCCCAAGGCGGCGACCATCTGTTTACATTCATTTACAGGAATGCAGCCGCTGGTGAACAGGTTACAGGAAGCTATCAGGTTTTGCCTGATCCAATTGCAGTACCCGGTCTTGTAAACAAAACCAGAACAGTCACCAAATGCGAATAAACCGATTCTTATAAGGACTCAGTAGATTTATATATCTAAAATACAAAATTGTATTCGGTGATTTTTTGGCTAAAAAGAAACCTTTCGGTGGCTACCATATAAAACCTGATGCAAATCTGGCTAAGGTTATAGGCTCAGGAGCAGTTTCTCCATCTCAGATGACAAAGAAATTGTGGGGCTACATAAAAAGAAAGAAGCTTGCAAGAAAAGGTTAAATTTCATTAGAAGTCTGTAAATAGAAATTTCAGCATTCTTTACTATAGAAAAGTTTTAGGTTTAAATATTCTCCAATTCGTTTAATTCTTATGCCGACGTGGCAGAGCTAGGTTTAATGCGCCAGATATTATCTCAAGGTTTGATGTGAGATGATAGGTGATCCTTGAGAGCAAGATGATTTAATGGCTTGACTCTGATCGGCGGGAATGAAGAGAAGCATGACCTCCAAGCGAGGTCCAAGATAGCTGGTTCCTCTTCGGAGGAGCGCAGGTTCAAATCCTGCCGTCGGCGCCATATTCAAAATGATAATATGACAAAATCCAAAAACTTGGAAATCGAAATTGAAAAAATTAAAGAAAGAAATAAAAGAGTAGAGGCCGATAAAGCTTGGGAGACTAGCTGGACAAGAAAATTCTTGTTGCTTATACTCACTTACTTTGTCGTTTTAGTATTCTTTTTATTTACAGGTCTACCAAATCCCTATGTGAATTCTCTAGTTCCTGCAGTAGCCTTTTTCTTATCAACATTGACAATTGGACTTATTAAAAAACTATGGTTAAAGTATGTCTACAAGAGATAAACATGTTGAGATTTGATTTAGAACCTTTTCGGCCTGATGTAAGAAGACTTTTTGATATGCATGATGTTCTTTATGACAGAAAATTAGCCGCTAGACGAAAAGAAAATCCGGATATTTATTACATGTATCGCGGACTTTCACTAAAACCACAAGACAAAAAAATTATGCTTGACCGCAGGATAAGATATGATGTGACTGTGCTTCTGCCGATAATGCTAGGAAAGGAGTTTCCAAAAACTGTCGGGCATTACCATCCTCAGGTTTCTCCAGGATATTCATACACAGAAGTCTATCAAGTCCTGGAAGGCGAGGCTCATTGGTTAATACAGAGACGTAACGGAACTTCTATTTCTGATGTGGCTTGCGTGACAGCAAAGGAAGGTGATGTTTTCATAATTCCTCCAAACTATGGGCATGTTTCCATCAACCCAACCAAACAACCACTTATAATGGCCAATTGGGTTGCAGACAATTTTTCTTCAGACTATAAGCCTATAGCAGAGAAGGGCGGAGCAGCATATTTTGAAGCAGTTGGAGGATTTGTAGAGAATCTAAGATACGGCAATGTCCCTGGATTAAGATTCTTGAAACAAGTAGATGTTTTTGAAGTGGAAGATATGTACGATTTAATCAAAACTCCTGAAAAACTAGATTTTCTTAATTTTCCACAGAAATTCGATGTTTTATGGGATAAAATTTTGAAGTGAACATAGGGTTTATAAAGCTTAGTTTCTTAATGAAAAGTATGTTAGCGCCTCAACTTAGAGTTGAAGTGCCAGAAGAAATGAGTGTTTTTCCGTCAGTCTTCAAAGGTAAGTATCAACCAACTGGATCTGAGGAACTCGCAGTATATCTAGATTCTCTAAATAGCGCTTGGAAAAGACAGCCATTCTATACATGGCAAATTGGGCCTGAAGTTTCTGGACCTAGATTGGAAAAAGCTTTTGATATGAGTAGATTTGATTTAACAGTAAAGACAATCGAAGGCAGAGACCTTTATGTTTATGTCAAAAGAGGAATCCTTAGAAAACTTGTTAGACAACAGAAATTCATTTTGGCAGACAGTTCTCCTCTCTATAGAGGTTACAGACATATATTAACTAATGAAAAGCCTTCTGTAGGAGAAATTGCTAATGAAGACCCTGAAAAACCATACCCATCCAGTCTATATAGATTTCTCCATTAAAATTCCAATCAATTTTAAACCTTTATAAATGTTCAGTCTGTATATTTCTGAATACGTGATAGAATGGGTGTAACCAAACCTAAGTACGAACCTAAAGAAAAGGAAGATGGAAAGCCGAAATTCGAGGCCAAACCTAAAAAGAAACTTATTGAAGGAGTAAGAGGTATTGTTAGAGTTGCTGAAGTTGATTTGGCTGGCGAAAAAAAGGTAAGACATGCTATACTGAGAATAAAGGGTGTAGGTCCTTCTCTTGCTTATTCCATTCCGCGTGCTGCAGGCTTGAATCCTGATGCAATGGTCGGAGCTTTGACGAATGAAGAGATTGACAAGCTTGAAGACTGTATCAAAAATCCTGCAAAATACGGGATTCCTATTCACATGACCAACAGAAGATCTGATCCTTTAACTGGGGGAAATAGACATCTGGTTAGTTCTGAGTTATCATTCGCAATAAAATCTGATATTGATATTATGAAAAAGTCTCGTTCTTACAAAGGAATCAGGCATGAATTAGGTTTGCCTGTCAGAGGACAGAGAACAAGATCAAGCTTCAGGACTGGAGCTCTTGTTGGAGTCGCGAAGGGTGAGGCTAGAAAAGCTATGAAAGTCGCAGTCGCTCCAGCAAAACTAGGTGCTCCGGCAGCTGCTCCGGCTGCTCCACCAAAAGCTGGTGAAAAAGCTCCAGCAGCAAAAGCATCAGCTCCGGCTAAGAAGGAAGAGAAAAAGTGATTGAATGAAGAAACAGATAAGAAAATTTGAAAGACCATTAAGGCCGTGGGACAGAACCAGATTAGAGTCTGAAAAAAAAATAAGGCAAGATTATGGTTTGAGGAGAAAGCAAGAGATATGGAGAGCAGAAGCTATTCTTAGAAATTTTAGGAGACTCGCAAGAGAATTAAGAGCTGAAAAAAGCAAAGACAAAGAAAACATTCTTTTAGGCAAGCTCCAAAAGCTTGGTTTGATTAACACTAATGCGAATCTTGATGATGTTTTAGGATTAAGTATTCAAAATATTTTGGACAGGAGATTGCAAACGATTGTTTATAAAAAAGGCTTAGCAAATTCACCAAGGCAAGCTAGGCAATTTATTGTGCATGGGCATATTGTTTTGGACGGAAGAAGAACCAGATTTCCCTCAACGCTCATAACAAAAGATGTGGAGGAGAAAATTAAATTTCATGATAAATCAAGGATGAAGGAATTAAAAATAAGTGGTGCAAATGAAGCCAAACCAGCCTAGGACAAATTTGAGATGGGGCGTAGCAAATATTTTTAGCTCTGCAAATAATACGATTATTCACATAACTGATTTGACAGGAGCAGAGACAATTTCGAGAGTGACGGCAGGCATGATGACTGATAAGGATAGAGAAGGAGGTTCTCCGTATCCTGCTTTGCTAGCTTCTCAAAAAGCTGCCGCAGATGCTTTGGAAAAGGGAATTAATGCTGTTCACATTAAAGTCAGGGCGCCAGGCGGAATAAAATCAAAATCGCCAGGAGCCGGAGCGCAGCCAGCGATAAGAGCTTTGGCAAGAATGGGTATGAGAATAGGGAGAATAGAGGACGTAACGCCGATCCCTCATGACACATGTCGCAAGAAAGGCGGTAGAAGAGGACGTCGAGTATAAAGTTTTATAAACTCTGTTTTGCAAGTGATAGTAATGAAAATCCAGATACTTGAAAAGAATGACAAGGAGATAAAATTTGTTCTTGAAGAATCAAACCCTCAGTTTGCGAATGCTTTGAGGAGAATAATGCTTTCTGAGATTCCTATAATGGCCGTCGATACCATTGATTTCCATTCGAATGATTCTGTTCTTTACAATGAAGTTATTGCCCACAGACTAGGTCTGATACCTTTGGTTTTCAACCCTAAAGACTTTAATCTGAGGGAAGAATGCACATGTGGAGGTAAAGGATGCTCGCTGTGCCAAGTCGTTTTTGCTTTGGATAAAAAAGGGCCTTCTATGGTTTATTCAAAGGACTTGAAATCTTCGAACAAAGAGGTGAAGCCACTTTATGATAACATTCCTATAGTTGAACTTTTTGAGGGACAGAAATTGAAATTGGAAGCATACGCAATTCTAGGCTTTGCAAAAAAATATGCGAAATGGCAGGCTGCGAAAGCTTCTTACAACTATGATTCAAAGAATGGTTCGAAGTTTACTTTTGTTGTGGAAAGTATCTCTGGTCTTTCTCCGGAGCAGATTGTTTTGATTGCTTCTGACGTTTTGAAAAGCAAGGCAAAAGAGTTTGAAAAAGAAATCGCAAAATTATAGCTTTTATAAACATTATTTCTATATTCTTTAACATGCGGGGGTGGGAGAGCCAGGTCAAATCCGCAGGACTTAAGTTTGTCTTAAGTTTCGATAAAAAGATGAGATGATATCCTGTCCCTTAGTGGGTTCGCAAGTTCAAATCTTGCCCCCCGCACATTTTTGTGATATTATGGATTCGCTATTGAAGAAATATTTAAACGAAGGGAACCTCAAAATGGTTCTCAGACGCCAAGAAGAAGTTTTAGTTAGTCTTCCAAAGGACGGATTACTTTACAGAGATATAGGTAGTTTTGGAATGTTCTATCAATGTGCGAATTGTAGTCTCATAATTCCAGATGTTGTTGGAACACCACAAGAATCTGAATGCTCAGATTGTGGTAATAAATTTTATGAGGATGGCAGACCAAAGATAACTGACGCTACAGCTTTAGTGGGTATAGAATATGAGTGGGAAGATCTAGAAGAGACGTCACGAAAGAATCGGAAAATCTGCTGAGGAATTGACCACGAAGTATACGACTTTAGGAGAGATTTCAAAGGGTTTGGGTGCATAGTATGGAAGAGACCGTCGAATTAACAGAGAAAAAAGTAAGGAAAAAAGCAGAAATCCCTAAAGAAAGGAGAAAGAAGAAACTTGAAATGGTTTTTACTATTGGAAAAAGGAAGAGGGCTATTGCGAGGGCTACTGCAAAACCTGGAACAGGGAAAATTTACATAAATGGAAAATTTTTAGACTATGTCCAACCGGAACCTGTGAGACTTTATATCTCTGAACCAATTTTGATAGCCGGAGATGTTTCAAAAACCCTTGACATCAATATTAATGTGCAAGGCGGAGGGATCTTTGGTCAAGCAGCAGCTTCTAGACAAGCTATTGCAAAAGCTATGGTTGAGTTTGAATCGTCTTTGAAACAGAAATTTTTGGACTATGATAGGACTTTACTTGTTGCGGATGCAAGGAGGACTGAACCGCACAAACCCTCAAGATCAAAACAAGGTCCAAGACGTCATAAGCAACGCAGCAAGAGATAAGTTTTTAAATAAAGGATAACTATTATATAGTGATAATATGTCTGGTTATAGGACACTTCCTAAAAATATTGCTGCCGCAATACTAGAATTAAAGCAATTGGTACCAGAAGCAGAACTTTTTGCTGGTGTAGATGAAGCAGCACCCCTAACAACTAGATACGGAGCAGATAGTGCTGTTTTTGATGTTCCTAAAGAAGCTACTGTACTTTATTCTAGAAAAGGTGAATTGGAAGACGTATATCTGCCTCCAGATAAGAAACCTCAAAAAGAAACAAGGATTCCAATTACAATAGCTACAGTGCCAACTACTCTTTCTGATAATATCAGAGCTTTCGCTGTTAAAGTCGGAGAGAATACTCATGTCACCTTTAATTTGCAGAGTGGAACAGTGACTGTTGATGGAGAAATAGACCACTATTGGTTGCAAACAGCACAGGGTTTAGCTGGTAGATATGGTCTTCATTTTAGTGCTAGTGAAGAAGAAACACATATAGTTGAA
Organism: Candidatus Aenigmarchaeum subterraneum SCGC AAA011-O16; assembly: GCA_000405245.1. Lineage (GTDB taxonomy): Archaea > Aenigmatarchaeota > Aenigmatarchaeia > Aenigmatarchaeales > Aenigmatarchaeaceae > Aenigmatarchaeum > Aenigmatarchaeum subterraneum. Next base: position 7,655 of record ASMQ01000012.1, read on the forward strand.
GACGATGCTAGAGCATTTGCTTTAAGACGCTTTTTGCAACCTTAAACGAAATCTTTTTATAACCTTCTAGTTCATAAGTGATGATATGATTATACCTATTCGTTGTATGAGCTGTGGAAGGCCTGTTGCACATCTATGGGAAAATTACAAGAAAAGGATTCAGACCGGAGAAGACCCAAAAAGGGTTTTGGATGAACTGGGATTGAAAAGCTATTGTTGCAGAGCTTTATTTCTAACGCATGTGGATTTGGTTCCGCAAATTGCAAAATATAAGAGATAAATTCTATTTCTTTTCAGGGTCTGTCGTCTAACTTGGTCAGGATACTACCTTGGGGAAGAAATCCAATTTGGTAGCGATCGGAGTTCAAATCTCCGCAGACCCACCATTTACGCCAGCAACAATTTTTAACAAAGAATGTAGCTCTTGTATTCTAGCTACCACGCCCTCTTCATGTTTGGGAACAAATACTTCTTCGAAAGAAATTTGTCCTGTTACAGCATCTCTAACTCTGCATACTATCGGAAGCCCGGGTGCGTATCTTTCTTTTAAAGCCAAGGCGTATCCTACAGCCTGATAGACAGCAGCTTCCTTTTTCCTAGAACGCTTTTCTTCTGTTACTACCAATGCTACATTATCTGCTTCAAACACGTCCATTTCTCCATAAATATGATGTTTGTCAGAAACAACAGGTACCTCGTAGCCTAAAAAGGCTTCACCCCTTTCCGCTCGTCTAATCGCATCTCCCAATCCAACATCTTCGCCTGTATGTCTGTTCACAAAAGAAGAATTTCTGAATCTATCTAAGTTTGTCCGCTTGTATCTACCTATTTTTTGATCTACAGCCCACTTGCTTCTTATATCTCTTTCTCCGTAGGCTTCAAATCCGAATATTTCTCCCATCCCTACCCACGTCTGACCATTTGGTTCTATGTGCATTTTATCACTTTTGAAAGTTTTGTATAGAAGCGAAACTTTTTAAAGTTATCATTTCGGGCTGATTTTATTAAGAAAGCCTAGGAAAATTCTGGTAGTACTCCATGCTTTTAGAAAGTAGAACAACTCTCGAATCTTCTTTTTCATTCACAACTTCATAACCCATTGCTTTTGCGACTTCAGCTGCGAATTTCTTACTGTTTGATCTGCTTTAAAATATTTTCAGGATCTTTGTAGTATTCGGCAATGACTCTTGCCACATCCTTGAAGTGTGTTATTTTCTTGGACTTCATCCAATCCAAGACCTTTCTTCTGCGGGAGAATTCTTTGTCCAAGTCGTCCATGCTCAGCCCTTTAAGTTTTGATATTTCTTGGAAGAGCCAAGAATATCCTCTGTATTCAAATGAATCGTCGCTTGAAAGCCAACCATAGACTTTGTTTGTCCTTGCTGTTCCGGTTTTAGGATCAACAGATTCTATTTCAACAATCTCTTTCACTCTTCTTGCAGATTCTCCTTTTTCCTTCGCGTGAGTCATGATAACGACCAAGTCAAGCGTATCGATAAGGGTGGGGGACAAGTTTATCGGAGGGGTTTCTAATCTATGAATAACATCTTCCACTTTTCCTGCATGCATAGTTCCCATTGCAGGCATTCCTGCAGCCATTCCTTGGAACATAACATAAGCTTCCTCGCCTCTAACTTCTCCAACAATAACATAATCCGGAGACTGCCTGAATGCCTCTCTCAATAAATCAAAGTAGGTGACTTCTCCGTAACCTTTAGCAAATCCTGCTCTGGTTACAGAAGGAATCCAGTTCTCATGCGGTAAATTCAATTCTCTTGTATCTTCAACAGAAACAATCTTTGCTGCAGGCGGAATAAATATTGACAGAACGTTCATGAAGCTTGTTTTTCCTGTAGATGCTCCTCCGGAGACAAGGATAGAAGAGCCGGCTTCAACAGCTAACCACAAAAACGCAAGAACTTCGCTGTTGACCGTTCCATTGCTTATCAAATCTATAGGTGACAAAGGTTCTTCGATAAATTTTCTTATTGTGAATGTCGGACCTCTGGTTGTAACATCTTTGGAAAAGGACGCTTGAACCCTGGAACCATCAGGCAGCGATCCATCTAGCAAAGGTTCTGAATACGAAATAAACCTTCCGCTTCGCTCAGCAAGCTTAACGACAAAGTCAGTTAAATATTTCGAATCCTTGAAAATTATATTTGTTTTTAATGAACCATATTTTCTATGAACAATATAGAGCGGAACTCCGACTCCGTCACAAGATATGTCCTCTATGTAAGGGTCGTGCATCACAGCCTCTATTTCATTAAACCCGATAAAATTTCTATAAATGAAATACATTATTTTCAAGTACGTTTCGTCTTTCAATGACAAATCATATTCTTCCAGGATTCCTTTCACTTTGTCTTCAACATACTTTATGACCTCTTCTCTTTTTCTGATGGCAGAAAGGTCGACATCTACCACTTCGATAAGACCTTTTAGAATCGTATCGTAAATCTCTTTTTCCTTGTCGTCCAATGAAGGCTCGTTCAAATTGTATACCAGTTCTTTTTCTTCGTCGTCCCATTTCAAATGCACGGAAGCAAAAGGCGGAAGCAAAGTGTATTTGAAATCTTTGGTTTTCTCCGGTAAAACAATCAGAGGAAGTGTCCCGCCAATCTTGAATTTCGGAGGTGCGAACTTTATTTCTTTTTTAGAAGCTTCGGCTTTTGACTTTGCTAGAATTTTGAAGAATGGTAGTTTGATTGATTTTTTCTGAGGTTTTTCCATAGCTTTCATTGGTGCCTTTGCCACAGGGGCTTTTTTGGGCATAGATTTCTTAGACTTCTTAATCATAGTGAATATTTTATTTCCTATTTATTAAAGGTTATTACATCACTTTTATAAGAGGCGTCTCCGCTAAATCAGAAACCGCTAGAAAACTATGTTCTCCGGATAAGGGGCTGAAGTTTACGGCAAACGATTGAGTCGGGTCCAGTTTTTCTGGATAGCTTATATTCAACTTAGAGCCGTCAATGAAAATCCCAAAACTCTTTAGAGGTACTAAACCGCAGTTTCGCATTTTCATAACACCGGAAGTTATATTTATGTCCTCTAGACTCAGGCATGCTCTGGATCTTTGAAATTCTCTTTGAGATGTTTCATTTGGAAATATTTGGAGGATAGAACCTCTAGAAAAAACATATAAGGCGGAAGCAAGAGAAAGACCTATAAGGAGAACAAGTATTACAACCACGACCTCTGAAATACCTTTAAACATACTAAAATTTATGATTGTACTAAATAAATAGTGATAATCATGCCTGATGGAGAAGTTATCTTAAATCCGAAGAAGATGGAGAGACTTAGGCATGCAAGATTCAAGATTATAGGCGAGAAAAAGCACACAGCAGTCAAATTATGTCATTGGACAAAAACTTCCATAAAAAGCGGAGAGAAAAATTATTGTTATAAAGAGAAGTTCTATGGAATAAGGTCGCATAGATGCTTACAGATGACTCCGTCTGTTCCGTTCTGCAATTTTGGTTGTACTTTTTGCTGGAGAGACGTCACTCAAAGGTCTTCTGAATGGAAAGGAAATTATGACGAACCTGAAAAGGTTGTAGAGCAATCAATCGAAGCTCAAAAAAGTTTGCTTTCTGGGTTAGGGGGCGTTCCGCATTCTGAAAAACATTTGAAGGAGGCATACACTCCGAAGCATGTCGCAATTTCTCTGGACGGAGAGCCGACAATGTATCCTAAATTAGCGGAATTGATTTTAGAATTTCATAAAAAAGATATGACAACTTTTCTTGTTACGAATGGAACTGCCCCGGAGCGATTAGAAGAACTTATGCAGAAAAACGCTTTGCCGACACAATTGTATGTCTCTGTTTATGGTTGCAATAAAGAGATGTTGTACGAAATTGCGCATCCGATAATCAGAGACGCGTGGGAAAGATTGAATAAAACTTTAGAATTACTGCCGTCATTGAAAACAAGAAAAGTCTGTAGATTGACATTAGTGAAAGGCATGAATATGGCAGACCCTGAAAAATGGGGAGAGCTCTTGAAAAAAGGCTCTCCGGACTTTATTGAAGCTAAAGGTGCGATGGCTGTTGGTTTTGCAAAAGCTCAAGGAAGACTAGGATATGAAGACATGCCTTCTCATGAAGAAA
>ASMQ01000013.1 GCA_000405245.1 Candidatus Aenigmarchaeum subterraneum SCGC AAA011-O16
CAGCTTCGCAGGATTCTCTTGTAAATGCTCCCGCCTCTTTACATTCGGGAGGCAAGTATTTTTCAAACATTATTCTTTGACATTCTTCAATTCCAATGAATTTACCATCCCTCAAACATTCAGAAGGGACTTGGCTGAATTGTCTTTCTCCATATTTTGCTATAAGAATTCTTTCACAAGCTTCTCTAGTAGTTGCTCCAGCTTGTTTACATTCTTCAGGCATGAATTTTCTAATCATTATCTGTTCACAGGCCTCTCGGGTTGTTGCACCAACCCTTCTACATTCTTCAGGCAAAAACCTTTCAAAATGCTCACTTTCCCTTTCTCTGAATATTTTTTCCATTTCCTGTATCAAACCATCAGGCAAATCTTCAAACATAGTTTCAGATTCCCTACTAATTTCTCCTACTCTTTGGCAAGCGCTCTCATCATGCTCAAAAGTACATTTTATAACAGATGCGATTATCTTATGACAAGTAACACTAAAACTTTTTACAGGAATTTCATTGCATCTACATTCTCTAGGATCTCTAAAGCAGGTTTTCATTTCTTCAATGAATTTTATTTTCCCAGAATCATCCAATTCTATATATTTTCCTCTCGCTCTCCTCAACCATTTCTGTTTATCACCAATATCAGGATTGCATCTAGGTTCTCCAGAAACAGCTTTTTCAAAACCAACCGTCTCTATTAAAGTTCTACAGAGTTCATCAATTTTAGCTGTTATTTCAGCAACAATTTCAGTTTTCTTTTCTTTTACTATTTGTCTGTTAATTGCGTTTTTAATAGCATCTTTTGCTTCCTCCGGAACTCGTTCTTTTACTTCTGTTAAAACCTCAATGCTCTTTTTTGTCGAGTCTGTTACCTCTTCCAGATGCTCCGGAGCAATTTCAGTTTCAACAATCTCACTTTTATCTTCCGCGTCGTCGATGCTAATAATATAAGCGTTAGGATCAGGATAATTTCTTTCTGTTAGAGCAGCTACTTCTGCTATTCTTTCATTGTGAATTTCTGTAGCAACAAGAGCCTTTTGCTCTTCGGGCGTTAAAGCTAATCTAATATTGTCAATAAGAGGGTCAACAAAATATAGTGGATTATCCGGAGTAAGTCCAGGATCAACGCCTATAATATCAGTAATATCTGTAGTCTCTTGTGCAATAGCAGAAACAGAGAGTAAAACAAAAAACAATGCAGTTACAATGGCCCTTTTCATCTATTATTATTCAATTAGCTTATTTAAGAAGTTTCTAGTAAGAAGCCTTTAAGTAGTCTCAAAATATTAAAAGTTTCTTATGAGCATGATAGAAGTAAGAAATCTTACAAAAGTTTATGAGGGAAAAATAAGAGCTGTAAATGGCATTAGTTTTAAAGTAGAAGAAGGAGAAGTTTTCGGTTTATTAGGACCTAACGGAGCAGGAAAAACTACAACGCTATCAATTCTAGCGACATTATTGAAACCTACTTCCGGAACAGCAAAAGTAAATGGCTTTGATGTTATGAAAAATTCTCATGAAGTTAGAAAATCAATAGGAATTGTTTTTCAGGAACCTTCTTCAGACGATTTATTGTCAGGAAGGGAAAACCTTTATCTGCATGCCATGATGTTTGGCGTTCCGGCTGATCAGATTAACAAAAGAATGGATGAAGCATTGGAAATTGTTGATCTGAAGGACAGGCAGCATGACAGTGTTAAAAAATATTCAGGAGGAATGCGAAGGAGACTTGAGCTGGCAAGAGGATTGCTCCACAGACCAAAAATTCTCTTTCTGGACGAACCTACTTTGGGTTTAGATCCACAAGCGAGAGAAACCATGTGGGCCTACATTCAAAATTTGGCAGAAAAGGAAAGGATGACCATAATAATCACTACTCATTACATGGAAGAGGCAGACATGCTCTGTGACAGGGTTGCTATAATTGATTTCGGAAAGATTGTTGTCTTGGATTCTCCGGAGAAACTGAAAAGAGTTATGAAAGGCGGAGTGATAAGATTGAAAACAAATAACAACACAAAGCTGAATAAAATTAAAAAATTGAAATTTGTCAAGGATATTGATATTTCAAATGGCTATGCCACTTTAACAGTCAAGGGTGCAGAGAAAAAACTGCAGCAGATTTTAAGGCTGGTTGGTGACGTGGAATCTGTGGAGCTGCACGCTCCGACTTTGAACGATGTCTTTCTCCACTATACGGGAAGAGAAATCAGGGAGGCTTCTCCAGAGGGAGGATGGTTTGAAAGAACGTCGAGGTTGAGAAAATGAGCGAGCTAAGCGGACTGTACGCAATATGGTACAGGGAATTCAAAGTCTTTACTAGAGAAAAATCTAGAGTCTTCTATGCAATAACCACTCCGATAATGTGGCTTTTCCTTTTTGGTGTTGGTTTAGGCTCAAGTGTGGACATCAAAGGATTCAATTATCAAACATACATTTTTCCAGGAATTTTGGCTCAAGCTGTTATTTTTAGCTCGATATTTTTTGGGACTTATATCATATGGGACAAGAAGATAGATTTTTTGAAAGAAGTTTTGGTTGCTCCGCTCCGGAGGACAACAATATTTTTTGGGAAAGTTTTAGGTGGGTTGACAGACTCATTGGTCCAGGGAGTAGTTTTATTGATGTTAGGAGGGGTCATTGGACTGGTCCATTTGACTTTATTTTCCGTACTTACCGTTCTTCTTTTCCTTTTGCTTTTGTCCATCGGCTTGGTTAGCGTCGGTCTGATAATAGGTTCTTTTATGGAAAGCCCTGAAGGTTTCGGTCTGATAATCAGTTTTGTGGTGCTCCCATTGTTCTTTTTGTCCGGAGCGCTCTACCCGATCGATAATTTGCCGTCCTGGCTTTTGGTTTTCACTAGACTTGATCCTGTCACTTATGCTGTTGATGGTTTGAGAGGAGCCCTGATTGGGGTTTCTATCTTTCCAGTGGGCTTGAGCATAGCAATACTGCTTTTATTCTCTGTTGTCTCAGTGTTGGCAGGGGTTGAAGCGTTCAAAAGATTGAAGCTCTGATTTACCGTCCTTCATATTGTTCCATGATTTGTTTTATTTTGGATATCTGTGCACAGTCTTTTAATACTATTTCAGGCGCTTCTCCGCCACCTATGCTTTCCATATTTATTGTTCCGATTCCAAGAATTCTTTCAAGAAAGTTTTGCCTTAAAGTATAGTTAGCTATTTTATTCCAAGGTATGGAGATTTCTTTTACGGAAAGCAGGCCGCTCCTTTCAATTATCCTATAGTCTGTCAAGACATAGGTGTGCTGCCTTCTGAAAAGTTCTCCGATAGCTACGAAAAAAATTCCGAGGACAATCACAGAAATTTTAATGTAAAAGCTGATATCTAAAAGTAGTCCTGTGCCCAAAAAAATCAAAATTACGCCAAAAATATAAAATCTATAGTAAGCCATTCTAGTCGGTTTGATGCTCATTAGAATTTGTTCTGCCACACTTATTCTAGTGGTTTGGAATTTAAAAGATTCATTTCATGTGTAATCGTAAGACCTCTTCTATTTTAGACAGAACATGTCGGTAGTCATTCTTTAATTCTTCGCGTAACTTTAACCTATCATAAACTTCTCCGTCTCCAATTTTTATAGCTTCTTGGAGCTGCCCTACACCTATTGCAAATTCACTTCTTTCTCTTTGTGACATCAGTGAAGCCGCTCTGTCAAAATACTCAGCAGCGCTCTCCGAATAACCATCAGTCCAACGCGAGTAAGTAAGTAATGTCCGAGAAACAAGAGTCATTCGGGGTGTTATTTCTACTGCCATCTGAATCATAAATATATGAAGAGAAAAGCACTTAAGCCTGTTAATTATTTTATCCTATATATCTGCTTTCTTGTTGTGCTTGGTCCTTTTTCATTGCAATAGGCAAAGGAATCGGCGGCGGCAACTGCAAGTCCTCGCTTAGTGTCAAAGCTTTTGTCATACATTTTCTCAAGACTGCATTAAGAAGCTGGATATTTACTTCGTCGGGAATTGTTTTGTCTTTTTTCCAGTCTTTCAGAATTTTCTCTTGGTCAGAATCCAAGAAAAGGATGTACCCCTCGACGGTTATTTCCGCGAAGCGTTTGTTGTTTTTCTCACTCATGTATTCCGCACTAAATTCGTAGGTTATTGACAACCCCTTCTTGTTTAAACCAGGAACATCAGCTACGAAGACACGGTATACTACGTCAAGGCTCTGGATGGAAAATTTCTTTATATGACAGAAGCTCAAGCTAGAGATTCTAAGACTGGAGAATTAAAACTAGAGTAGCCCCGGTAGGATTCGAACCTACGTCCGCTGCTCCAGAGGCAGCTATCTTACCAGATTTCTCTCTTGGCCACTAGACGACGGGGCTATAACCAGTTTAAATACTTTTTGCTTCATTATTTAAATTCGGTAGTGATGAGGACCGAAAACGAGTTACACGCAGTAGGAATAACTAAAAAAGCCAAGCCTATCTATGAAGATGATCACGTCAGACTGATACAAGAAATATTTATAAGTAGCCGAGGTAGGGGAATTATTAGATATCATGAAGGGATAGACAAAACAAAAACCATAAGTGGATACGAAGTCACGCTTGTTTGGGATGAAAGAGCTCCTTTGCTGAAACGTTTATTTTTGAGAATTGAAAAGGAGAAAGAAAATTTTCAAAAGACATTCCAATATTACAGTCAAGCCGAATCTTTTGTTGTTGATTTTTTGAGACCAAAAGGATATCCGCAAGTTGGAGACTAGAATGCCAAAGGTTGTAATAAGCGGTGGGCCTTGTTCTGGCAAAACTACTTTGGTAAGAGAATTGGAAAGGATAGGGTATTCTGTGACCACTGAAACAGCAGAAGAAGTTTATACAGAGAAAGGTGTCGAGGATCACAGCAGACTTTCGCCTTCTGACTGGCTTAAAATCCAATTAGAAATAGAAGAGAGACAAATCAGAAAAGAATCTGCTCTAACGCCTGATAAATTAGTTTTTATGGACAGGAGTGCCGTAGACAGTCTTGCCTACCACAGACGTCATGGTTTTAAATTAGAACCAAGGCATGTTAATTTTGTAAGGTCAAATCGTTATGACGCTGTGTTTTTCCTTGAGATGACCAAACCTTACGTAATAAAGGGGGTTAGAGTTGAGGATGAGGAAACTGCAAGAAGTTTAGGAAAGAATGTTTATAATGCCTATCTTTCTTTTGGTTACAGACCGATGATTCTGCCTTCTGTACCAACTAACGGTCTTGGAAATCGTGTTGAAATTATACTCAAGTACTTAACTGACATGAATTTTAAATAATTTTTAAAACCTATTCTCCACTAAGCACGACTGACCAAATAAGCTATTACAAATCCTGCTATAGCAGAGCTCATGCCGATTATGAGCATCTGAAAACCTGAACGGAGCGGAATACCGACAGTTGTTCTGGCTTTGTACCAACCTATAAAGAAAAGTGCCACAGCGCTAACAATCAACGAATAAATCATCCCCAAGAACACGTCACCACCGACGAGAAGAAACGGAGTCAGAGGTACAAGTGATCCGATTACTGCGGCAAACCCGACAAGCACTGCACTTCTCCTTGCCTGCTGGTCTGGAACAGGAGATAAATTGAGTTCGTGTGCCATCATGAACTCGAGCCAAGCTTTCGGATTTGAGACAATGAGATTTGTAACCGCTCTAAGCTTACTTCCTTTGAAACCCCATTTTTTGAAAATATCCTCTACTTCCTTTTTTCTACGTGGGGCAGGTCCCTCATTTCTTTTTTCTCCCTTTCGACCTCCCTTGAATAGTGATCTTTTCTAGCCATAGTGGAAGTGTAAGCGACAGCGGCCATGGAGATAGATTCGGCAAAGGTGGCTGCCAGTGCTCCGGCCAAAATAACAGTAATGTTTTGGGAAGCAATAGCAACTCCTAAGATGACACCTAGAACATTTACAAGTCCGTCCTGACTTCCTAATATAAAATCAGATAAGGTAGTGGGTTTGTCATGCTTCTCGCTGGACTCTGCCAGTTTTTGTTCCTGCCAATAAGAAAGACGCGCAGACATAAGTAAAATTAAGATTTGCTCTTTAAAACTTTAATCCCTTCACTGGTTAGAGCAAACATGCCCTCTCCTAAAGGGGAAATTTTTGTTATTAGTTTCTTTTCCAAAAGCCTTTCGACAACCATAAAACCTATGTTGTCAGCATCAAGAAGTTTAGCAAGCTCGCTCTTCTTTATCAAATTCTTTTTAGAAATTAGATCCAGAGCCTTCCTCTCGCCTTCTTCGAGTTCCATAATTTCACAATAACATGTGCTGTCTTATAGCTTCAGCTTTCTGCCTTCCTGCCAAAAGCTCTACAATTTTCAAAGCAAAGGCAGTCGCAGTTCCAGGGCCTTGGGATGTTATAATATTGCCGTCAACCACTACTTTGTCTCCTCTAGGCTTGTCCAAATTCTTTTCTAGACCGGGATGTATTGCAGCTTTCTTATCCTTCAATAAACCTTGTTTTGCAAGAATCATTGGCGCAGCACAGATTGCTCCGAGGAGCTTTCCTTTTTTTGCAAAACCGTCAATCACTCTAACAAGCCTTTGATTCCTAGCTAAAGTTTCAACAGTCTCCTCGCAACTCACAAGAATAAGAGAATCAAACTTATCAAAATTCTCTAAATCAATAAGCCTTTCATCTGTCTGAAATTTGACGCCATGCTTGCTCCTGACAATGTTTCCCATCATTCCTGCTGTGACAACTTCTATCCCAGCTCTCCGGAGAATGTCTATAACAGAAACAGCCTCCAAATCCTCAAACCCATCAGTCAAAGGCAAAAGCACTCGTGGCATAAAATCATGGCATTATTTTTCTTTTTTAGATTTTCTGATAACGCTGTTCCAGCTACTAAACTATCCAGACCTAATCCTGTCGGATAAAAAACTATTGTGTTGCTTTGGTCCTGACTCACATCAGAAATCGTTGCCAGCTCCCTTAATCTCAGAGCAACCCTTCCTTTGCTCTCTGAAAGCGTGTTAGCGGCCTTCAAAAGATTTTTCGCGGCTATCACTTCGCCCTCTGATGCAATTATGACTCCTCTCTTTTCTCTTTCGGCTTCAGCCTGTCTTGCTATAATCCTCTTCATGTCTTCCGGAACTTCAATATCTTGCAATTCTATTTTTATTACGTCGACGCCCCACTTGTCAGCTTCCTCATCGACAATCGTTTTAATAGATTTTGCTATAGACTCTCTTTTTTCCAGAAGTTCATCCAATTCCTTCTGACCGATCACGTTTCTCAGAGTAGTTTGCGAATACTGCTTGACAGCAAATAGGAAATCTTGTATGTTGATTATGCTTTTCTTTGCATCCACAATTTTCAGGAAAGCGACGGCATTCACACCGACAGAAATATTATCTTTAGTAATGACTTCCTGTTTTGCAATGTCAACAGTCCTTATCCTCAAATCCCTTGAAATAGGATTTTCAATAAACGGTATTACAAAGAAAATTCCTGCACCGACCGTTCTGCTGAATTTTCCCAATCTCAAAACTATTGCTTCTTCCCACTGGTTGTTCATTCTGACTGTTGAATAGAAAACATATGCTAAAAACAATGAAACAAAAACCATAGTCCAATTCCCGCTAGCAAACGCAGGCCATCCTAGGAAAATAATAGGGATGAGAGCCGCTAAAAATGAAATTGCTCCTCTTCCCGACCCACCAATCCTTTCGTTGGTGACTTCCTCTTCCTCTTCCTGTTCTATGTTCATAGCGTTCTGATTAACGGTCGTCATTTTGATACTTAAATAATATAAATCTAAAAGCTTTTAAACTTCACTTTTGCTATAAGTTATAGTGGTTTTGTGCCGATAGTTGGTTTGACAATAAAAAGTATCCATGCAAAAAAATTTGACGACGAGAATGTTTTAGGAAATGTCAGAGTCAATAATAACACAAATCTGAAGGAAGTGAAAGAAGCTGATGTTCCTGGTTTAAACAAGAAGGGGTTGTCAATAACCTACGAATTTAGTGCGGAATACATGAGTGAGAAAAACAACAAACGCTTCGCGGAAATAACCGTCGAGGGGTACATCCTTTTCTTGGATTCTGACCAAGAGAAAATTCTGAAAGACTGGAAAAAAGACAAAACAATTCCCGACGAAGTAAATATCCAGCTTCTTAATGCAGTCTTGAGAAAATGTATGACAAAAGCTTTGACACTAAGCGAGGACTTGCAGTTGCCGCCGCCGATTCCTTTGCCTATTGCAATGAAAAAGGACCAAGCACAACAAGAAAGCAGATATATAGGATAAAATAATTAACAGGCTTAAGTGCTTTTCTCTTCATATATTATGATTCAGATGGCAGTAGAAATAACACCCCGAATG
>ASMQ01000014.1 GCA_000405245.1 Candidatus Aenigmarchaeum subterraneum SCGC AAA011-O16
TTCTACTATAGTAATAATGCCAATTAAAGTATAAAGCACTCCAACGACCCTTTTCATAAGCTTACTTGTGAGAAATTCAATTTTATCAATACCCCAGAGAAACAGCACCATACCTAAACCCACAAAAGTCCAGTTTACCATAAATATATATAAACAAAGAAGGTTTAAAAACCTATAATTACTTTTGCAAGAAAGCCTTCGAGTTTGGCATCAAATTTCCATTGCTGTCACAAAGAGCCGGGATAACCTCAGGCAATGCTCTACCAGACGTATCCTCAATTTTTGTAGCTATGCCGACACCCATAATCTCATTCCCAGTGTAAACTTGTTTCGAATTAATTGTATCCAAGTCCTTGCATATGTAGGCTTCTGGGAAGTTCGGAAGCGGATTTTGACTACAGTCGATTGATGACACTCCGCCAATAAGCGTGGGAAAAGCAGACCATGATACAATCCAATTGCTGATGCTGATGTCTCCGGGTTTTGGCGTAAATACTTTTGTATTTACAATTATTGCTCGAACCGGCAATTTTGTCTCAAGTATATTGAGATAATAGTTCACTTGAGATGCACATGTGCTTTCAGGCGACTGTTTTAACAAAATACCAGGATTCTTTATGAAACTGTTTATGTTATTAATAAATGGCGTCACATAGTTGGTGAGAGATTCAAAGCTTCCTTTGCTGTATATTGCAAGAAAAACTATAACGATAAGCCCCAAAGCCAATACTGACTTTTTGGATAAACCGAATCTTTCTATTTGTCTTTGAAACCTCATTCCCCTTCGTCTGAGCCGCGATGAGAACGGCTCTCTTTTGTATCTGTCTTTTGGAATAGGAACACCCGCTCTATAATCATACCCTGAGTCATAGTGCTCCGGAGGAATATTCTTTAGCCTATCCAAACCATCTGAAAGCTTCCTCATTTCCTCTGCTTCTTGATTTTTTATATTTTCTTTTTGTATATCTGTATAAATTTGGTCTGGATGTGCGTCTTCTCTCCTGTATTCTGCTTCCAATACAGGGTCTGAAATATCACGCAACAATGCAACCATTTTAGGTTTTATGTGCTGCCTGCAGTAAAGATTCCCACAATATTTGCATTCGAATAACTTACCTTTCCGTTTGCAGAGATGGAAATTGCATACCTTTTTGTAGTTTTTTGAATCTTTCAATGAAATTTTTCTACCGACTGTTTTGACATTATGCGTTAATAACCAAGAGGCCAGTTTAGCGTCGCTGTGGGTCGTCTGGAAGTCAATGTCATGTCCGATGTGCTTCATATGCGAGACTTCATGAGTAGCTGTTTCCTCTATCTCATCTAAATTCATAGAGTTCAAACGGTCGCGGGTTATACATATCATGCCTATGTCCGGATGTGCATGTGCGATTTCATAACCTGTGCTATGCGGGCATTTGCTGTCCCATAACTTCACTTTCGGCGTTCTTTTCAAACCTGCGACAGCTGAAGCTATCCTGACAGACTCAAGAAAATGTTTTTCTTTTACTTCAGATATCTTTTCTTCAGATTGGGTTTTCATAACAGATACCTGTTGTGTAATCCAAATTAATTATGACTCTAAAACGCTTAAATACCTAATCTTTAAAAGTCAAATCTCTCTATTAAATTAGGGCGACTTGCTTTGAAAAAAAGAGAAATTATTGGTTGGATTAGCGTTGTATTAGGCGGGTTACTCTTTGGCGGTAATTTATTGATTTTCACGGGAAAGATAGCCCCTGTCGGGAACCCCATTACTTCATTACTTATGATCTTTGGATTTTTGTATACCTCATATAGAATGCTTTATGAGAAAAAAGATTTAACACGTGGTGAATGGATTGCAATATTAATTCTATTAATTTTATTTTTCTTACCATTTGTATTCATCAGATGAAAACCTTTCAAAGAATAAGTTTTCTAAATAATTTGCTTTCGGCTATTATGAATATTTAAAATCGTCATTCTTCGTAGTACTACAATTGTCGAGGTTAGGTTTTTAACATCTGTGATATGAACTATAGGGTCAAGGGCAGCGTATAAATATCCGCGTCCGAAGGAGAGAAGGAAAAAGGAAGTGGCTCATAGCTCGGGACTCACCACACAGATAATTCTGTGTGGAAACTGAAATATAAAGCTATAGCCAGCTCAGCTCTCCAAAAACAACACAGGTGAAAAAATATGGCAAAAGGAATTGGAAATATAGTGTTGTTGGTGCTGATAATAGCGGTATTGGCTTATATGCTCGGTGTTGTAAGTCAGACTGATTTATTACCATCGCTAACGCACGCAGCAAGGGCAGCTATGGGACTGCCTTAGAATTGAATTGTCAGGATGAGAACTTCGGTTTGACTGATTAATTCAATTATTTATTACTATCAGTTATCTTCGACTAAAGCTATAGACCATAAACTCAGCCTTGTTCCGTGACTTGATACTGAAAAATCCTTAATTCGAGCTTTCTAATTATTTAATTGGCCACCCAATTAGTCCATTAGGAATAGCATCAATTATTTTAACTTTTAAAATTTTCCCTAAAAGATTCCCAGATTTATTTACATAGACTTGCTTGTAAGCAAGGTTCCTTCCAATCCATTGCCCTTCTTTCGTTCCTCTTTCAGAAATCAAAATGTCTCCGGACCAGTCCAGCCTCGCAACCCACTCGCATCAAAATATTCCTGCCGTCGATCTCCAAAATCTCCAGATAATAAATCTCCCTCTCCCTCTCTCTTCTAGCAACAGCGGATTTTTTCGGAGGGATTTGTTTTATTTTCCCGACAAACTCTTTGCAGACTTTTTCTATATCTCGCTTCGAAACTTCCTTATGGAGATTCACAACAGCAACATATTCTTTTTTTGAAGACAGGAGAATGGACATCAATTTTGTAGCATTCTCTAGAGCGATGACAAGGACTCCGGAAACTCTTGGATCCAATGTGCCTCCGTGACTCAATTTGTTAAGATTCAAGATCTTCTTTACCCAAGCATCCACTTGATTCGAAGAAGGGCCTTGTGGCTTGTCCAAAATAATTATCCCGCTCCGGAGCAGCTCCTCTATAGGCCTTGCTCCAGGATAATGGCCGTACGGAGAGATAGTAACCTCTTCAGATTTCGTTAGCCACATGATAAATCAATGGTGCACAGGGGTTTTAGTTTCTTTCTTTTTGGTCCGTTTCTCCGGAACAGTGACGCCTAATTTCTTTACCAAATCAGAACTCATCCACATCTGCTCGATCTTGCTGTCGTCAGACTTAGGTTCGATATTGAACTTCTCCGGAGTAGGCTGCAAATGAAAAATATTACATTTCCTTCTCTTAACTCCAGTCACGCTCTTTGGACCAGTGACAAGAACAAAAGCATCATTCACATGCTCGACTACCACGCAATACTTTCCTGCCTCTCTTCCGGCTGTCTTCAAGCATATTCGTCCAGCTTCAAGAATCATACTTCAACACCCAAAAATTTTCTGAAAGCTGTGTTAAGTGGGATAGATAAAATGAAGTACCACCAGAACCAGTCAAGGGCAGATCCAGCAAAAGGTAAGTTGAAAGGCAGATTTACTGAAACAGAACCAAAAACATTCGGAGTCGCCATCCAAGGCAAAAGCAAGATTACAAATAACATAGAGATCATCAGAGGCTTCATGCTTAAAGACATCTGCTTGTTAGCAAGCTTCATGCTCTCATTCAAAAGTTTGTTTGCTTCATCAGGATTTGTTTTCTGAAGTTCTTTGATTTTATCCTTGGTGGTTTTCATTTCAGTCTTGATAGCTGCTAGCGCTTTGTGATCAGCAAATCTTTTGAAAAGAATTACTAGTCCTAGAGTGATAATGGCTGTGAAGATAACTTCTCCAAAAAATCTTGGCAGGGCTAGGATTGGCGAAAATATTGAAGATAAAAATGCATAGTAAACCTCCACAACCATTAAATCACTTTTTAAAGAGTCTTACAATTTCTTCTGATCCGGTTTTAGCATGATCGTATGGGAATCTTTCTTTGTACATTAGGTCAACGACCTTTACCGTGCAGCCTGATTGATTCGCACATGCGAATGCAAATAATCTCTGATACTCCAATTCTTTCTGAATATCCTCGACCGTTCTACCTGCATGCCTCTTTCTAGTTTCTCCAATCCCTGTCGCTTCAGATCCCAAGTTTTTTAAAACGCCTGCAGCTGCACCTTTAACTCTCTCGTCTCTTAATCTTCTTTCTAAAACATTCTCCGGATTCACCTCTAAAACAACAATAACGTCCGGTTGCAGAATTTCTAAGACGTGTTGAGGCAAACCAGGAAGCAATCCTTCAGGCTTTATGAAAAATAAATTAGTATCGATTATCACATTCTTGTGTTTCTTCATATCCTTTTTCATGAGCTTCGCAGCATCAGCCTGCATTTTAAGATGCTCACTTCTCGGTCTCTCTTCCATGAATTCTCTATCAGGAACTTTTCCAAACTGTTTTTGAATTAGTTTTACAAAGTAATCTCCGTAACTCAGAATTTTTAAGTCGCTCACTTGTTCTTTTGCATAGTTAATTGTAGTGGTTTTTCCCGAACCCTTTACTCCTGAAACAACAACAATCATTTCATTACCTTTATTCTATGTCTTCAAATCCTACCTTTTTAAAGGTTTCGAAGTTTATCAGACATCTTTGAAATCAAAACCAATTCCATCGTCTTCTATTTCCTCAATATGCTTTGCTATTATTCTATGAACAGGATGCAGTCTATAAGCATCCAGAGAAGCTTGGCCCTTAGCCACTACAACAACACCATGAGTAAACCCTTTTGATTCTTTATGATAATTTTTCCCACAGAAAATGGAAATAATGCCGTCACATTTGTCTTTGAGTTCTTTAATTTGTTTAAGCACTTTAATTATTGTATTCTCTGATGTTCCATTTTTCCAACGAAATAATGCAATATGTATTATCATATTCTCTCCTAAATCAATAAAATTTTAGATTCCCAAAAATTTCTTGACCTGCGGTGGCAAATCATCATAGTGCTGCGAAACCAGCTGTTCGTAAAGCTGATACATAATCATTACGGTCAAAAGTATTCCTGTTCCGGTTCCTATCGCCGATGTTAGATCTGCAAAGGATGCAAGGAATCCGACAAATGCCCCACCTAGAACAGTGACTGCTGGTATGTATTTGTTCAAAAGTTTCTCAATGATTCTCGGATCGTGCCTGAAACCCGGAACGACAATAGATGCTGCTTTAAACTGCTCTGCCACGGAAGATGCATCCATCCCTGATGTACTCACCCAAAATATGGAAAAGATGACAGAACCAATAATAAAAACTGACATATAGACCAGAGACCCTACTATGTCAGCCTGCGTCAAAGCAGGTAAGCTATAAGCATTTATCAGGATGTAACCCCACACAAGGCCTACTATACCCCCAAGCAAAGCTAGTTTCAATACATGTTTCTTAAAAATCTTTATCCCTATGTATGCAAAGATGAGAGCAAACACTCCAGCAAGAACAGTAGCGACCGTCAGCCCGATTGAACTAGTCGGGCTTAAAAGATATGCTATCCCGTTCAATGGCCTTCCTGCAGGATCATAATCGCCTAAAAATGTGATACCTCTTTGAAACAAAAGCCTGCCTAAAACCTGTATGTTAGCAATGACAGCCGCAACTAAGATGACTGGAATGTTGCTTGTGTAAATGAATTTCAAAGGCCATCTTCTTGCTGCAAATTTTCCAAAAGGCATTGTTATTGCCATAGGAATCTCAATCTTCATGGACTGAGCGAAGACTACGATGAAAAAGACTACAATAGTTGCGACCAAAGGAAGAAGAGACAGGAAGGCAGCCGAAGGCTGGCCTTGAGACAGAGAGGATATGAAAGCGGAGATAACTCCTCCTGGAATATCCCCGATAGTGGGAGAAAATATTCTAAGCATGATTGTTTTCGAGACTCCTGCTGCAATGAACAAAGATATTCCAGAACCTATTCCCCACTTCGAGACGACTTCATCCATGAAAATAATTATTATTCCGCCCAAAGCTAGCTGGAGCATGACGAATATTCCTAACTGCGGAGAGATTGGAGGGACCGCTCCGGCAAGAACATAAGCGATCCCTTCTATGAAAGAAAAGGCTATACCCAGAAGTTTCTGAGAGCCTGTAAACTTTTCTTTTCCTTCAGCTGTCTTCAAATCCCAATCAATTATTTTGCTTCCTACTAACAATTGCAAAATTATGGACGCTGTAACGATTGGCCCGATACCTAATGTTATCAAAGAGCCGAATCTGGAACCAAAAACTATTTCGAGAAATTCAAAACGAGAAACTGCTGAAGGATTGACACCCCAAACAAGAACAGAACCTAAAAGAAAATAAAGTACAAGCATTATTCCTGTCCACATCGCTTTATCCCGGAGAGTTAGCTTTTGTTCCGGTTTAGCAACGCTAGGAAGCCTCTGATAAAGAAAAGATAAATCTACCATCTGTCTCACAGTTGGATTGCTTTGCCCCCAATCTCCTCTATCTTTTCTTTGGCCCTTTCCGCGAATCTTTTTGCTTTTATTGTTAGGGGTTCTGTAAGTTTACCTGTAGACAAGACTTTATAGAATCCTAATTTAGAAACATCAATTTCTTTCACATGAGTTCTCTTTGCCAGTCTATCCAAGTCTTTCAGTGTTATTGCTTTGAGGGATTGTCTCTTCATCGCCAATGGCTGTGGCAATTTAAAACCTACTCTACCAAAATGTTGTGGATCATATTTTATCATCCAGGATTTTTTGTGTTTCATGAGGCCTGACATTCCTTTTCCGCCCTTAGAACCTCCTCCTCTATGCTTCTTCTTGCTACCCCAACCATGAGTCCTGCTTCCTCTCATCCTTCTAACTTTATTTCTGAACCTCACAACCATTTACATCATCTTTTTTATTAAATCGTTTATTTTGTTTTCTCTATAACCGAGCTCACCCTTTGGAAAATGTTGCTTAATCGATTCTTTGAATCCGCCTGAAGGAGGTGTCAATCTAAAAACAGGTTTCAATCCCAAGTCATTTAGCTTCTTGCCACTCTTTATTTCTTTTAGTAGATGCTGGACCTCTTCAGCAGAAATTTTTTGTTCTCCGACCTTCCTTCCTCTTTTTTCCAAGAGTAATTTTAAAGCATCATCATTTACTTCCCCCCAAGTCACATAGTCCTTTACCTTCTGCAACATTCCTCTCATGCTTTCGTTATCATTCAAAATAACACAGTGCATTTTTTTATTCAATCTGAGCATAGTTAGCGTATCTTTAATGTCACTTTTCAAACCAACTGTTCCCCGTATCCTTATTACAATGTACATCAAATCGCTCTCCCAAGCTTCAGACCTACAACAACCTCGTATTCCTCTCTTGTCTTAAATCTATTCAGTTTCTTCAGAGTTTCAAACGCAGCTTTCAATAAATTTACTCTCGATTGAGTTTTGCCACGAGTCTTGCACCAAATATCCCTTATTCCACCAAGCCTCATGAGCTTCTTGACTTCATTACTCACAACCAGACCCACACCTTTCGGAGCAGGTTTTAATTGAATGACAACCGATCCTGATTTCCCTTCGACTGCGAAAGGAATAGAATGTGATGTAGAACATTTGCATTCCCAAGAGCCACACCCTCTTCTAATAGGAATGACATTCAACTTTGCTCTGTTGAGAGCTTTTTGAATAACCTCTCTATGTTTTCCAGGCGGACCTGAAGAAAGACCAAGACCGACATAGCCGTCTTTATTCCCTGCAACAATCATTACAGAAATTTTGAATCTCCTTCCGGATTTGTGCATTCTTGTTGTTCTTCTTGTGGGCGTTCTTCGGATACCTCCGCCTTTTCCTGTTGAACCACCAATAAGAATAATCTCATTTTCCAAATTTGAAATTAAAGTATCGACAATCCCAGGCTCAGTTATTTTGATTCCTTCTGAAAATAATTGATCAATGTTTGTTATCTTTCCTAAAAGAACATCCTTTCCCAATTGGGTTTTAGGCTGCCAGCCTTCAGGAGCAATGACTCTAGGAAGCGGTATGCCTTCTTCAAGTAAAACTATTCCTGACTCTACTTCCTTAGGTATAATTTCTTCTACCTCTTCGATATTCTTTTCTGCATCCAGTTCCTGTTTTGTCTCTTCTCTATTTTTTGCCATTTATTTCGCCTTCATTGCAAT
>ASMQ01000015.1 GCA_000405245.1 Candidatus Aenigmarchaeum subterraneum SCGC AAA011-O16
ATTTTCATATGCTGCCAATTTCACTGGTCTTCTGATAATAGCGACTTTAGGACAAAGTTTATTATGAGGGGCCGCTACTGGGATTTGAACCCAGACCTTAAGCTCCACAGGCTCGCATGCTGCCGTTACACTATAGCGGCCATCTTATAGCTATATAATATGCCGTAGACGGATTTAAAAAATAAGAAGTCGATGACAAACGAAACATTGAACTAGGGTAGAATCAGACCTGCATTATTATTTTTACTTAACCACTCAACACCGATCTCCTCAGAAACAGCAGGGAAGACACTGTCTGACCACTCTCTAAATCCTGTTTGGATAGCTGTTTTAATTTCATCGACTGTGTAGTCTTTGTCTAACTGAAATCTAAATGGGTTATACTCAATAATCTGCCAATGATATACTCGCGCGTATGTATTCGAAAACAACAGCCCCTGGTCATCGTTGTTATCTGTTACTGTATAGAAATTCAAAGGGTTGAATTGTCTGAAAAAGTCCAACAACTCTATGATTCCTGATTGCGTGGTGTCTGAAAAAGAGTCTTGAGAGCAAACATTAATGTTGAACTGACAATTCTGCGTTTCCGTATTTAGCTTAGATAGTTTTATTTTTATATGCCCTGTGTTTGTACTAGAGATTTTCGCTCCATAAGAAATGTCATCCCAAAAGATTGTATTAGCCGTGCCATAATCAGGATTGCAATCGCTATAACGCATTCCGTATGCTCCGTTCTCAATATTATCTCTGCTTTCTATAGAAACTCTTAGTCTATCAAAATGGGAAGCTGTAGGGTCACCGATACTTCTTGCACAAACCCGATTAACACTTTGTTGAAAACCTTGCGTTGGTAACCAGGCAACACTAGCAGGGTTTGTATCGCCATTTTTATATTTTATATGATACTGTGCCAAAAATGTAGGGTTCTCTGGCTTTGGAAATAAATTTGCTGCAGTGCAATCCGGGTCTCCATATTCATTTTGTGCATTGTAGAAATATACATCGCGTTCATTGTCCCCATCAAAAAAGTTTGTGGCTACAAAAAGATCACTGTCTGAAATATTAAATAGTGGAAAAAAAGAGGTCCAAGGTTGCACAGGAGCACAGCCTGCTGCTCCTGTTTTACATGGAAAACATTGAGTACTCTCCCCGTTTGAAGGCGTTCCTATCTCCTGTGCTTCTTCGATATGTAGCTGCGGAGGGTTGTCATCTTGATGAGGAGTCCAGTATATACATTGATTTTGTGTTTGATAAAATGTTGTTGGATGTTCTACACGCCTAGTAGTAATGCTGCTTGTATCTAAATTGCAAATCTCTTTTGTTATCCCTGCAGCCTCTTCAATTGTCACAGGACCTAAATTACGACAGCTGTTCACAATCTGTCTAAAAGCATTAATGCCAAACTGCGTTCCGCTTGCTCTAGGAATATCAACATACAACTCACATCCGGTATCGTCTCCGGGATAAGTGGCAATGCATTGTTTTATTTGTCTACAGATATCTGGCAGATCAGCTTTGTTTTCTCCGGAAGCACAAGTTTTACAGCTTGTCCCAACGCAATCATAGCATGTTGACCAAGCCTGTGGAGCAGTTACTTGTCCTCCAGGAGTTTGACAGGAATCGCAAGTGTCACATTCTCCTGTAGCCGCATTGCAGCTCGAACAAGTATTGCAGCTTGTTCCATTCTCAAACAAAGGTCTCTGATTAAACTGATCTGCCATTTCTTGCCAATTAAGACCGCCATCCGGATTTACAAAACCTGTATAATCAAAATCACCTAGAAGTCCTGGAGTTTCCGGAACTTCACTTGCAGCTGTGCCGGCTCTGTAAATTGATTGGGGTTGCACGCCCACAAGCTTGAAAATGTCTATTCCAAAAAAAGGAAGCGCTACAGCAAACAAGACATAGCTAAATAAGATTAGACTAAATACCCCAATTACAATTTTTACTAATGGTGTTAGTTCGTATGCCATATTATACCTTCTTGAAAATTACTACTGGAGTCAAAATGACATTTTTTCCGTCAAGTTTAGCAAACAATGATAATGTAACTTCTATATTTCCATTGAAATATCCGCTGGCAGGCTTTTCATAAGCAACCAGCCTATAATCTTGTGGTATTTGTGTTAGTAATGCAGTGCGATTGTAGCCTGGTTTAAGTTCCACCAAAGCCCACGAGAGTGTCCTGTAAAAATAAACATTTTTTATATCGGTTTCTCCTCTAAAATATTTATCATCTGTATATTCCTTATTGAAGAGATTAAGACCTGAAAAATATTTTATAACTTCTTGATCGCCGATGAGCGATGTTTCAAAGTCCATTAGACCAAAAAGAATAGCATTTCCAACATGCCCGGCATCCCTGTTAGCTGTTCCGATATTTTGCACAAATTTATTAAACATCAAAAGTCTGACGCTTCCAATATCTATTGTTTGATTCGGGCCTGTGATAGGAGTGTTGAATATTTTTGCATGCAAATTCAGGATAGGATCCTCAGGATAATCTGTCAAAGGTGGTTGAGCACAAACAAACAGATTATAATTGCAGGAGTCTCCGTTCGTGACAATTAAATCATTGTAGACATTGCCAGGTGGGGTCTCCTCATTTTTAACAAGTGTGCCCTCAGGAAAATTTTCAACAGAAATCAATGAGGTTTCATGATACACGCCATTGCTGTCTTTTTCTTCCTTTATTCTATATCGTGTTATTGGTACATTAACTCTAACACCGGGACCTGACCACGAAACATAGCTATCGCCTGAATGACATAATTTAATGGCTCCGGGTGTGTTTGTCCAATCATCGCATGGAACAGGGTCATTGAGTATAGCATTCTTTCGGAGCAAAGTTCCGGATTGTGCTGGCAGTGTAAAAATCAAAATAGTCTGAGGGGGATATACGAGACCTTTAGGGTTAACGTTTCCGACAACAATCTTGTACCTGAAGCCTTTCGACATTGTACTTGAAGGAAAGCCGAATCCGCCATATACTAAATAATCATCTTCTGCAGGAATTTCTATTCCTCCACAATTGTTGAATGTGACAGCCTTTGTTTCAAAGGTTGCTCCTCTTATCGCAGATGAAGATATATTGTAAGCCCAAAAGGCTTCTGCAGAGTCAATAGGAGTTTGTGGATTGGCAGAAATTCTAGTAAAAGGTTTTGAAATAAAATTGCATATCTGCTGCTGCCCTCCTTCTTGCAAATCCTTGTACAAAGGTTCGCTTGTGCATTTTGCAAGCGTATTTCTCAGAGCATCTATAAATCCTGTGAAATTAGTCCAGCTTGTGATAAGGCCGTTGTCTTCTGTCAAATCTATAGGTCCGTTTTCCCAGTTTGCTATCGCTTGCTTAAGAGTGCTGCATAATTCAGGCTCGATTTTCCTTTCGCATGCGGCGGCAGGAGTCCTTCCTCCGGAAGCTGTATTGCAAGTATAGCAGCCATTACTTGTGGGCGCTCCAGGAACATTGCTGCAAGAATCACAAGCTTCGTATTTTCCTGTTTCACTATCAAATCTGTCGCAAGTCTTGCAACTAGAATATGCTGCAAACGCATTTTCATTTGTTCTGTTGTAGCATGTCGAGACTGTTTCACATTTATTGCATGTTGTTACTAAAGTAGGATTTTGAGCAAGCTGCTCGGGAGTAACGACTTGGCATTCGGAGCAATCGATTGCATCTTGACATTCAGTATAGTTAAGCTTGTCTCGGAATTCGCTGATAGCACTCTGACAAGAAAAACAGGAATCACACTCCCCGCTATTAACATCACAGCTTTCGCACTCATTGCATCCTGTAGCATTCACAAAACCTTTGTAATCTTCGCACTCAGAACAGCTTGAGAAGCCTCCGGAACAAGTTGAATAACCTGGAGCCGGAGTGTTGAAAAGATCCTTTACCTGAGTTTGGTTCACAGTTTCAGGGCTATTTGGGTCTAGGACAAGCCAATCCAAATAAACATCAGTTGAAATTCTTGGGCAGTCTTGAGGACAAGTTGCTGTACTTTCCCAAGGATCGCACTTAGTATCTGAATTGCACTTCTGCCCTTGCCATATCTGGGAAATATCGTAATTTGGTTTTGCAAGAGCATTGAAGCCTGCGAAAGCGATAAAAGCGAGTATGATAACAGAGAGAATCTGAAGAAAAGTCAGCCCTTTCATGGAATCTATATCGTGTAAACATAATATAAATTATGCTGGTAAGCCGGAGCAACCGCCGAGAAACAGGGCAGCGATAGCTCCAAGTCCTCTCGGGAAAGCAAAGAGGAGACCGCAGACTATAATGCCAGCGATTTTAGACTTTAAAATAACTCCTGACAAAACAAACAGCCCCACAAGAAGCGATGCTACAGCTAAAGCAATCCATATCAAGGTTCTCGTTGGCTGTTCTGTTGGTAGACTCATAAATATCAGAACCTAAGTCCCGAGCAAGCAACACCTGAAGCAATCCGTCCACCCTGTCCTAAGGTTACTGCATCAATAAACCATCCGACTACTCTACCGATTAAAAGTGGGCAGACAACATCCCTTCCCCAGCAGACATTAGTAGACCCGCACACAAAAGGGCCTGCAACAAAAAATATGAAAATTATAGCAATGACAATGCCGATTGTTACAGCAGCTATTGTTATAATCGGTTCTACTGACATCTTAAGAACCTCGTATTCTTAACAACCCTTCTCTCACACAACCCCAGAAGTCCAAACCTAAGCAGGGACCGATAATCACGTATACCATCACAAAATATATGATTCCGATGAGAACCAAAACTAGGAAAAGAGCTCCAGCCATCCCTCCGAATTGTTCCATCGACATAAAATCAACTCGCTTGTATAATAATTTTGATTATGTTATTTATTACAAGAGCAGCAATCACGGTTAAAATTGCCGCGGCTATAACAATGTATATCCATTGCCTTGTCTCGCTTATTGTTTGTGTCATTCAACCACTGCTATCATCACATATAGATGCGACATAATAAATTATCTTTTTATCGTTCGATGCAGAGCCTGATTCAAACCAACCGATTCTCATCTTGACTTTTCCATTGTAATTGTTATCTGTCCCCTGATTAGTGAGGAAAAGACAGGACGCTCCACCGCTCTGTGACAGAAAAGTATTTTTGTCATTCAACAAACTATCAGCATAGCTGTTCCAGCAGTCTTCAGAATATTTGATGCCTGTACCTCCTCGCGAAGCGCAGAGCGGAGGTTGTCTGTCATCTGGCCCTATTTGAAAATCCGGATTCGCGGCATTCCAGCTCTTTAGACCATCATTAATTGGTATTGTTATTGCATTCGGATTAGAAAAGGAACCTGCAGGAATATCAAAAATAAAAACATTGTAAACTCGTTTGCCAGAAGAATCCGTATGAATGTAATCTAGAGAAAATTTGTCAAAAAATATTCTGATTTTTCGCTTGCCGGAGCATTC